>JBJHCH010000033.1:0-29358 GCA_050485905.1 Paracoccaceae bacterium | reverse complement strand
CCGCGACCGACGAGATGTCGAAATCGCTCTGTTCCGGCTCGTTGGCGTTGAACGGGACCGAGATGTCAAAGGCTTCCTCGATCGCGAAGATGCTTTCGACAAGCCCCAGGCTGTCGATCCCAAGGTCGTCGAGCGTCGAGTCCATGCGCACGTCGCCCACATCGAGCACCGCCTGTTCGGCGATGATCTGGATTACCCGGTCCTTCACGGCGTCAGCCATTGCACTCTCCCGCTTGCGGGGCTGATTTAGTCGTTGCCGTCAGTCTTGAAAACCGCTTTCTGCAACTCGGCCACCTGCTGGAACAGCCGCGGCAGGCGGCGCAGGCCCTTGTTGATCTCTATCTGGGTTTCCATCCGAATGGCCGGAGAGCCAAGCAGGACACGCCCTGCAGGCGCATTGGTGAAAATCTTCGTCGCCCCGCCGGCCACCACATCGTCGCCGATGAAGATGTTGTCATTCACGCCGCATTGACCGGCCAGCACCACCCGGTCGCCGATCCGCGCCGACCCGGCGATGCCGACCTGACCGCAAAGCAGACAGTCGCGCCCGACCTGAACATTGTGGCCGATATGGACCAGATTATCGATCTTGGTGCCCGATCCGACCACCGTATCGCGGATCGTGCCGCGGTCGATGGTGGCGTTGGCGCCAAGCTCCACATCGTCGCCGATGGTCACCGCGCCAAGGCTGTGGATGCGCGTCCAGCTTTGCGCGGCGATCCCGTCGCGCGCGCCCAAGTTCTCACGCACCTGTTCGACCCCGGACTTCTCCGGGGTGACGAAGGAAAATCCGTCGCCGCCGACGACCGCACCCGCCTGGGCGATGAAGCGGTCGCCGATGCGGACGCGGGCGCCGATGCGCGCGCCCTGCAGGATCAGCGCGTCGGCGCCGATCTCTGCCCCCTCGGCGATGCTGACATGGCTGGCGATGCGGGCGTTCGGGCCGATCCGGGCGCCCTGCCCTATCACGACGAAGGGGCCGATGGCGGCGCCGGGGCCGATGGCGGCCGAGGGATCGATCACCGCGCTGGGGTGAATGCCGGGTGCGATGCGCGGGCCGGGGTCGAGCACGCGGGTCAGGCCCGACATGGCGTAGCGCGGGCGCGGCACGTAGATCGCGGCCTTCAGCCCCAGCGCCTGCCAGTCGGCCCCGTCCCACAGGATCGCCGCCTGCGCCCGGCCCTTTGCCAGCCCCTCGGCATATTTCGGGTCCATCGCAAGGGCCAGCGCATCCGGCCCGGCGGCGGCGGGTTCCGCCGCGCCGGTGACGCGCAGATCCGTCGCGCCCTCGGCCCGCGCGCCAAGTGCGGCGGCGATCTCGGCGATGGAATGGCTCATGGCGCCCCCTCGGGCGGCGCCGCGCCGCCCGGCTGGCGTTCTAGCTGCGTTGCTCGGGCAAGGCCACCCCGGCGCGGGACAGCGCCTCGAAAATCCGCGCGTCGCGGCCATAGACGTCACGGCGATAGTTCATCTTGCCCCGCGGGGTGGAAAAGGCCGTGCGATAGACCAGATGGATCGGCACCGGCGTCTGCAGGTTGACGCGCGTCTGCCGCCCGGTGCGCAGCGTGGCGTGGAAGAAGGTCTCGGGGTCGGCCTCCTGCCCCGCCAGCAGCGCATAGGCGAAATCATGCGGGTCGTTCAGCCGGATGCAGCCGTTGGAATAGGCCCGGCTTTCCCGCCCGAACAGGTGCCGTTCGGGGGTGTCGTGCAGGTAGATCGCATGGGGGTTGGGGAACATGAACTTCACCGTGCCCAGCGCGTTCGACGGCCCCGGCGCCTGCCGCAGGGTGAAGGGGAAGTTGCGCGCGGAATAGGCGGTGAAGTCGATCTGGCTGCGCGGGATCACCCGGCCGCGGCGGTCCAGCACCTGCAGATGGCCCAGCGCGCCGGGGTTGTTCTGCAGGCGCGGCAGGTAGTCGCGGCTGATGATGCCGCGCGGCACGGTCCAGTCGGGGTTCAGTTCCATATAGGTCATGCGGTCGGAAAATTCCGGCGTGCGCTTGGCCGGGTCGGCGGCGCCGATCACCGCGCGGGTCTCGAACGTGACCTTGCCGTCGTCGATGATCTGGGTGGAAAAATCGGTCAGGTTGACCCAGATGTGCCGTTTTCCGCGGTCCTTGTTCATCCAGCGCTCGCGCTCCATCGCCACGATGACCGATTTCAGCCGCTCCTCGGGCGCGCGGTTGATCTCGGCGATCGTGCCCTCGCCGGCCACGCCGTCGGCGGTCAGCCCGTGGTCGATCTGGAACTGCTGCACCGCGCGGGTCAGCGTGTCGTCGAACTCCGCCACCGCGCTGGGGGCCATGTAGCCCATGGCGATCAGCCGGTCGCGCAGCGCCACGACCGAACGGCCGTTGTCGCCGGGCCGCAGCGCGCCGGACGGCACGCGGGTGCCCCAGCCACCGGCGGCGATCAGCGATTCGAGCCGCAGCTTCTCGCGCATCAGGGCGGCATATTCCGGGCTGCGCGGCGCCAGATCGCGCAGGAAGGCGCCGGGCTCGGACCGGGCAAAGGCCGCGATCACCCGCGCCGGATCCTGCCGCGCCACCTCGCGCACGATGCCGGGATCGACCTGCGACGGCACCAGCGCGCCCGACTGCAGATCTCGGGCATAGGCCAGCAGGGCCATGCTCAGCATCGCCTCCACCCGGCCGAGATCGCGGTTGCTGCGCACGTTGCGCAACGCGTCGGCCAGCGCCGCGGCGTCGTGGCGCGTCACCGGCAGCCCGTGATCCCCGGCACGATCAAGCGCGGCCAGCAGCGCCTGCCGCCGCTCTGCCCCGTCCGGACCGACCCAGAGCGGCGCGTAATCCCGCTGCCGGTAAAAGGCGGCCAGCGCGTCGCTTTCGGCGACATGGGACGCCACTGCCTGACGATAGGCCATTCCCTGATACACCGGGTCGGCCCGCAGTTCCGCCCCCGCCGACAGCCACAGCGCCGCCGCCAGCAGCCCCGCACCGATCCACCGGACCCCACGCGTCACACGCCGATCCATCCCGTCACACCCGAACACCATCATCTATCCATCCCGCACAAGCAAAGCCGACCGCCGCCCCCAGGCAACCCCTTCACTCTGCGGCCCGATTTGCTGACGGTCCATTCACAATGCTCTTCTTTCCCCCCGAAAGGCCCTTAACATGTGGCCTACCTGCAACATTCGGGCGCAAAAACGCGCCTGGCGCGTCGAACCGTGCATTTCTGCGATCCCATTGTCCTGATTCAGCGAATTCTTGCCGATGACGGCCGAGTCGGGAAATTGCTTTGGAACCGGGGCTTGGGCGAGAAATGCATTTGTGCCATACAACCCCTGTGTCCAGGACGGACGTAGAACTGCGGCCAACGCAGAGCAGGTAACGACGGGACAGGCGATCGATCATGACTAAAACCGACTCCTCGGGCGTCTCACGACGCACCCTCTTGGGGATGTTTGCAGCGACAGCCGTCACGGCGGCACCAACCTTTGCCAATGCCTTCGGCTTCCTGCGCGGCGGCGGCGACTTCAGGCGGATCAGGCTCTATTCGGGCCGAACCGGCGAAAGCCTCGATACGATCTACTGGATCGACGGCAGTTACGTTCCCGAATCCGTCGCCGAGATCACTCATTTCATGCGCGACTGGCGGTCCGGCGCAAAGCGCGACTTCGACCTGCGCGCGGTGGACATCATGGCGGCAGCGCACCGCATCATGGAAACCAACGAACCCTACATGCTGCTGTCGGGCTACCGCTCGCCGCAGACGAACCAGATGCTGCGGGCGCGGTCGCGCGGGGTTGCGCGCAATTCGCTGCACATGACGGCGCAAGCCGCTGATCTGAGGATGAAATCGCGCAGCGTGTCGCAGATGGCCCGCGCGGCGGCAGCCTGCAACGCCGGCGGCGTCGGGCGCTATTCGCGGTCGAACTTCGTGCACATGGATTGCGGCCCGATCCGCACCTGGGGCGCCTGAGCCAGACCGGGACAGGTCTTTCAGGATCACAGGACAGGGCGCACCGCATCGGGGCGCCCTTTCTCATTCCGGGGGCAGGTCCACCGTCTCGATCCAGGGCTTGATGTCGATCAGCGGCGTGCCGTCCCAGCAATCGGCGGCATCCACGGTCAGCACCCCGGCATCGCGGTCCACCGACAGGCAGCGCACCACCGCCAGAGCCACCGGATTGGGCCGCGCGGGCGACCGCAGGGCAAAGACCCCCGTTGGCCCGTCGCGGTGTTTCGGCGCCTGCAGGATCAGGTCGCGCGGCGCGCCCGCCATCCAGTAGAGCAGGATCAGCGGCGCCCCCGGCGCGATTCCCTCCAGCCCCGCGCGATAGGCCGAATCGACCTCCACCCGCGCGGGTTCCATGCCGCGCTCGCGCGCCTGACGCAGGTTCTTCGGGCAGTCATGGGGCGTCCATTGCGTGCGGATTTGGCCGATGAAGGCGACGCCGGCATCGCCGCGCGATGCGGGATCAAAGGGCAGACGAACCTCTCCGTCGCGGGCGGCGAAGCGGTCGGGCGGCACCTTGGTCACGGATCGGCGCGGCGGCCGCGAAAGCCGGTGGCAACGACGAATTTTTCCGAACTGTCGGCCCGGCTGGCCGCTGGCTTCACATTCGCCACCTTTACAAAATTCTGCTTCAGCGCGGCCTGAAGCGCGTTCTCTGCGCCGCCGGCCAGCACTTTTGCAACAAAGGTGCCGCCCTCCTCCAGCACGTCAAAGGCAAAGTCCGCTGCCGCCTCGCACAGGGCGACGATGCGCAGGTGATCGGTCTGCTTGTGCCCGGAACTGGCCGCCGCCATGTCCGACATCACCACATCGGCCTTGCCGCCCAGCCAGTCCTTCACCTGATCGTCTGCGCCCTCGGCCAGAAAATCGAGCTGGTGGATCTCTGCCCCCGGCACCGGCTCCACCGGCTGCAGGTCGATGCCCAGCACCCGGCCCGCGGGCTTGCCCTTGCGCTCGCCCAGCGCGTTCACCCGCGCCACCGCCACCTGCAGCCAGCCGCCCGGCGCGCAGCCCAGATCGACGACCCGTGCGCCGGGTTTCAGGAACCCGTACTTGTCGTCCAGATCGATGATCTTGAACGCCGCGCGGCCGCGATAGCCCTCGCGCCGGGCGCGCTGGACGTAAGGATCGTTCAACTGCCGCTCCAGCCAAAGGGTGGAGGACAGCCGCCGCCCCTTGGCCGTCTTGACCCGCACGCGCAGGTCGCGCTGGCCCCGCCCCGATGTTCCGCCGGATTTCGCCATCGCCTCAGACCGGCCCGTCTTCCAGCACGCCATCGGCGCTCATCTGGGCATAGAGCAGCCCCTCGCGCAGGCCGCGGTCGGCCACCGACAGCCGGTCGGTCGGCCAGACCCGCATCAGCGCCTGCAGGATCGCCGCGCCCGACATGATCAGCGTGTGCCGGTCGCGCCCGATGCGCGGATCGGTGCGCCGGCCCTCCGGCCCAAGCAGCAGGTATTCGCGGATCACCCGGTCGATCTGGTCGCTCGTCATCCTCAGCCCGTCCACCTTGTTCCGGTCGTAGCGCTTCAGCCCCAGGAAGGACGCCGCGACCGTGGTCACCGTGCCGCTGGTCCCGATGATCTGGAACCCCTGCCGCGGCTGCTCATGCGCGTAGGGAGAGAAATCCGCAAGGTTCTCCTCGAAGAACCAGCTCATCAGCGCGAACCGCGCCGCGTCATCCTCGACATCGTGGAACTGGTCCTTCAGCGTCGCCACGCCCAGCGGCACGCTGATCCAGTCCACCACCTTGGCGGCCGGGAACGGGCTTTCGGGCGGATGGAAGCCTGCGTGCAGCCGCATGATCGCGCGCGGCCGGTCGTGGGGCGGCACCGACGACAGGTCGATCCAGACCAGCTCGGTCGATCCGCCGCCGATATCCACCACCAGCAACTGTTCCGTCCGGGTGCTGACCAGCGGCGCGCAGGACACGACCGCCAGCCGCGCCTCTTCCTCTGGCTGGATGATCTCAAGCTGCAATCCGGTGTCGCGTTTCACCTCGCGGATGAAGTCGCGGGCGTTCCTCGCCCGCCGGCAGGCCTCGGTCGCCACCAGCCGCATCCGCTTGACCCGATGCTGATCCAGCTTCTTCTGGCAGATCCTCAGCGCCTGCACCGTGCGCGCCATGGACGACCGCGACAACCGGCCCGAGGATTCCAGCCCCGACCCCAGATGCACGGTCTTGGAAAAGCTGTCCACGACATGAAACTGCGTGCCCTTGGGCTGGGCAATCAGCATGCGGCAACTGTTCGTTCCAAGGTCCAGCGCGGCATAAAGCTCGGCCGGATCAGGTTTCGGGGATGCTGGCGGCTCGACCGGCTTGGGGAACGCGCCCGCACCCATGGGACGCTCGGGCGTCATTATGTCGCCCTCCAACTCAGGTTACTGGAAACCTAGTGTCGCGACTGCATTAGCGCAAGCGCGCCGTGCCAGCCGTGTCACGGAACGGTGACCCCCGCCCGTGCGCAACATGATCTTGAAGATTATTCACACCCCGCCCTGTGGCCGCCGCGCCGCGGGCGGGGTAATTCGGACCGGCGCGTCGCGGATCACGCAAGGCGCGTCGAATCCGTCACGGCGCGGGGCGCGGATCGCCGTAATCAGGCGGCGTTCGAAAGGGGGCAGAAATGGCGCAGGTCACCATCGTCTACTGGCGCGACATCCCCGCGCAGGTCATCGTCGGCCCCGGCCGGCGCGGCGCCAAGGTGCAGCTTGCCGAACGCTTTGAACAGGCCATCGACCGCGCCGCCATGAGGGCCGGCGCACGCGATACAGATGCCTATCTGGCCGACTGGCGCAAGGGCGACGCCTATGACGTCGCTGGCGATGCAGCCGAGGTCGCATCAGCCGAAGCCGCAAGGCTGGAGGCGGAATACGACGAGGCACGCCTGCGGACCCTGATCGACAACCTGGGGCGCGCGTGATCCCCCGACGCCTGATGGAGGCTTTGATGGCAATACTGAACTTCCGCCGCGCCCCCGCCCCGACGACCTCGGGCCTGCAGGGCTTCCTGTCCGGCCATTCGATCGAGGTGATGCCCCGCACCGCCGAAAAGATCGCCGATTTCCGCCCGCTGCTGCCCGCCGGCACCCGCGTCTACATCGCCCATATCGACGGCACGCCGATCGAGGACATGGTGGCCACCGCCGCCCGCCTGCGGGCCGAGGGCTTTGAGCCGATGCCGCATTTCCCGGCCCGCATCATCGCCGACCGCGCGACGCTGGCCGACTGGATCGCCCGCTACCGTGACCGGGCCGACGTGAAACAGGGCCTGATCCTCGCCGGCGGCGTGGCGCAGCCGGCGGGGGACTTCCACTCCTCGATGCAACTGCTGGAAACCGGCCTGTTCGACGGCTTCGAACGCCTGCACGTCGCCGGCCACCCCGAGGGCAACCGCGACATCGACCCCGACGGGTCCGACCGGATGGTGATGGAGGCGCTGCGCTGGAAACAGGCGTTTGCCGAGCGCACGGACGCGAAAATGGCCATCGCCACCCAGTTCTGTTTCGAGGCCGCGCCCGTGATCGCCTGGGCCGACCGGCTTGCGGCCGAGGGCATCCGCCTGCCGATCCACATCGGCGTTGCCGGCCCCGCGAAACTTCAGACGCTGCTGAAATTCGCCATCGCCTGCGGCGTCGGCCCCAGCTTGCGCGTGTTGCAGAAACGCGCCCGCGACGTGACCAAGCTGCTGCTGCCATTCGAGCCGACGGAAATCCTGTCCGACCTCGCCGCCCACAAGGCGCGCAATCCGGGCTTCGGGATCGAGTCCGTGCATTTCTTCCCGCTGGGCGGCATCACCGCCACCGCCGCCTGGACCGCTGAACACGGCGACCTCAGCGCCCGGCCCGCCGCGGCCAAGGCCTGAGCCCGCCTTGCCCGCGCTTCTCTTCGACCTCGACGGCACGCTGGTGCAGACCGATCCCCTGCACGCAGCGGTGTTTGCAGAGCTTTTTGCAGAGCGCGGGCAGCCCCTGACCGAGGCCGATTACCTGTCTCGGATCCATGGCCGGCAGAATGCCGACATCTTCGGCGACGCCTTCCCCGGAGAGGACATCGCCGCGCTGGCCGACCAGAAGGAGGCCCGCTTTCGCGCGCGGCTGGGCGCGTCGGTCGCGCCGATGCCGGGCCTGCCCGCGCTGGTTGACCGGGCCGAGCGCGAGGGCTGGCCCACCGCCGTGGTCACGAATGCGCCGGCCGAGAATGCCGCTGCCATGCTGGCCGCCATCGGCATGGCCGATCGCCTGACAGTGGTGGTGCTGGGTGACGACTGTCCGCGCGGGAAACCCGCGCCCGACCCTTATCTGGAGGCGATGCGCCGGCTGGGCGTCGCCCCGGCCGACTGCCTGGCGTTCGAGGACAGCCGCTCGGGCATCGTCGCGGCGGCGGCCAGCGGTGCCTGTCCCGTGGGTCTGTCATCGAGCCTTTCCGCCGAGGCGCTGCGCGACCACGGCGCCCGGCTCGTGATCCGCGATTTCACCGACCCCGCGCTTGCCGACGCACTCGATACCGTCTCGAAAGGAACTTCCCTGCCATGACCCGCACCGTTCTCGAATCGAAATCCAAGACCGTCGTCATCGGCTTCGACGAACCGTTCTGCGTGATCGGGGAACGGATCAACCCGACCGGGCGCAAGAAGCTGGCGGCAGAGCTGGAGGCGGGCGATTTCTCGACTGTCGAGAAGGACGCGCTGGAACAGGTCGCCTGCGGGGCGATGGTCCTCGATGTGAATGCGGGCGTGGTCTACAACTCCAACCCCAACCCGAACGAGACCGAGCCGCCGCTGATGCGGCAGGTGATCGAACTGGTGCAGAGGCTGGTCGATGTGCCGCTCTGCATTGACAGTTCCGTCCCCGGCGCGCTGGAAGCCGGGCTGGCGGTGGCCGAGGGCCGGCCGCTTCTGAACTCGGTTACGGGCGAGGAAGACCGGCTGGAGTCGATCCTGCCGCTGGTGAAGAAATACAACGTCCCCGTGGTGGCGATCTCGAACGACGACACCGGGATCAGCGAAGACCCGGACGTGCGCTTTGCCGTGGCAAAGAAGATCGTGGAACGCGCGGCCGATTTCGGCATCCCCGCCCATGACATCGTGGTCGATCCGCTGGTCATGCCGGTGGGCGCGATGGCGACCGCCGGCCGGCAGGTCTTTGCCCTTGTTCACCGGCTCCGCACCGAACTGGGCGTGAACACGACCTGCGGTGCCTCGAACATCTCGTTCGGCCTGCCGAACCGGCACGGCATCAACGCCGCCTTCCTGCCCATGGCCATCGGCGCGGGCATGACCAGCGCCATCATGAATCCGGTGCGACTGGCCGAGATGGAGGCGATCAAGGCCGCCAACTTCCTGATGAACCATGACCCGAACGGCGGCGAATGGATCCGCTTTGCCCGCATCCACGAGGCGGTGCAGGCCGGCGCATCCTTTGCCGAGGCCGCAGCCGCCGCCAATTCGGCCACCTCGGGCCGCCGCGGCGGCCGTCGCGCGCGCGGCTGATCGGGCCGCGTCAGCCGCGCATCGGGCAAGCCGCAATGATCTCTTGGGCACGGTCAAACACCCGTGCCCAACGGTTAAGGGCAGGTAAACAAAAAAGACGAAATCGTTTGATTTCAACGGGATGAATTTTTGGGCAAGTTGCCCAAACCCTCAATTACCCAGAATCGCCACCACATAGCCCTGGGTCTCGGCATAGGGCGGGATGCCCCCATGCTGGTCCACCGCCCCCGGCCCGGCATTATAGGCCGCCAGCGCCAGCCGCCAGTTTCCATACCGGTCGTGCATCATCCGCAGGTAGCGCGCCCCGCCGTCCAGATTCTGCCGCGGATCGTTGATATCGACCCCCAGCACCTGCGCCGTCCCCGGCATCAGCTGCGCCAGCCCCGTCGCCCCCTTGTTCGAAACCGCCCGCGGGTTCCACCCCGATTCCTGCTGGACCAGCCGCAGGAACAGATCCTCCGGCACCCCATGCCGCCGGGCCGAGGCACGCGCCACCTCCAGATACTCGCCGCGATAGCTGCCCGCATAGCCCGGGATGCCACCCTGCCCATGCTTCGACGGCGGCTGCAGCCGGACGGAATTGTTGTACTGGTTCGAAAGCCGGGTATCCATCAGCCGGGTCTGCGACTTGAACATCGCCTGCCGCGTCGCGTTACTGCCCGAAAACAGCCCCTCCGCCACGCCCGGCCCCGCGATCAGCGCGCACAGCCCAGCCACGGCCGCAATTCCCAACGGTCTCATGCCAATTCCGTCCCTGTCCCTCGGCCGGGCACTATAGTGAATTGCGGCCCTGAATCCAGTCAAACCGGCATCCGGGGCTTTCCAAGGCGCGCCGGGGATGATGTAACCGGGGCAAGGATTCTGGCGGAGGCACGGCATGGCGGGTTCGGTCAACAAGGTGATACTCATCGGCAACCTGGGGCGCGACCCCGAGGTGCGCAGCTTTCCCAGCGGCGGCAAGGTCTGCAACCTGCGCATCGCCACGTCCGAGAACTGGCGCGACAAGCAGTCGGGCGAGCGCAAGGAAAAGACCGAATGGCATTCGGTCGCGATCTTCTCGGAACCGCTGGTGCGCATCGCCGAACAGTATCTGAAGAAGGGATCGAAGGTCTATATCGAGGGCCAGCTCGAAACCCGCAAATGGCAGGACCAATCTGGCGCAGACCGGTACTCGACCGAGGTGGTGCTGCGCCCGTATCGCGGCGAACTCACCCTGCTCGACAGCCGTGGCGGCGAGGGCGGGGGCGGCGGCTACGACAGCGGCTCGTCCGGTGGCGACTATGGCGGCGGCTACGGCGGGGGCGGCAGTTCTGGCGGAAGCAGCGGCGGCGGCCGGCGCAGCGATCTGGACGATGAGATTCCGTTCTGATCCTGTCAGCGAGGGACCGCGATGAGCTGGTCCTTCCCCATCGGCCGGCTCTTCGGCTCTGAACTCCGCGTCCACGCGACCTTCTTCCTGCTGCTTCTGTGGATCGGCGCGGCGGCGTATATGGCCGGCGGCTGGGCGGCGGCGGCGGAAAACCTGCTGTTCATCGCCGCGCTCTTCGCCTGTGTCGTCGCGCATGAATATGGCCACGCGCTGATGGCGCGGCGCTACGGTATCGCCACGCCTGACATCACGCTGCTACCCATTGGCGGCATGGCGCGGCTGGAGCGGATGCCCGACGATCCGAAGCAGGAGATCGCCGTCGCTCTGGCCGGCCCGGCGGTCAACGTGGCGATCTGGGCGCTCCTGGTGGTGGTCTTCGGGGCTGAAACGCGGCTCGACCGGCTGGCCGCGATCGAGGATCCGGCGCAGGGCTTTCTGGGCAGGCTGGCGGTGGTGAACCTGTTTCTGGTGGTCTTCAACATGATCCCCGCCTTTCCCATGGACGGCGGCCGGGTGTTTCGTGCGCTGTTGACGATGCGGATGGGCAGGGTGGCGGCGACGCGGGTGGCCGCGCGCGCCGGGCAGGCGATGGCCTTCGTCTTCGGCTTCCTCGGCCTCTTCTCGGGCAATCCGCTGTTGATGCTGATCGGCGTCTTCGTCTTCATCGCCGCCAGCGCCGAAAGCGCCGACGTGGCCCTGCGCGACGTGGCCCGCAGCCTGATGGCGCGCGACGCGATGATCACCGCCTACGAGGCGCTGGACGAGGATGCGACGCTCGCCACCGCGGCCTCTGCCCTGATCCGCACCACACAGCACGAATTCCCGGTGGTCGATCAAGACGGCCGGCTGCTCGGCTTCCTAACCCGCGGCGCACTGTTTCGCGCCATGGCCGAGGACAACCGCACCGGCCCCATCGCACCGCTGCTCAACCGAGACATTCCCCAGGTGGTACTGACCGCCCCGCTGGAAACCGCGCTCGATGCGATGCAGAAGGAACAGGCCCCTGCCGTGGGTGTGACGGACCGTCAGGGCCACATGATCGGCTACATCACGCCCGAGAATGTGGGCGAGTTGATGGCGCTCCGCCGCGCCCGCTAGCGTCGGCTCAGCGCATCCTGCAACAGTGCCCGTACGATGCCGGGATCGACGTCTTCCGCGACGAATGCTTCGCCGATGCCCCGCGCCAGCACAAAGCGCAGCCGGCCGTCGATGACCTTCTTGTCCTGTCCCATCAGCGCCAGCAGCGCGTCGGCGTCGGGCAGGTCGCCGGGAATATCGGCCAGATCGACCTTCATCCCCATCGCCCGCAGATGCGCCCGCACCCGGCTCGGCGCCTCTTGGCTGCAAAGGCCAAGCCGCTGGCTGAGTTCGAACGCCAGCGCGCAGCCCACTGCCACGCCTTCGCCATGCAGCAGCCGGTCGGAGTATCCCGTCGCGGCCTCAAGCGTGTGGCAGAAGGTGTGGCCGAGGTTCAGCAGCGCCCGGTCGCCCTCTTCCGTCTCGTCGCGCGCCACGATCTCTGCCTTCATCTCCACTGACCGGCGCACCGCGCGCTGACGCAGGTCGGAATCGCCAGCAAGTTGCGGTCCGTTCGCCTCCAGCCAGTCAAAGAAGGCGGCATCGCCCAGCAGCCCGTATTTCACCGCCTCGCCGTAGCCCGCCAGAAAATCGCGCGGCGTCAGCGTGTCCAGCACGCCGATATCGCACAGCACGAGGCTAGGCTGATGGAACGCGCCCACAAGGTTCTTTCCGTGAACCGTGTTGATCCCGGTCTTGCCCCCGACGGAACTGTCCACCTGCGCCAGCAGTGACGTCGGTATCTGCACGAACCGCACACCCCGGCGCAGTACGGCGGCGGCAAATCCCGCCAGATCGCCGATCACGCCACCGCCCAACGCCACCACCACGTCGCGCCGTTCGACCTGTGCGGACAGCAACCACTCCACTGTGCGGGTGAACTGGTCCCAGCCCTTGGTCGCCTCACCTGCCGGCAGCACCAGCGCCTCGGACAAGACCCCGCTTGCGCGCAGCGCCCCGGTCAGCGCGTCCAGATGCAGCCGCGCCACATTCGCATCGGTCACGATGGCGACGCGCGGCCGGCGCAACAGCGGCGCAATCTGCGCGCCCGTATCGGCGATCAGGCCCGGCCCGATCCGCACCTCGTACGATCGCGCGCCCAGCGCCACCTTGACGACATCCATCCTCGTCATCTCCTGTCCAGCACGTCGGGGCGGGTCTGCAGCGCCTTCAGCACCTGCGCGGCCATCGCCTCGATGGAATATTCGGCCCGCGCCTGCACGGTCAGGTCGGCCAAGGCATAGCTTGGCTCCCGCGCCTCCAGCAGCGCGGCCAGCGTGGCGCGCGGATTGGCGGTTCTCAGCAGCGGACGCGTCGTCTTGTGGCGCACGCGCTGCCACAGAAGCTCCAGATCGGCCTTCAGCCAGACCGACACGCCCTTGCTGGTGATCATGTCGCGGTTCCCGGCCGACAGGAACGCCCCGCCGCCGGTGGACAGGATCGCCGGCCGCCCGTCCAGCAACCGCGACAGCACCTGACTTTCCTTGGCGCGAAAGAATGCCTCGCCATCACGCTCGAAGATCTCGGCAATGGCCATGTTGGCGGCCTTCACGATCTCGTCGTCCGAATCGATGAACGGAACGCCCAGCGTGCGGGCCAGCGCGCCCCCCACCGCTGTCTTGCCCGCGCCCATCATGCCGATCAGAACGACGGTCTTGCGCAGCCGCCAACCCATGCTGCCCCTTTTCCCCCATCCCGGCAGATACCTGCGCCTGCATGGCCAAGAATGCCGATTTCGTCCTGAATGGCGTGATCTTGCCGGGAATGCCATATATAATCGGTCGCATCGAACCGAGGGTGTGCCGCGACCAAGGCCCGATCAACGGGCAGGCGCGGGCGGAGAGGGCAGTGCAGGAAGGCAGGCGGGATGCGTTGGATCGTGCGAATCGTTCTTTTTCTGGTGGTGGCCGGGGTGCTGGGCCTGATCGGCCATGCCTACCTAGGCGATCTCAGCCCCGACCAGACCCTGATCAGCGCCCCGGTGACACTGGATGCGGACTGACACGACAAGCGGGCTGATCCTCTGGCTCGCGCTGGCCGCGGGGCCTGCCGCCGCCGAGGCACCACTCTCGGCCATCGACTGGCTCTCGGACAGTGTCGCCGTGCCTGCGGCAATGCCCGCCGAACCCGACGATTCCGCCGCCGCCGTCGGCCTGCCAGAGGTGATCACCACGACGCCGATTGACGGGCCAAGCTGGGACGCGGCGGGGCTGCTGCCAACATCGGTGACCGGGCTGCCGCGCGATCTGTGGGGTCGATCCTCGGCCGAGGAACTGGCGCGTCTGATCCGGGCCGAACGGGTCGATACCCTACCGGCCATTCAGGAGTTGCTCTATACCCTGCTGCAGGCAGAGCTTGATCCCCCGCTCGAAACCGAAGGGCGCGGCCGGATGTTTCTGGCGCGGATCGACAAACTGCTGGATCTTGGCGCGATAGAACCCGCGATGGCGCTGCTGGAACAGGCCGGGCCAACGGCGCCGGAATTGTTTCGCCGGATCTTTGACGTGGCGCTTCTGATGGGCGAGGAAGACCGCGCCTGCGAGACAATGCGCGACCAGCCCGAGATCGCGCCGACCTTTCCGGCGCGGATCTTCTGCCTTGCGCGCAGCGGTGACTGGAATGCCGCCGCACTTGCCCTGCGCACGGGCGAGGCGCTGGACTATGTGACGGAGGCCGAGGCCGATCTGATGTCGCGCTTCCTCGATCCCGAACTTTTCGAGGAAGAGCCGCCACTACCCCAGCCCGCGCGGCCATCGCCGCTGATCTGGCGGATGTTCGAGGCGATTGGCGAGCCGATTCCGACGACCTCGCTTCCGGTCGCCTTTGCCCATGGCGATCTGCGATCCAACACCGGTTGGAAAGCGCGGCTGGAGGCGGCAGAGCGGTTGGCGCGGATGGGCGCGGTTTCGGCCAATCGTCTGCTCGGCCTTTACAGCGAGGGCGCGGCATCGGCATCGGGCGGGGTCTGGGACCGGGTGCGCGCGATCCAGACGCTTGAGAATGCGCTGCAGGTTGGCGACAAACAGGCGATCGCGGTTGCGACGGAACGGGCCTGGCAGGCGATGGCGGCTGCGGATCTGGAGGTCACGCTCGCGGAACTATACGGCCCGGCGCTCGCCGGGCTGGAACTGCCCGCACCTGCTGCGGCGGTCGCGTTCCAGCTGGGGCTTCTTTCGGGCGACTATGAAAGCGTGGCGACGGCGCATGATCCAACGGACCGGACCGATGCGTTCTTGCGCGCTCTGGCGCTGGGCGATCTGGCGGGAATGACCCCACCCGATGGGCGCGCGACGGCAATCGCGGCGGCCTTTGCCGCGACGGACTTGCCCGAGGGAGCGGCGGCGCTTGTCGCGGACGAGCGGTTGGGCGAGGCGCTGCTGATCGCCATAGACGAGGTGCGGCTTGGCACCCTGGGCGATCTGCGGGCGCTGGAGAGCGGGCTGGCGACGCTGCGGCTGGCGGGGCTGGAGGATATCGCCCGGCGGGCGGCGCTGCAGATGATGCTGCTCGACCGGCGGGGCTAGGCGGTGGCCGACTGGATCTCGGCCTTTCTCGACGCGCAGGCGGCGGAGCGGGGGGCGGCGCGGAACACGCTGCTGGCCTATGGGCGCGACCTGATCGATTTCCGCGACTGGCTGGGGCGGCGCAAGGCAGGCTTCGAGACTGCCACGCGCGAGCAGATCGAAGCCTATCTGATCGCCTGCGATGCCGAGGGGCTGTCCACGGCGACCCGGGCGCGGCGGTTGTCTGCGATCCGGCAGCTGTACCGCTTTGCCCATGCCGAGGGCTGGCGCGCCGACGATCCGGCGATCCAGATCCGCGGGCCGGGCCGGCACAAGAAGCTTCCGGGCACGCTGACGGTAGAAGAAGTGGACCGCCTGCTGACGGCGGCGCGCGAGAAGGGCCGGACCGGGGCGGAGCGGCTGCGGATGACCTGTCTGATGGAACTGCTCTATGCCACTGGCCTCAGGGTCAGCGAGTTGGTCGGGCTGCCGCTGGCCGCGGCGCGGGGTGATCCGCGGATGATCCTGGTGCGGGGCAAGGGCGACAAGGAGCGGATGGTGCCGCTGTCCAGCCCGGCGCGGCAGGCGCTGGCGGTCTGGCTGGCCCATCGGGATGCCGAGGAGGATGCGGCGCGGGTAGCGGGGGCGCCGGCCAGCAAGCACCTGTTCCCGGCCAGGGGGCGGGCGGGGCATCTGACGCGGCACCGGTTTCACGGGCTGGTCAAGGAACTGGCGGTGGCGGCGGGGATCGACCCCAGCCGGGTCAGCCCCCATACGCTGCGCCATGCCTTTGCCACCCATCTGCTGGCGGGGGGGGCGGATTTGCGGGTGATCCAGACCCTGCTGGGGCATGCGGATCTGGCCACGACCGAGATCTATACCCATGTCCTGGACGACCGGCTGCGCGATCTGGTGGAGACGCATCATCCGCTGGCAAAGGGCCGCTGAGCAGGCTTGTGCACGCGTGCACAAAATCGGAAATCCCGCCTTTTCAATGTGTTGAGAATTTTCGTTTACCTGCACGCAACCTTGATTAACGCGAAACGGGATACCAGACCGGCGGCGAAAAGAGCGAGGGCAGGCGCACCCTTCTGCCCCGATCAGTCCACCGGCCACCCCATACACCCAGCCCGGACCGGCGGTTTGACAGCCGGGCCATTTCCGGTGACTCTGCCCCCGGTTGAACACCCTGACGGCAGAGGCCCCCCGTGAAGATCGACGGCACCCCCTTTCGCACCATCTGGCAGGATGCCGATGGCACCGTGCGGATCATCGACCAGCGCTGGCTGCCGCATGAGTTGCGCATCGTGCCGCTGGAGAGCCGGGCGGAGTTCGCCACCGCGATCCGCGACATGTGGGTGCGGGGCGCACCGCTGATCGGGGCGACGGCGGCCTGGGGCATGGCGCTGCAGATGGCGCGCGATGCGTCCGACGACAGCCTGAACCAGACATGGGAGGTGCTGCACGCCACCCGCCCCACGGCGATCAACCTGCGCTGGGCGCTGGACCGGATGCGCGCGGCGCTGGCCCCGCTGCCGGCAGACAAGCGGGCGGGTGCGGCGGCGCTACTGGCGGCAGAGATCTGCGACGAGGATGTGGAGATCAACCGCCGGATCGGCGAGCATGGGCTGCGGCTCATCCGCGACATCGCGGCGCGGAAATCCGGCCCGGTGCGGGTGCTGACCCATTGCAACGCCGGCTGGCTGGCCACGGTGGACTGGGGCACCGCGACATCGCCGATCTATCAGGCCCATGACGCGGGCCTGCCGGTGCATGTGTTCGTGGACGAGACGCGACCCCGCAACCAGGGCGCGCAACTGACCGCGTGGGAATTGAACAGCCACGGCGTCAGCCATGACCTGATCGTGGACAATGCGGGCGGGCACCTGATGCAGCATGGCGAGGTCGATCTGGTGATCGTGGGCACCGACCGGACGACGGCGCGGGGCGACGTGTGCAACAAGATCGGCACCTATCTGAAGGCGCTGGCGGCGCGAGCCAATGGCGTGCCGTTCTATGTCGCCCTGCCGTCGCCCACCATCGACTGGCGGGTGGCGGACGGGTTGCGCGAGATCCCGATCGAGGAGCGCGGGGGTGAGGAGATCACCCATGTGCAGGGCCGCGACGAGGCCGGAAAGGTGGTCAGCGTCCAGATCTCGCCCGACGGGACCGGGGCGCGGAACCCGGCATTCGACGTGACGCCGGCGGAACTGGTCAGCGGGTTGATCACCGAGCGCGGCGTGGCCGAGGCGAGCGCGGCGGGTCTGGCCGCGCTGTTTCCCGATCTGGCGGCGCGGGCGGCCGGTTGACCCTATGCATCCGGCGGCGCTAGGTCGCGGACACAACCGCAGGAAAGGGCAGCCCGGATGATCCGCAACCGCTGGGACGAGGCAGAGGCGCAGAGGTTTCAGGACGCGGCGGGGGATGACCCGGCGGCGCGGGAACTGGCGCTGAGGGTCTATTCCTCTCGTCTGATCGGGCAGGATCCGGATCTGGTGATGCACGGGGGCGGCAACACCTCGGTCAAGCTCAGGGCGCGGGATGTGTTCGGCGAGGAGATCGACGTCATCCACATCAAGGGCTCGGGCTGGGATCTGGAGGTGATCGAGGCCGCGGGCCTGCCCGCCGTGCGGCTGGCGCCGCTGCGCCGCCTGCGCGACCTGCCCGGCCTGTCGGACGAGGACATGGTGAACGTGCAGCGCGCCAACCTGATGGACAGCGCGGCACCCAACCCGTCGGTGGAAACGCTGCTGCATGCCTGGCTGCCGCAGACCTACGTCGATCATACCCACGGCACGCCGTTCCTGGCGCTGGCGAACCTGCCCGAGGTGGCGGCGGCGACGCGCGAGATCTTTGGCGACCGGATGGCGCTGGTGCCCTATGTGCTGCCGGGCTTCGGCCTGGCCCGCGCGGCGGCCGAGGCGTTTGAGGCCAATCCGGGGGCCGAGGGGCTGCTGCTGGTCAACCACGGGCATTTCGCCTGGGGGGAGACGGCGAAGGCGTCCTATGACCGGCTGATCGCGCAGACGAACGAGGTGGAGGACTGGCTGGCCCAGCGCCGCCCGGCGAGACTGGTTCCCGCTGCCGCCCTGCCGGTGGCGCAGGCGGCAGAGATACTGCCCGCGCTGAGGGGTGCGCTGGCCTCGTGCCGCGGTGACGGGCCGCTGCCGGTGCTGGACCTCCGCGACGGTGACGATGCGCGCGCTTTCCTGATGCGCCCGGATCTGGCGGAACTGGCCACCCGCGGCGTGGTGACGCCCGACCATGTGATCCGCATCAAGGGCCATCCGCTGATCGTCACCCGCGCGGTGCAACAGGCGGGGCCGGAGGCGATGCGGGCCGAGGTTTCGACCTATGCCAAGCGCTACCGCGCCTATTTCGGGCGCAACAACGCCCGCGTCGGCGGGATCAAGACGATGCTGCATCCGATGCCGGGGCTGGTGTGGCTGGAGGGGGCGGGGATCGTCGGCGTGGGCGCGACTGCCGCGGCGGCGCGGATCGCCGGTGATCTGGGCGAGCAGTCGGCGCGGGTGATGGCAGAGGGAGAGGCGGCGGGCGGCTTTCGCCCGATCCCTGATGCCGACATGTTCGACGCCGAATACTGGTCGCTGGAACAGGCCAAGCTGGGCAAGGGCACGCCGCCCACATTTCAGGGCCGGGTGGTGCTGATCACCGGCGGCGCGGGGGCCATCGGGCAGGCCACGGCGCGGGCATTCGCCGCGCAGGGGGCCACGGTGTTTCTGGTGGACCGCGACGGGCGCGCGCTGGACGGGGCGGTGCAGGCGCTGGGGCGCGATCACGGCGGGGTGGCGCTGGACATCACGGCCGACGGCGCGGCGGCGCGGGCGGTTTCGGCCTGCATCCGGCGGTTTGGCGGCCTGGATATCCTGATCGCCAATGCCGGGGCCGCGATGGGTGGCGAGATGGCGACGCTGCCGGATCAGGTTCTGCGGGAAAGCTTCGAGCTGAACTTCTTTGCCCATCAGGCATTCGCGCAGGCAGCCGTCGCGGCGTTCCGGGCGCAGGCGGCGGGGCTGGGCCGGCGCGGGGCGGCGCAGATCCTGATCAACGCGTCGAAACAGGCGGTCAATCCGGGGCGGAACTTCGGCGCCTACGGGCTGCCCAAGGCGGCGAGCCTCTTCCTGATCCGCCAGCTTGCGCTGGAACTGGGGGCCGAGGGGGTGCGGGTCAACGGGGTCAATGCGGACCGGATACGATCGGGCCTGCTGACGGATGCGATGATCGCGGAGCGGGCAAAGGCGCGCGGGGTGGATGCGGCGCGCTACATGGCCGGCAACCTGCTGGGGCAGGAGGTCGAGGCGCGCCATGTGGCCGGGGCCTTCGTCGCGCTGGCGCTGGCCGAACGCACCACCGCCCATGTGATGACCGTGGACGGCGGCAATATCGAGGCGGCGCTGCGCTAGGCCAGCGCCAGGTTGCTGAGTTCCGCCCGCACGACGCCTTGCGTGTCGTCGCTGTCGGAGGACACCGCCAGACCCACCAGCGCCTCGTAGCGCGCCCCGAAGGCGCGGGCGTGGTCAGCCTGCAGGTCCACCGATTCCGTGTGGCTGCCGGTGCCGGCGGCGCGGCGGATCACGCTGACGCCGCGGCCGCGGGTATAGGGGCTGGGAACGATACTGCCCGGCGCGTGGCTGCCGCCCCAGACATAGATCAGGATGCGGGCAGAGCGGTTCGCCATCAGCCGCGTCAGCGAGGTGTCGGGGGCCAGCCGCGCGGCCGAGGCTGCGTCCATGACTACGAAATAGACCGAGATGTTGCGGTCGTCGCCGCCCCGGCGCGACAGGTCCGTGGGCGGCACGCTTTCGGAGACCGACCACGACCAGCGGGCGGTCGTGGCGCCCTGCGCGGACGGTGAAACGGAGCGATAGATCACTGAGGAACTCTGCTCGGCCAGAATGCCCAGCCGCGCGCCGCCCAGCGCGTATTGCGTGGCCGGGATGCGGCGGAAGGTGAGTGCCTGCCAGCTGCGGTCGAAGGGCTGGACGCCCAACGCATTTGCCGGGCGCAGCGGAAGGGCGGCGGTCGCGGTTGCGGCACTCAGACCGAGCAGGACGTCGCGGCGGTTCATCGGTATCTCCCCCTGTGTCAGGAAGAATACGCTGATCGGCACCGCCCGGCCCTGCCCTTCACCCAAGCGTGACCGGATCAGGCGTCAGCCCGCCGCCGCCTCGGCCTTTTCCTCCAGCGCCAGCCATTCCTCCTCGGCGGCCGAAAGCGTTGCCTGCCGGTCGGCCAGCATCTCGGTGGCTTTCTTCGCCTTCACCGGTTCCCGTGCGTAAAGATCCGGGTCAGACAGGAGGGCGGAAAGCTTGGCGATCTCGGCCTCCAGCCTTGCGATCTGGGCAGGAAGCTCGCCCAGCCGGTGGCGCTCGGTGAAGGACAGACCCGCAGGCGCAGCGGCCCTGGGCGTGGCCGCCGCGGGTTTCGCGGTTGAGGGTTGCGGTGCGGCGGGCGCATCCGGGGCGGTCAACTCGCCGCCCTGCGCCAGCGCGTCGGTCCAGCCGCCGGCATAGGCTGTCAGCCGGCCCGCGCCCTGCATGATCAGCGTCACCGTCGCCACGCGGTCGATGAAATCGCGGTCGTGGCTGACCAGCAGGACGGTGCCGGAATACTCGGCCAGCGCATCCTGCAGCAGGTCCAGCGTCTCGACGTCCAGATCGTTCGTCGGCTCGTCCAGCACCAGCAGGTTTGACGTACGTGCCATGATCTTGGCCAGCAGCAGCCGCGCCCGTTCGCCGCCCGACAGGGCCCGCACCGGGGCGCGGGCCTGCGATTCGTCGAACAGGAAATCCTTGAGATAGCCCACCACATGGCGCGGCTGGCCGCGCACCATCACCTGATCGGCCCGGCCGGAAATGCCCAGCAGCGGATCGCCGGTCAGGCTTTCCCACAGGCTTGCCTCGGGGTCGAGCTGCGCGCGGGTCTGGTCGAACACTGCGATGTCCAGCGTCGTGCCCAGATCGACCGTGCCGGAATCGGGCGCCTCCTGCCCGGTCAGCAGGCGCAGCAGCGTGGTCTTGCCGGCCCCGTTCGGCCCGACGATGGCCACCCGGTCGCCGCGCAGCACGCGCAGGGAAAAGTCGCGCAGGATCGTCCGGTCGCCATAGCTCTTGCTGACACCCTTGGCCTCGATCACCTTCTTGCCCGAGGTTGATCCGGCATCCAGCGCCAGCGCCGCGCCGCCCTGCCTCCGGATCATGGCGGCGCGTTCGGCGCGCAGGTCGGCCAGTGCACGCACGCGACCCTGATTGCGCTTCCTGCGCGCGCTGATGCCTTCGACCGCCCAGCGCCCCTCGGCCTTGATCTTGCGCTCCAGCTTGTGCCGCGCCTCATCCTCGGCCTGCCAGACCTCGTCGCGCCAACTCTCGAAATGCTCGAAGCCGCGCTCCTGCCGCCGCACGATGCCACGATCCACCCACAGCGTCGCGCGGGTCAGCCGGCGCAGGAAGGCGCGGTCGTGCGAAATCAGGACAAAGGCGCGGCGGGTGGTGGACAATTCCGCCTCCAGCCAGCGGATTGCGGTGATGTCCAGGTGGTTCGTGGGCTCGTCCAGCAGCATCAGTTCCGGCTCGGCCGCCAGCACGCGCGCGATGGCCGCGCGCCGCCGTTCCCCGCCCGACGCGCCGGAAACGGGCGTCGCCGGGTCGAAATTCAGCCCCTCGGCCGCGCGTTCGACGCGATACCCCTCGCCCGGCGGCAGGCCGGCCTCGGCATAGTCGCCCAGCGTCGCGTGGCCCGCCATGTCGGCATCCTGTTCCAGGTAGCCGACCGTGCTGCCGGGCGGCAGGGTGCGGGTGCCGCTGTCAGCCTCCACCAGCCCGGCCATGATCTTCATCAGCGTGGACTTGCCCGACCCGTTGCGCCCGACCAGCGCCACCCGGTCACCGGGCTGCACGACCAGATCCACCCCGTCGAGCAACGGGTTGCCGCCAAAGCCGAGGCGGATGTCGGAAAGTTGCAGCAGGGGAATACGCGCCATGGCGGGGGCCTAGCCCGGATCGCAGGCCGGATCAATCGGGCCGCCCGGCGGCGGGGGCGGATTCCGGCAGTGGATATCGGCGTGCCCCGACGCTAGCCTGCGCCGACCCGCGACACCGAGGAGACATGAATGTCCGACAAACCCGCACTTCTGATCGCCCGCCGCCTGACCGATGCGGTGCAAGCCCGCGCCGCGCGAGACTATCGCGTCGTGCTGAACGAGGCCGACCGCGTATTCTCCCGCGACGAACTGATCGCCCACTGCCAACAGGTGGACGCCGTGCTGCCCTGCCATTCGGAGCATTTCAGCGCCGAGGTGATCGCCGCCCTGCCCGACCGGTTGCGAATCATCGCCAATCATTCGGTCGGCGTGGATCATGTCGATCTGAAGGCCGCCGCCGCACGCGGGATCGTGGTGACCAACACACCCGATGTGCTGTCCGATGCGACGGCGGAAATCGCGATGCTCTGCATGCTGGGCGCCGCCCGGCGCGGGGCCGAGGGCGATGCGATGATCCGCGCCGGCAAGTGGGATTTCTGGTCGCCCGCCTTCATGGTCGGCCGTCAGGTCACCGGGAAACGCTTCGGCGTGCTGGGCATGGGCCGCGTCGGGCAGGTCACCGCCGACCGGGCGCGCGGATTCGGGATGGAGCTGCATTACCACAACCGCAGCCGGCTGCCGGCGGAACTGGAAAAAGGCGCCACGTTCCATCCGACAGTCGAAAGCCTGCTGACGGTGTCGGACGTGCTGTCGCTGCACTGCCCTTCCACCCCCGAAACCCGGCATGTCATCAATGCGCGCACGCTGGCGCTGCTGCCCGACCGGGCGATTCTGGTGAACACTGCGCGCGGCGGGCTGGTGGACGAACCGGCGCTGATCGCGGCCCTGAAAAGCGGCAAGCTGTTCGCGGCAGGACTGGATGTTTTCGAGACCGAACCGGGTGGAAACCCCGCCATCGCCGCGCTGCCCAATGTCTTCCTGCTGCCGCATATCGGGTCGGCCACCGAGGAAACCCGCGACGCGATGGGATTCCGTGCGCTCGACAATCTGGACGCGTTCTTTTCGGGCAAGACACCCGCAGACCGTGTTGCCTGATGGCGCTAACACGGCCCTTGCACAAAATTTCACATGGTAATCGGGTCGTGGAGCGTGGAAAAATTCCGAAAAGACTTGCCATACGCGAATTGGAAAGCAAACCTGACCAAATCTGCCACTCTTGGCGTGGCAGTTCGAAATCCTGGGAGGATGACATGACCGATACTTCGAAACAGGCGCTTTCGCGTCGCTCTTTCCTGCGGACCGGCGCGCTCGCCGGCGGCGCGGCCGCGGGCTCGGTGCTGGCGGCCCCGGCTGTCCTTGCGCAATCGCCGATCGTGGTGCGGATGCAGACCTCGTGGCCCGCATCGGATATCTGGATGGATTTCGCGCGCGAGTACATCGACCGCGTCGAACAGATGTCAGCCGGGCGGCTCCGCATCGACCTGCTGCCGGCCGGCGCGGTCGTCGGCGCATTCCAGGTGATGGACGCGGTGCATGACGGCGTGCTCGACGCCGCCCATACCGTGCCCGTCTACTGGTATGGCAAGCACAAGGCGGCCTCGTTCTTCGGCACCGGCCCGGTCTGGGGCGGGTCGGCCACGACGATGCTGGGCTGGTTCTATCAGGGCGGCGGCGACGAGTTGTACCGCGAACTGACGCAGGACATGCTGGGCCTTGATGTCTATGGCTTCATGGGCTTCCCGATGCCCGCGCAGCCGTTCGGCTGGTTCAAGACCGAGGTGAACACCGTCTCTGACATCACCGGCCTGAAATACCGCACCGTGGGTCTGGCAGCCGACCTGCTGCAAAAGATGGGGATGGCGCTGTTCCAGCTTCCGGGCGGCGAGATCGTCCCGGCGATGGAGCGCGGCGTGATCGACGCGTTCGAGTTCAACAACCCGTCGTCCGACATGCGCTTCGGCGCGCAGGACGTGGCCAAGAACTACTACCTGTCGTCCTATCACCAGGCGTCGGAATCGTTCGAGTTCCTGTTCAACAAGGACTTCTTCGACGATCTGGACGAGGATCTGCAGGCGATCCTGAAATACGGGGTCGAGGCGGCATCCACCTCGAACACGGCGCTCGCGATGAAGGAATACTCCTCCGACCTGCTGAAGCTGCAGAACGAGATGGGCGTGACCGTGCACCGCACCAGCCAGGAAATCCTCGCCGCCCAGCTCGTCGCCTGGGACGAGCTAATCGCGGAGCTGGAGGAAGAGGATCCGTTCAACAAGAAGGTGATGGACAGCCAGCGCGCCTGGATCGACCAGGTCACCTACTTCGAACTGATGAACGCGCCGGATTATGCGCTCGCCTACAACCACTACTTCCCGGGCAAGCTGCAACTCTGATCCGAAACATCTGACGCTGGCCTGCCCCGGGGTTGGGGCAGGCCATTTTTGCTGGAGGCAGACCCATGATCGGGTTCATTCGGTTCGCCGACCGCCTGTCGGCATGGTTCGGCAAGGTGTTCGGCTGGCTCATCATCCTGATGACCTTTGGCGTCAGCTACGAGGTCTTCGTGCGCTACGCGCTGAACTCGCCAACGCCATGGTCGCTTGACGTGTCGTTCATAATGTATGGCACGCTGTTCATGATGGGCGGCGCCTACACGCTGTCGCGCGGCGGTCATGTGCGCGGCGATTTTCTCTATCGCCTGTGGCGGCCGCAGACGCAGGCCAAGGTCGATCTGGTCCTTTATATCTTCTTCTTCTTCCCCGGCGTTCTGGCGCTGGTTTTCTCGGGCTGGAAATACTCTTCGCGCTCTTGGGGTTACGGAGAGGTCAGCATCAACAGCCCCGCCGGCATCCCCGTCTACCAGTTCAAGACCGTTCTGGTCGTCGCGGGCGTTCTGCTCTTCATCCAGGGCATCGCGCAGATCTTCCGCTGCATCCACTGCATGCGCGAGGGATACTGGCTGCCGGCCGAGGAAGACGTGGAAGAGACCGAGGCCCTGCTGATGCGCCAGCAGGCCGAGGCGGCCGCCCAGAAGACTCCCTGATCCCTGAATAATCGCGCCGTCAACCGGCCCAAACGGAGCAGACCCCGTGACCGAGCCCCAAGTTGCCCTGTCGATGCTTGCCATCTTCATCATGCTCGTATTCCTGGGCTTTCCCATCGCCTTCACGCTGATGGCCCTGGGCATCGGCTTCGGCTACTACGCCTATTTCGATCCCAACCGGCAGTGGAGGAGCTTCAACCGGCTGGAGGAGGATGCCGGCTGGCTGACATCCGCGAATGCCTGGGTCGAGGGGTTCTACAACAACCGCGTCTTCGACCTGTTCATAAACCAGACCTATACGGTGATGGCGAACGAGGTGCTGACCGCGGTGCCGCTGTTCCTGTTCATGGGCTACATCGTCGAACGCGCCAATATCGTGGACCGGCTGTTCTCGACCCTTGCCATCGCCACGCGGCGTGTGCCGGGGTCGATGGGTGTGGCGGCGCTGATCACCTGCGCTCTGTTCGCCACCGCCACCGGCATCGTCGGCGCGGTCGTCACACTGATGGGCCTGCTGGCGCTGCCCGCGATGCTGAAGGCGCGCTACAACAACAGCTTTGCCTCGGGCATCATCTGTGCGGGCGGCACGCTGGGCATCCTGATCCCTCCGTCGATCATGCTGATCGTCTATGCCGCCTCATCGGGCGTTTCCATCGTGCGGCTCTACGCCGGGGCGCTGCTACCGGGGCTGACGCTTGTGGGCCTCTACCTGATCTACGTCATCGGCCGGTCCATCGTGCAGCCCAGCCTGGCGCCGAAACCGTCAAAGGAAGACGTGCCCGAGGTGCCGATCCTGACGCTGGCATGGATGCTGCTGACCTCGTTCTTCCCGCTTGCCTTCCTGATCTTTGCGGTGCTGGGGTCGATCCTGTTCGGTCTTGCAACCCCGACCGAGGCCGCGTCGATCGGCGCGCTGGGTGGCATCGTGCTGGCTGTGGCCTATGGAGCGATGACCTTTCAGCGATTGCGGGAATCCGTCTATCTGACGGTGCGCACCACGGCGATGGTCTGCTGGCTGTTCGTGGGCTCCTACACCTTCTCGTCGGTCTTCTCGTACCTGGGCGGCGAACACCTGATCGCCGAATTCGTGGGCGGGCTGGATCTGACGCCGTTGCAGTTCCTGCTGCTGGCGCAGCTCATCATCTTCCTGCTCGGTTGGCCGCTGGAATGGTCCGAGATCATCATCATCTTCGTGCCGATCTTCCTGCCGCTGCTGCCGCTCTTCGGGATCGACCCGCTGTTCTTCGGCATCCTTGTGGCGCTGAACCTGCAGACCTCGTTCCTGACACCACCGATGGCGATGTCGGCCTATTACCTGAAGGGGATCGCGCCACCACAGGTGAAGCTGACAGAGATATTCAGGGGAGTCATGCCATTCCTCTTCATGGTCTTCATCGCAATGGCGCTGATGTACAACTTCCCGCAAATCGTCTTCCACCTGCCGGACCTGTTCTATGGCGCACGCTAAATCCCTGAAGAAAAAGAAGGCCGGACCCAGCCCGCTGCTGTTGCTCGGCGCAGTGGACCTGCGCGACCGGCTGGCCAGCGGCGCCGTGCGCGCCGTGGAATACGCCGAGGCGTGCCTGGAGCAGATCGCCGCGCAGGAGCCGCAGGTTCAGGCCTGGGCCTTTCTGGACAGTGATCATGTGCTCGCCCAGGCCCGCGCCCTGGACGAGCGTCGCACGTCGGGCGCACCCATCGGGCCGTTGCACGGGCTCCCCGTCGGCCTGAAGGACATTATCGACACCGCCGGGATGCCAACCGAGAACGGCACCCCCATCGACGCCGGGCGCAAGCCCACCGCCGATGCCTGGATCGTGGCGCGGCTGAAGGCCGCGGGCGCGATCATCATGGGCAAGACGGTGACGACCGAGGGGGCCTATCTGAACCCCGGCAAGACCCGCAACCCGCACAACCCCGGTCATACGCCGGGCGGCTCGTCCTCTGGTTCTGCTGCCGCCGTGGCGGCGGGCATGGTGCCGCTGGCTGTGGGCACCCAGACCGGCGGCTCGGTGATCCGACCCGCGGCCTATTGCGGCGTCGTGGGCGTGAAGCCGACCTTCGGCGCCATCCCCCGCACCGGGGTGCTGACCCAGTCGCCGTTCCTTGACACCATGGGCGTCTTTGCCCGCGACATCGCCGGGGCTGCCCTGCTGGCCGAGGTGCTGATGGGCCACGATCCCGGTGACCGGGCCACCCAGCCGGTGCCGACGGCGCGGATGCTGTCGGTCGCCACGGCGCGGGTGCCGGTGACGCCGATGTTCGCCTATGTCCACCCGCCCGCCGCCGACCAGGCAGAGGATCAGACCCGGCTGGCAATGCAGGAACTGGTGGAGCATCTGGGCGAGCAGTGTTTCGAGGTGGCGCTGCCCAACGCCTTCGACCGGGCCGAGGACATGCGCCGCCTGATCAACTTTGCCGAAATGGCGAAATGCTACTACGGGCTGGAACGCCGCGGCCGCGACCGGATGTCGGACGTGCTGAAGGCCGCGATGGACGAGGGCAAGGCGGCGCTGGCACGCGACTACATCGCCGCGCTGGACTGGCGCGAGGTGCTGAACGCCGGGCTGGAGGAGATCTTCGAGCGCTGCGACGCGATCCTGACGCCCGCGACCACTGGCCCGGCACCGGCGGGGCTGGAAAGCACCGGAACGGCGATCTTCAACGGGCTCTGGACGCTTTGTGGCACACCGGCCGTGACCGTGCCGCTGTTCACCGCCGAGAACGGATTGCCGATGGGCGTGCAGCTTGTCGGCCGCCGGGGCGACGATGCGCGGCTCTTGCGCACCGCCCGGTGGCTGACCGACCATATCGCCGAAGCCGGCACGAAGGAGGTCGCGAAATGATCAACCGTCTGATGGCGCTTCTCGCATTTGTCTTTCTGGCTGGCTTTCTGGCGATCATGGTCTGGCACGTCCGACGCTGGGATCTGGGCATCGTGATCGGTGCCACGCTACTGCTGGCCGGGGTGGACCTGTTCCTCGGCTCGCGCAAGAAGCAGAACGGGCGCTAGGGTAGCACTCTCATGCCTCGTGCGTCATCACGACGACCGAGGCGACGGCAAGCGCCACCCCCAGCGTCTCGCGCAGGCCAAAGGGTTCGCGGAACAACAGCGCGCCCATCGCGGCCAGCAGGATCAGCACCGCCGCGGAATAGAACACCCCGATGGCGGCCAGCGAATGGCTTCGCATCAGGAAGAACCAGCCCACCGCCGGCAGGGCGTAAAGCGCAATCCCGGCGCCAAAGACGGCCGTGGTCAGCCCGCCCGTCTGCAACGAGGCAAGCTTGATGAAATAGTCGCCCGCCAGCGTCAGGGCGGTAATGGTCAGCAGGATCAGGATGGAGGTCATGGCAGATGTCCCGGCGGGCCCGCCCCATGCGGGCCGCGACACGCCATTCGATCACGGATCCCTCAACGAAGCGTTGCGAAAAGCGACCGGCCTGCGCGCGCAACGTATGCACGCGATATGCACGCCAGATGCACGTGAATCATACGTGGTGTGCACACCCCGTTCCGGCAGGCACAGTTGCACCATTCCGGCAGGGACCGCGCGCAACGTATGCACGTGATATGCACGGCAAATGCACGCAAAACATACGTGGATGCACACGCGTTTTTCAGGGTCCGGCGACGACCCGCGCATCCATCAGCGCCCCGATCTGTCCGGCCCCGAGGCCAAGAACATCGGCAAGGATTTCCTCGGTATGCTCCCCCAACAGGGGCGCCCGCGCAGGCGCCTCGCGGGCAAAGCTGCCGAATGAAAACGGTGTTCCCGGCACCGGGAACGTGCCGATACCCGGCTGCTCCAGCATGGCCATCATCGGGTTGTCCGGGCTCAGATCCGGGTCCAGCCGCACCGCCTCGGCAAAGCTGCGAAACTCCGACCACGTCACACC
>JBJHCH010000032.1:0-31043 GCA_050485905.1 Paracoccaceae bacterium | reverse complement strand
ACCCTGCTGTTCGGCGTGCCCGGATCCTCGGCGATGGCGCTGCTGCTGGGCGCGCTGCTGATCTTTGGCATCCAGCCGGGGCCGGCGCTGTTGCGCGACAATCTGGAACTGGTCTTTGTCATCATCTGGTCGCTGGCGCTGGCCAATGTCTTTGGCACGATCATCTGCATCCTGCTGTCGAAACCCATCGCCCGGCTGACCTTTGTTCCGTTCCAGTACCTGGCGCCGGTGGTTCTGGCCATCGTCATCATGGGGGCCTGGCAGCAGACCAGCCATGTGGGCGACCTGCTGGCGCTGGCGGGTTTTGGCGTGCTAGGCTGGCTGATGAAGCGCATCGGCATGCCGCGCCCGCCGCTGCTGGTCGGGTTCATCCTGTCGGCGCTGGTCGAGCGCTACCTGTGGATGTCCTATTCGATCTATGACTGGGAATGGCTGAGCCGCCCGCTGGTGATGGCGATCGGCGCGCTTTGCGTGGTTCTGGTCTTTGGCGGCGCCTTCATGAAGGCCCGGGTCGGGCGGAGCCAGGTGCAGGCCGATGGATAGCGCGCGGCTGACGGCATGGATGCGCACCGGCTTTGTGCTGACGGTGCTGGCCGCAGCGCTGTTCGCGGTCTGGAGCGCCGCGGATTTCCGCAGCGCCGCGCGGCTGTTCCCGCAATATGCCGGCGGGGCGCTGGCGATCCTGTGCGGTCTGGAACTGGTTCGGCAGTTCCTGCGCCGCAAGGTGCTGCCCCCGGCGGAGGGGGCGATGAGCACCGCCGACATCGGCCTCGACCCCGAGGAGGCCAGCATCGACGGCTGGAAACGCTCGCTGGCGGTGATGGCCTGGGTGCTGGGCTACATGGCGCTGATCTGGCTGATCGGCATCCCGCTGGCGACGGCGGTCTTTGTTCCCGCGATCCTCTGGGTCCGGTTCCGGACGCCCCTGTGGATTGCGGCGGCGCTGGTTGCCGGGCTCTGGGCCCTGATGTGGGTCTTGCGCCTCACGCTGGCCCTGCGGCTTCCCTCGGGCTGGCTGACCGGCGGCCTGCCGTTCTGAGCTGCGGCGACGGCGCGGCTGGATCACGGGCGGATCGGCTTGGTCCATGTGCTGGGGCTACTTGAGGAACCGCGAAACCGCGACGCCCATCGACCCAGTCTGCAAGATCTGCGAGTATCAGGAATGCCCTAAGCGCACCTTTCCCATGGTGGGCCATCCCCTGCCCGTCAGTCCAACCAACGCGCGCATTGCGCCCCACTTTGGTGGCCGCCGCTTACTCTCGGACTAAAAGTCCCAGTCCTCATCCTCTGTGGCGACGGCCTTTCCAATCACGTAGGAAGATCCAGAGCCCGAGAAGAAGTCATGGTTTTCGCTGTCAGGCGACAAAGCCGCGAGGATTGCGGGGTTGACCGCACAGGCGGCGGGTGGAAACAGCGCCTCGTAGCCCAGATTCTGCAGCGCCTTGTTGGCGTTGTAATGCAGGAACGCCTTGACGTCTTCGGTCAAACCGATGCCGTCATATAGCTCGGCCGTGTACTTGGCCTCGATGTCATAGAGGTCGAACATCAGGCTGAAGGCGAAATCCTTGAGCGCTGCGCGCTCGGCCTCGGGTAGGCGTTGGGCGGCGCGCTGGAACTTGTAGCCGATGTAATAGCCATGGATCGCCTCGTCGCGGATGATGAGGCGGATCAGGTCCGCCGTGTTGGTCAGCTTTGCGCGACTCGACCAGTACATCGGCAGGTAGAAGCCAGAATAGAACAGGAACGACTCCAGAAACACGCTCGCGATCTTGCGCCGCAGCGGATCAGCCGCGGCGTCGTATTCGTCAAGGATCAGCCGCGCCTTGGCCTGAAGATGCGGGTTTTCTTCCGACCAGCGGAAGGCCTCATCCACCTCTTTGGTAAGGCACAGCGTCGAGAAGATCGAGGAATAGCTGCGCGCGTGCACGGCTTCCATGAAGGCGATGTTGGTCAGCACGGCCTCTTCATGCGGGGTCTGGGCATCGGCCAGCATCGCGGGCGCGCCGACGGTGTTCTGGATCGTGTCCAGCAGCGTCAGCCCCGTAAAGACGCGGATGGTCAATTCCCGCTCCTCAGGGCGCAGGGTGGCCCAGCTTTGCACATCGTTCGACAGCGGCACCTTCTCGGGCAGCCAGAAATTGACAGTAAGGCGGTTCCAAACCTCCAGATCCTTGTCATCCTGAAGCCGGTTCCAGTTGATCGCGCGGGGGATGGGGCGGGTAGTGAGCATGTCTCTCATGGGTAAGCCTCAGAGCGAGCAGGACACGCAGCCTTGCACCTCGGTCCCTTCCAGGGCGGTCTGGCGCAGGCGGACGTAATAGATTGTCTTGATGCCGCTCTTCCAGGCAGCGATCTGGGCGCGGTTGATGTCGCGCGTCGTGGCCTCGGCGGGGAAGAACAGCGTCAGCGACAGGCCCTGATCGACATGCTCGCTGGCCGCGGCATAAGTGTCGATCAGCGCGTCGGGGCCGATCTCGTAGGCATCGCGGTAGTAGTCGAGATTGTCGTTGGTCATGTAGGGCGCGGGATAATAGACACGCCCGATCTTGCCCTCCTTGCGGATCTCGATCTTCGACACGATCGGGTGAATCGAGGAGGTGGAATTGTTGATGTAGCTGATCGAGCCCGTCGGCGGCACCGCCTGCAGGTTGCGATTGTATAGCCCGTCGCGCATCACCGCTTCCTTCAGCGCAGCCCAGTTGGTGCGGCTGGGCAGCATGATCCCGAACCTCTCGAAGAGCGCGCGGACGGTCTCGATCTCGGGCAGCCAGTCGCGGGTGATGTATCTCTCGAAGAAGCTACCGTCGGCGTATTTCGACTTCTCGAAGCCCGCGAAGGTTCTGCCCCGCTCGCGCGCAAGCTGGTTCGAGCTGCGCAGGCAGTGATAGGCGACGGCCGCGAAATAACAGCGGGTAAAGTCGATGCCTTGCGCGCTGCCGTAATGAATGCGCTCGCGCGCGAGGAACCCGTGAAGGTTCATCTGGCCGAGGCCAATGGCGCGCGCCTCGTCATTGCCGCGCCGGATCGACGGAACAGAGTCGATCGCGGACATTTCGGAAACGGCGGTCAAGGCGCGGATCGCCGTCTCAACGGTGCCGCCAAGATCGCCGCCATCCATGGTACGGGCGATATTCAGCGATCCCAGGTTACAGGAAATATCCGTGCCCAGGTGCTTGTAGCCAAGGTCGTCATTATATTCTGAGGCCTCGTTCACTTGCAGGATTTCCGAACACAGGTTCGACATGGTGATCCGTCCCGCGATCGGATTGGTACGGTTCACGGTGTCTTCGAACATGATGTAGGGATAGCCGGATTCGAACTGGATTTCGGCCAGCGTCTGGAAGAAGGCGCGCGCGTTGATCTTCTTCTTGCGGATGCGCTTGTCATCCACCATTTCGTCGTATTTCTCGGTGACTGAAATCTCCGAGAAGGGCACGCCATAGACGCGCTCCACATCATGGGGCGAGAAGAGATACATATCCTCGTCGCGCTTGGCGAGTGCGAAGGTGACGTCGGGAATCACCACGCCAAGGCTCAGCGTCTTGATGCGGATCTTCTCGTCCGCGTTTTCGCGCTTGGTGTCGAGGAAGCGCAGGATATCCGGGTGATGGGCGTTCAGATAGACTGCGCCCGCCCCCTGACGCGCGCCGAGCTGATTGGCATAGCTGAAACTGTCCTCCAGCAGCTTCATCACCGGGATCACGCCCGAAGACTGGTTTTCGATCCCCTTGATCGGCGCGCCGTGTTCGCGCAGGTTCGTCAGCATCAGCGCCACGCCACCGCCGCGCTTCGACAGTTGCAGTGCTGAATTGATGCTGCGACCGATCGATTCCATATTGTCCTCGATGCGCAGCAGGAAGCAGGAAATAAGCTCACCCCGTGATGCCTTGCCGGCATTGAGAAAAGTGGGCGTCGCAGGCTGGTAGCTGCCCTCGATCATCTCTTCCATCAGGCGCATCGCCAGCGCCTCATCCCCGCGCGCGAGCGTCAGCGCGACCATCACTATGCGATCCTCATAGCGTTCCAGATAGCGCTGGCCGTCGCGGGTTTTCAGCGTGTAGCTCGTATAATACTTGAACGCGCCCAGAAAGGTCGGGAAACGGAACTTCCTGGCATAGGCCGCGTCCCAAATCGCACGGTGAAAATTGCGCGAATATTGGTCAAGTACGGCGGCCTCGTAATACCCTTCCGCGACAAGATAGCCGAGCTTTTCATCAAGGCTATGAAAGAAAACGGTATTCTGGTTTACATGTTGCAGGAAATACTGACGCGCAGCCATGCGGTCGGCGTCAAAACGGATGCGGCCTTCGTCGTCATAGAGGTTCAGCATCGCATTGAGCGCGTGGTAATCGAGCGATGGGCTCAGGCTGCCGTCGGGCATTGGGTCCTCCAGAATTGGTCAAGCCCGGCGCGGATGCGGGCGATATCAGTGTCAGTGCCGGCCAGTTCAAAGCTTGCCAGCCAAGGCACATTGCATTTCTTGGCGATGACGCGACCGGCCAGAGCATAAGTCGTGCCGAAATTCCGGTTGCCGCCAGCGATCACACCCCGCAACAGCGCGCGCCGCGCGGGGCAGTTCAGGAAGCGGATGACGGGCTTCGGGACAGCCCCCCTGCCCTGCCCATCCGCGAAAGTCGGGCAGATCAGCACATAGGGGCCGTCAGGCATCGGCAGCAGGTCTGACAGTATGGACGGGATGCGTAGGGCTGCCAGCTCCATGCGCGCGACAAACCGCGCCGTGTTGCCCGATGCGGACGAAAAATAGACTAGGTCGCCCATCGGCCTAATGTGCCAGACGGCCAATCAGGTCGGGCCGGAAGCCTGCCCAGTGCGCCTCGCCCGCCACAACCACCGGCACCTGACGATAGCCCAGTTCGCTGACATAGGCGAAGGCGTCGGCATCTTCGGTCAAATCGACGACCTCGAAAGCAAGGCCCTGTGCGGCCAGCGCGCGCGTGGTCGCCGTGCACTGCACGCAGGCTGGTTTGGAATAAACGGTGATTGTCATGGCGCTGTCCTCTCTGCCTTGTCTTGGGCCTGAGGACACGAAAGCAAGACGACCACATTGGCCGCCTGGCATCCTTGCACCCCCAAGGCCCACCGCCTTTGGTCGTCATATGTCGCGCTTTGGCAGGTCTCCTGGCTTGCAGCTCAACGCTCGACTGGCCTTCCCGGCTTGCGCCAGTGGCATGATCAGCCTTGCTCGCCGCTTACAGTTGCGGGGGCAGCGCCGGATTTGAACCGGCTTCCCTCTTCGCCTGCGATGTGACTCGCAGGAACCAAAGCCTCTACAGATTGGGTCGTGATCCGCACCATTGTCAATATGTAGATCTCTTCAAAGGTAAGAAACATGGCACGCGGAAGCCGGTTGAGTATCGTGATAGGATGGGCGCGAGTGAGGTTGATCATGACCTGTGCTTAGCGAAACAACTCTGGGAAAGTGGAGAGCCGAGAAGCAGATGCGAAGGCGGCGCGCGAGTCGGTTAAGTGTCGTGCCCCAATCCAGACGGCCAGTTCCCCGACCCGAATGTCGTTCTTGAGCGACAAGCCGTGCGGTGGAAGCGTGGGGCGTAGCCGGATCGACCTTTCGGACTTCCCGATTTCCTATGACCGCCACATCAGGATTGCACCGCATTGCGGGGAGTCAGGGGCCGTACGAGAGCAGGACTCTAACCTGCGGGCATCAGAAGAACTCTGACTATCAACTGCGCAGGGTAGGCTGCAGAAAGGCGGAGGTCGCAGGCAAGGATTCCTGCACGGTCGCGCATGGCGGAGAGATCAGTTGGCGGGCGCCGAGATATCTCCTGAAAACATTGCGTGAGCCCGTGCAACAACGTGAGGCGCCGCCAAGACATTGGAAAAGTGAGAATGGGTCGGGACTTGTCGGCGTCTGGGTATCGCTCTCGCAGCCTTGGCTGTGGCTCGTAGAGAAGGAGTTGGCGGGGTCGCTGACCGCTAGAAGGACGTCATTCCGGACCGGTGACGGCAGGGCAGAGGTCTACGCCTTGTTTGTCCCACAGGCCATGGGGCAGCACGAAGGTCGCGCCGGCAGGGGGCAGGTGGTTCGCGGTGATCGGGCAGCCGTAAGCAAGTCCAAGCCTCTCTCCGCCGATCACTGCCGCGGGCGGGCCTGCATCGAGCATCCGCCCTTCGTGGATCAGCCAGACCTCGTCTGCGACCATGGCGGCGAGGTTCAGGTCGTGCAGCACCAGGACAACGCCGCCGCCTGCGTCGGCGAACCGGCGCAACACGCGCATCACGCCGATCTGGTGCGCGATGTCGAGGCTTGCGACAGGCTCGTCGAGGAACAGCCATCTCGGACGACCGGCCACCACCGGATCCCAGATCTGCACCCGCACCCGGGCCAGCTGCACGCGGGCCTGCTGGCCGCCCGAGAGTTCCTGATAGAGGCGGGAGGAGTGATCCGACAGATCCACCTCTGCCAAGGCGCGGGCGATCAGGTCGGCGCGGTTTGCGTGCGGCCCGGAGGTCAGTCCAAGGCGCACCACCTCGGCCACGGTGAAGGGAAAGGCCAGCGCCGTGGCCTGCGGCAGGACGCCGCGCAGCGCCGCAAGCTGCCACGGTTTCAGGCGCGCAAGATCCCTGCCGTCCAGCGCGACCTGACCATCGAAGGCCACATCGCCCGAGATGGCACGAAGAAGGGTGGTCTTGCCGGACCCGTTCGGACCGATCACAGCGGTGATGCGCCCGGCGCGGGCGATGGTGTCGATCCCGTGCAGCACGGGAACGCGGCCAAGTGCGACGCGCAGGGACTTGATCGTCAGCATTACAGATCGACCAGGCTGCGGCGACGCAGGAGTATCCAGAGGAAGACCGGCGCGCCGATCACGGCTGTGACGATCCCGATCGGCAGTTCGGCCGGTGCGATGATGCTGCGCGCCACAAGGTCTGCGGTCAGTAGCAGGGTCGCGCCGAGCAGCCCTGCATTGACGAGAAGAAACCGGTGGTCCGGCCCGATTGCCAGCCTGAGCAGGTGCGGCACCACGATCCCGATGAATCCGATCCCGCCAGAGACCGCCACCGCCGCCCCGGTCGCACCCGCGACCGTCAGGATTGCGACCGATTTCACCCGTTGCACCGGCAGCCCGATGTGATGCGCCGCGGCTTCGCCCAGGGCGAGGCCATTCAGACCCCGCGCAAGAAACGGCGCCGCGATCAGGGCCAGCACCATGACCGGACCCGCCGCCGAGATCTTGGACCAGGACGCGCCGCCAAGAGAGCCCAGTCCCCAGAACGTCAGGTCGCGCAGCTGCCGGTCGTCGGCGATATAGACAAGAATGCCCGTGGCCGCCCCGGACAATGCCCCCAGGGCAATGCCCGCCAGAAGCATGGTGGCGACAGAGGTACGACCGGCGCGCGTCGAGACGCGGTAGAGGATGATCGTGGACAGCCAGCCGCCGAAGAATGCAGCCACCGGAACCATCGACCAACCGAGCATGGCCGCCAGCCACGCAGGGGCCATGCCGCCCAGCACGATTGCCAGCACCGCGCCGAGCCCAGCGCCCGCCCCCACACCGACAAGGCCCGGATCGGCCAGCGGGTTGCGGAACAGCCCCTGCATCACCGCGCCGCCGACAGCCAGAGACGCCCCGACCAGCACCCCGGTGAGCATGCGCGGCAACCGGATCTCCCACAGGATCAGGCGGTCGCGGTCGGGCAGCTGCGCGCCGGAAAGCCATGCCTCGACGGCGGCGCCGAGACGGACCCCCGTCGCGCCGTGCGACAGGCTGAGCAGGCAGGTCACGATCAGCAGCGCCGCCAGCCCCAGCGCCACCTGCCGCGCCCGCCGGCTGCGGTCGCCCGGAAGCGCCTGGGGCGGCGCATCGAGAGCAACCATCAGCCCTTCACCTCGTCCAGCAGCCGCCGCAACTGAGCATTCAGGTCAAGCGCGGCGTCGCCGGTGCGCGGCCCGAATCCCAACAGGTACAGCCCGTTCATCTGGATGACGTGACCCGCTGCCCCGGCGGGTGTCAGCGCCAACGCCGGATGCGCCTGCACATCGGCCCGCGTCACCGCATGGTCATCGCCGCGATCCATGAACAGGATCACCTCCGGCGCGGCGGCAATCGCGGCCTCGTCTGTCAGCGGCTTGTAGCCATCTATCCCGCTGACCGCGTTGGCCCCGCCTGCAAGCTCGATCATCGCCTCGGCCGAGGTGCCGTTGCCGCCTACCAGCAGCCGCCCACCCTGCATCGACAGGATGAACATGACCCGCGGGTGACGGGGCAGCAGCGCCGCCGCGGCCTTTGCCTGTTCCAGCCGTTCGGCAACCTGCGCCTGAAGCACGGCACCTTCTTCGGGAAGGTCCATGGCATCGGCCACCGTTGCGATCTTGGCGGCCACCGCACCGGGGTCCAGCGCCTGCGGCACCATGACCAGCGGGATGCCGGTGCGGCGCAGCGCCTCGATTGCCTCTGGCGGGCCGGCATCGTGCTCGGCCAGGATCAGGTCGGGATCGAGCGCGATCAGGTTCTCGGCCGACAAGGCGCGCACATAGCCCACATCAGGCAGGGCCTGGACCTCGGGCGGGTGGGAAGACGTGGTGTCGCGTGCGATCAGCCGGTCACCCGCGCCGAGCGCAAAGACGATCTCTGCCACCGATCCGCCCGCCGCGATGACGCGGGACGGGCCGTCAGCCCAGGCGGAGATCGGGGACAGCGCTGCGAGCAGCGCGACGGAAAGGCCCGCGGCGGTGCGTTGCATCATGCCGCCACCCCATCGGCCAGACCCGTCGCCAGTGCATCCCAGGCTGCGGTATCTGTTGCCCCTTCGGCCCGTTTTCCGAACATCTGAAGGATCAGTTGACCGCTATCATCGAAGGCCTCGACCGACAGGGCATCGCCGCGCTTGGTCGGTTTGCGCGCCAGCCACACTTCGGCCACCTTGTCGGCGCGCAGATGAAGGTTGAACCGCGGGTCGAGGACGTTGAACCACGGGCCCATTGGTTCCAGTCGCTCGACAGGGCCGGAATGGATCTGGATACAGCCGCGATTGCCGACAAAGACCATGATCGGCAGGCGCTGTGTTGCCGACTGTTGCAGGGCGGCAATCGCTGCGTCGGGTGCCAGCGGCATCGCCCAGGGTGACCCCACCGCGCGATAGGCGCCCAGCCGGTCGAACTTCAGCCGGCTGGCCATGGTCAGGAACTGGTGCGTGTCGGACATCCGCGCCCAGCCTTCGCGCAGGGCATCCAGCTTGCCGTCGTTCGACCGCACCGGTTCGGGCGGACGACGTGCAGCGATGTCGAAGGGTGCGTCGTCCGGAACGGCAAGATCGTCCACCAGCGCCGCGAAGGCATCCGTGTCGGACTGCCCGCCCAGATGTATCTTGTGGACTGCATCGCCTGCGGCATCGAACACCTGCAGGCTGCGGCGCGGCCCGCCTTCGCCGTCACGCTCCACCGCGAAGGCATGAACCCAGTGCCGCGGAAAGATGCGCAGGTCGATCTCGGGTCCCAGCACCATCGCCGCATGGTCGCCCGGATGGAACGCCTCGTACCGGCCCCGGCGTTCGTGCACGCACCAGTCGTTGCGGGTTAGGGCCATGACATCGCCAAGCGCGCCGACCCGCGGCATCAGCAGCGAGGGGTCGGCGGCGATTCGCCGGACCCCGTGGCCGAGGTCTGCGGCCAGCAGTTCGGCTTCGCGGATACCCAGCGCCTCGGCCAGGTCACGCTCTCGCATTTTTGGGCGCTCTGCGCGCCCGGCGGTGATCGCCGCGGCGCGGTCGGGAGAAAGGATCATTGATAGGCCTCCGTTGGGCCCGCTGGTCTGTGGCGGGCGGGGGAAGCGCAGGGTCCCGGGTCTGGCGGCGTCCGCGAGGGGAAGCGGCTGGAAGACCGGCGCGATACTTGACGGTTTCTGTCAGACATCCTAGAAGGCCTCTCGACCGGGATCAAGAGGTCCCGACACGCGCCAGCGTCATCGCCAGCCGACAACCCTTTTGACCGGATGGGAAACCGAATGACGATGCGTGCGCGACCGCGCAGGCCGGGGCTTGCCTGCCTGCTGCTGACAACGGCAACACTTGCCATGGGACCTGCCGAGGCGCAGGAGACGGCCCAGGGCACCGGCACCTTTCTGGGCCGGCTGGTCTTTGGCGCGGGCCAGCAGAAGGTGGCGATCGACACGCCACAGGCCGTCACCGTACTGGAGCAAGAGGATATCGACCGCGAACAGCCCGCGACCGTGGGGCAGATCCTGCGGGGCGTGCCCGGCGCGCAGACCGCCGGTTCGGACCGGCCGCTTGGCTTTGCCTTCAACATCCGCGGGATCGGCGCGACCGAACAGACCGCGTCCGAGGCGCGGATCATCGTCAAAGTGGACGGCGTGCCGAAGTTCTACGAACAGTATCGGCTGGGGTCGTTCTTCTCGGAGCCTGAACTCTATCGGCGTGTGGAAGTGCTGCGGGGCCCGGGATCGGCCACGCTCTATGGCTCTGGTGCCATCGGCGGCGTTGTGAACTTCGAGACCAAGGACGCAGGCGACTTCATCCCCGAGGGCGGAACGGGCGCCCTGCGGCTGAAGTTCGGCATCGACACGAACGGCAACGGCAGTCTCGGTTCGCTCATCTATGCGACACGCCCGACAGAGGGGGCCGAGTTCCTGGGGGCTGTGGGATATCGGCGATCCGACGATTTCAAGGACGGAGACGGCAACCCGGTCCGGGGGAGCGAGTTCACCGCGCCTTCGGTCCTGCTCAAGGGAACGTTCCGTCTGAACGAGGCGCAGACGCTTCGCCTGTCCTGGCAACGGTTCACCACTGATTCCGACAATGCCACGCTGGCGCAGACCGGCGGGGGCGATGCGATCTCGGCGGCCTTCGGTGACGTGGACCGCTCGGTACGCGACGACACGTTCATCATCGACTGGCGACATCAGGGGGATGGATGGCTGAACCCGCGCGTGCAGCTCGCCTATTCCGACACGACCGTCAAACAATGGGATGCGCGAAGCGCAATCACCGGTCTGCCGCAGCCATGTTCTCCGATCCCGTCCAACAACAACGTCTTCTGTGACGTGACCTATGCCTACCGCACCGCGATGCTCAAGGTGGAGAACACAGCCGAACTTTCGGGCGCCGGCTGGCAGAACTTCGTGACGTTCGGGCTGCAGGCGACAGATCAGCGCCGGATCGCCGACAGCGCCGGCCCACTTGGGTTCCACCCGGAAGGGACTGACAGCAAGATCGGACTCTATGCCCAGTCGGAAGTGTTGATCGGCGACCGCCTGACCCTGATCCCCGGCGCAAGGATCGACTTCGCCCGGCGCAAGGCCGGTGCAGGCGTCCCGGGCGGTGACACCGTGAACGACCACGCCACCGCCCTGACACTGGCTGCGCTCTACGAGGTCTCCGAAGATCTGTCTGTGTTCGGGTCGGTCGCGCGGACCCAGCGGCTTCCGACGCTTGACGAACTTTACTCCTTCTCGGCAACAAAGGACCCGGCGCTGGATCTCGAGAAGGAGAAGGCGACGAACTTCGAGCTTGGGCTGGCCTACAGCCGCGATGATCTGTTCGTGCAAGGCGACAGTCTGCAACTGAAGGCGACGGTGTTTCGCAATCGCATCGACAACCTGATCACCACCACGCCGACAACCGACACCGTGTTCTTCCGCAACCTCGCCCGGGCAGAGTTCGACGGTGCCGAGATCGAGGCGGGCTACGAGTCAGACCGCTTCTTCGGTCGTCTTGCCTGGTCCACAGTGCGCGGCAAGGACCGTGACTTCGGCTATACCCTGTCCACCACGCCCGCCGATGCGCTTGCGCTGACGCTGGGCGGACGATGGCCGGAGCGAGGTGTCGAGTTCGGTTGGCGCGGCACCTTCGCGGACAGCATCACGACCGCCACGCGGAACGTGACCACCGGAGCCGTCACCGAGACCCGGTATGCTGGCTATGACATCCACGACCTGTTCCTGTCGTGGAAGCCCGAGACCGGTCTGCTGGAAGGCTTCGACGTGCAGGTCTCGGTCGAGAACCTGTTCGATACGGCCTACCGGAACAACCTGTCGCTGGATCAGGGACGCGGGCGCACCTTCAAGCTGAGCCTTGCGAGGGCGATCACATGGTAAGGGCCGCAATCCTCGCCCTTGCCTTGGCGCTTCCCGCGTCGGCGCAGGAGGGTGGGGTCACTCTTGACCTGAACCGGCTCGATGACTCGGGCGGCACCTGCCGCCTGACATTCGTGGCCGACAATGCACTGGCGCCGCTGTCGTCGATGGTCGTGGAAACGGTTCTGTTCGACCGCGCGGGCCGGGTGGCGGCGCTGATGCTGTTCGACTTCGGCGCGCTGCCGATGGAGAGGCGGCGGGTGCGACAGTTCGACGTGGCGGGGCTCGCCTGTGCCGATGTGACACAGGTGCTGGTGAACGGTGTCTCTGCCTGTTCGGGCGACACGGTCGACGCCGCCGCATGCGCTGCCGCCCTTGTGGTCACAGGGTCGGTCGACGGCCTGGAGGTGGCACAATGATACATCTGGTCCAGGCCCGCGACGCGATCCTCGGGTTCATCGACCTCGGTGGCTGGGTTGTCGCGGTGATCCTTGGCCTGTCAGTGGTCTCGGGCGCCGTGGTGCTGTGGAAGATCGTGCAGTTTCGCGCCGCAGGCGTCGGGCAGCACGCGGGGCTGCTGGCTGCGGTCGCCGCGTCCGACACCGGCAGCCGGCCCCGTGCCGTGACATTGGCGGAAGCGGCACCGTCGCACCTCGGCCCGGTTCTGGCCCTGGCGCTGCAGGCCGGCGAGGGGCGAGAGCGCCTCTATACGCTGGCCGAGGCCCGACTATCGCGCCTTGAGTCGGGCTTTCGCCTGCTGGATACGGTCGCGCAGACAGCGCCGCTGCTGGGACTGTTCGGGACGGTGCTGGGCATGATCGATGCGTTTCGCGCGATGCAGGCTGCGGGTCAGGACGTTGATCCGTCGGTTCTGGCGGGCGGCATCTGGGTGGCGCTGATGACCACCGCCGCCGGGCTTGCCGTGGCCATGCCGGTCAGCGCGACGCTTTCCTGGCTCGAAAGCCGCATGGTTGCCGAGCGGCGCATGGCCGAAGCGCTGATCGAGGGCGCGCTGGCCCCGGGCGTGACCGAGGCATCGTCCGGGCGCGAGACCACCGGACAGCTGGCACATGCCTAGGCTGTCCTTTGTTCACCGGCGGCGTGCCATGTCGCTGACCTCGCTCATTGATGTGATCTTCCTGCTCCTGCTGTTCTTCATGCTGTCCTCGACCTTCACCCGCTTCGGCGATCTCCCGTTCCTGGCCGCAACGGGCGGGGGGGCACCTGCCGATGGCCCGCCGCCCGCATTCCTGCGCGTGCTGCCCGACAGGGTGATGCTGAACCTGGCCGAGGTCGCGCTGGCCGATCTGCCCGGCGCGCTGGCCGAACTGGGGGGTGGGCTGGTGCTGGTCGCGCCCGGCGAAGACGCGACCGCACAGCGGTTGATGGACGTGATGACGGCGGCGCGGGATGCGCCGGGCGTCCGCCTGCGCCTGATCGGGGGCTAGGCGATGGGTCATGCCTCCCACCCTACCCCGGGTCGTCTCGCTCCCCGCCCGCGTCGGCGAGCCGAGCCCACCATTGCACTGATCAACATCGTGTTCCTGATGCTGGTCTTCTTCCTGGTTGCCGGTCAGGTGGCGCGCCCCTTGGATCGCGAGGTGCAGCTTGTCGATGCGGCGCTTGCGACAGAGCGGGCGCCTGACGACGCGCTGGTGCTGCGGGCGGATGGCGCGATGCTTTGGCGTGGCGATCCGGTCACGCCAGAGGCCTTTGCCGCCGCGCAGTCAGGCGGCCCGGATGCGACGCCCCTGCGGATCCTGCCCGACCGAAACCTGCCGGCGCGCGAACTGATCGCGGTCGCGGCGAGCCTGCGTGCGGCCTCGGGGCGGGATGTGCGGGTGATCACCACGCGGGGACGCGCGCCATGATGCGCGCACGCACCGCGGTCGGGGCGGCTGTGGCGCTGGCACTGTCCGGCGGGCTTCATGCCGCGGGGCTTGTCATGGCAGTTCCTTCCGCGCCGCCGGTTCTGGTCGAAGGTGGCGGGGCCGCCGAGGTCGCCGCCCTCGGCGCAGCGTTCGCGGATTTTGCCGCAGGCTCGGTTCCCGTGGTTCCTGCGGTGCAGCCCCCGGTCATGCCCGATGAGCTTCCCGCCTCTCGGCCCGTTCCTACCGCCCAGCCCCCGGAAACGCCTGTCGCCCCACCGGTCGCCGTGACCGCCATCCAGTCGGCGACCGCCGACACGGCATTACCCGCCGACGTGCCACCGTCGATCGTGCCCGATCTTGCGGCGACCGCATCATCCCCGGCCACGATCCCGGCCGTGCCCGCCGCCCGGTCAAGCCCCGCGGCACCCCCTGCCACGACCGTCACGCCCAACGAATCCGCTTCCGCCACGACTGTCGCACCCGAGACCGCGACCGTTGCCATTTCGGACATCGCACCAAGAACCTCCCGCCGCCCAATGCCGCGCTCCGAGACCCGGCCGCAGGTCACACGGCGTCCCGAGGCCACGGCAGTGCGTCCCGCCGGCAATGCAGAGGTGGACGCTCGCCGCGGCAGCGCCACAGGACAGGAAAACGCCCGGGCGACGGCCTCAAGCTCGGCCTCCGGGCAGGGACAGGCCGCAGGAAACGCCGCTGTGGCGAACTACCCAGGGCAGGTCGTGCGGCAGATTACCCGCCTGCGCCGCCCCCGCGCACCCGACCGCGGCGCCGTCACCGTTGCCTTCTCCATCTCCCGGTCGGGGGCGCTGGCCTCGGCCTCGATCGCGCGCTCCTCCGGCTCGGCGGCACTGGACCGGGTCGCTCTCGACCACATCCGCCGCGCCGCCCCCTTCCCGGCCCCACCGCCGGGCGCACAGACCTCATTCAGCTTCGAGTTCGTGGGGAGACCTTGATAGTGCCGGTGGCAACCCGAACCATCGCCAACATTCCCTCCACCTTCAGAAATCTATCGGCGACCGTCCTGCCTGCGGCTGGCCGGTGCCGACGCAATGCGCAGATGCGACCAGCCAGATCAGCTCCGACTTGATGGTCTTGAAGAAGGTGAGGAGGATCAGAAAACAGTCCGGTGGGCTGTTTTCCCGACGCAAGACCATAGAGTTGTCGTAGCAGTTCCCGCGCCCGCTCATCGAGATCAGGATGCCGCATTTGCGGAGCAGCGCCTGATAGTCGACAGAGCAGTATTGCGATCCGCGGTCGGAATGATGGATTGAGCCACGGGAACGTCACTGGTCCGAGAGACCATGCGAGGCCCCGGCGCAGGCAAATCACAGCGACACTGAAGTTTCTCCGCACCACCAACAGGCGCAGACGTCTCGGCGGACGCCCCCGCCGAGACTCGGCTGCCATATTGGCAGGAACATCGCCGAACCCGCTCCACGGCCCTGCTTCCTGCGCGGCAGCACCAGCCCGCGATCCCGCTCAGCCGCCTGCCGCCTCGTGCTGCGCGCGCAGGATGGCCTGGGCCTCACCGAAAAGCAGGCGCACCAGATCGTTCTCACCCGATGCTTCTGCGACCTGCTCCATGGCGGCCGCCCAGGCGTGGTCGAGCCCTTCGCGCAGGAACATCGCATTGATGCCATAGCGATGGCGCAGGGCTGCGATCAGTTCGCGCTCCAGCGGTCCTGCCCGCGCCGCAAGCGCCTCGGCGCGCAGGATCGCCTCCCACGCGGGGCGGATGTGGGCATGCGGCATTGCGGACTGCGGCCGCGGGCCCAGCGCCAGCGCCTCGCCCCAGTGGCACATCGCGCAGGCGGCATCGGCGGCCTGCGCGGCGCGGAAGGCGTGCAGCGCGGCGGCGGTGTCGCCCGACCAATAGGCGGTGAGCCCGGCCTCGAAAAGCGCCCGCGCCATCGGGTCCGGCGTGGTGACCGACAGGCCAAGCGTGGCCGGGGTCGTCGCGCCTGCCGGCACGGCGCAGGCCATCTGGGCCTGCACCGCCGGGGCGGCGCCGAGCAGCAGGGCCGCGAGAACGGGGGAAAGAAATCTTTGCATGGTCGTCTCCTTTGTTTCAGGGGTCGGGATGATGGCCGGCGCACACGACGGCGGCCCTTGATGCTGCGGCGGGGGTGAGCCCTCGCCGCGGGTCAGGTGGTTTTCAGTCGCAGGCGGTGGCGGTCGCATGACCGGGCGGGCGTGGGTGCGGCATCGTCGTTCGTCCCATCAAACGGCCAGCGCCGCAGGATGCGGTCGGGCGCGCCGGATCAGCAGCGCCAGCAGGCCGAGTGCCGCCAGGTTGGCGCAACCGGCCAGCGCGGCCATCAGGAACGGCAGGTCGTAGCTGCCGGTGCGGTCGAAGCAGAAGCCGGCCTGGTAGCCGCCCGCGCCCATGCCCAGCCAGGCCAGCAGCCCGACCAGCGCCATCGCCGATCCGACCGACCGGGCGGGCACCGCGGCGCGCACGGCGCAGACCAGCGCGGTCATCACCCCGCCGAAGCCGAAGCCGTAGATCGCGGCCACCGCAAAGAAGGCGGGCGCGTGGCCGGCGGCGGGCAGGAACAGCCACACCGCCCCGGTCTGCACCGCCGACAGCAGCGCATAGGCGGCCAGCGGGCCGATCCGGTCGACGATGCCGCCGGTCACGATCCGCCCCACGGCGCCCATCAGCATCAGCAGCGTCATCAGCTGCGCGGCGCGCGCCGGGTCCAGCCCCTGGTCGCCGGCAAAGGCCACCAGATGCACGCTGGGCACGCCCATCAGCACGCAGCAGAACAGCGCCGCCGCCGACAGCAGCCCGATGCTGACCAGGGGCGGCACCGGCCAGCCCGCGGCCTGCGCCGCGCCGGTGCCGCGCATGGCCTCGGGCTTGCGCAGCAGCAGGACGGCGGGCAGCACGACGGCGATGAAGCCCGCGCCAAAGACCACGCAGGCCATCCGCCAGCCGAAGCCCGCGATCAGCGCCTGAAACAGCGGCGGCACCACGGCCTGCCCGACGGCCCCGCCGGCGGTGACAAGGCCCATCGCCATGCCCGCCTGCCGGTCGAACCACAGCGAGACGGTGGTCAAGAGCGGCGCATAGAGACAGGCAAAGCCCAGGAACCCGATGGTCAGGTAGATGCCTTGGATCGCCTCGATCCGCGTCTGCAGCGAGACCAGCATCAGCCCCGCGCCGATGATCAGCACGCCCACGGCGGCGATCGGCCCGGTGGGCAGCCGGTCGGCCAGCCGCCCGGCAAGAAGCCCGCCAAAGGCCGCGCCGATGGTCAGCAGCGTATAGGCCAGCGACATGTCGGCGCGCAGCCAGCCGAATTCCCCCTCGAACGGGGCGATCAGCACCGCGATGGTGGTGATGCCGCCATAGCCGCCCGCCATGCCGACCGAGGCGGCCGCCACGACAACCCAGCGATAGCTCAGCGGGGGGATGTTCATCGCTCTCTCCAAAGGCCGGACCGTTCCGACGAGAGAAGAGATGCCGCCGCGCCGTTTCACGCCGATGGCGTGGCGGGGGCGGAAATGTTTCGGTTGTTTCGGGGGCTGCTGCGGATCGGTTCTACTGCGGATCGTAGATATAGCCGATGCCGCGCACGGTGCGGATCACCTCGGGCTTTTCGGGGTTCACCTCGATCTTGCGGCGGATCCGGCTGATGCGGATGTCGATGGACCGGTCGTAGGGATCCCAGGACCGGTCATGCGCGCCCTCAAGGATCTGGTCGCGGTTCAGCACCCGGCCGCGGTTCTCGGCAAAGAGCTTCAGCAGGTTGAATTCCATCGCGGTCAGCGGCACCTCGGCCCCCGATCCGTCAAAGAGCTTGGCGGCGGGAATATCCAGCCAGCACTTGCCGAACCGCCAGCGCCGGCGCGCGGCGTCGCTGACCGGGGCGGGGGCGGTGGCGCGGCGCAGCACCGCCTTGATCCGCGCCTCCAGCTCGCGCAGGTCAACGGGCTTGGACAGATAGTCGTCGGCGCCCATTTCCAGCCCGATGATCCGGTCGATGGTCTCTCCGGCGGCGGTCAGCATGATGACCGGCAGCCGCTCCACCCCGGTGCGCAGGCTGCGCAGCACCGACAGGCCGTCCTCGCCGGGCATGGCGATATCCAGCACCACCGCATCGACCTGCGCCCCGGCCAGCGCGGCGCGCAATTCGGCGGCATTGCCGGCCAGGGTGACGGTGAATCCGCGCCGGGTCAGGTATTCGCCCAGCATCTCGCGCAGGTCGGGTTCGTCGTCGCAGATCAGGACATAGGGCTGGTCGATCACGTCGGTCATGGCGGAGGCCCCGCCAGCATCCGCTGCATCAGCCCGCGCAGATCGTCGGGGGAGATGGGTTTTTCCAGCCGGGGCCGGCCGGTCTGATCCAGAAACGCCCGCGCCGCCGGGCTCATCGTGTCGCCGGTGACAAAGGCCAGCCGCGGCAGCAGGTCGGGGCGGTCGCGCTGCAGCGTCTCGAAGAACCCCCGCCCGCCGATGCCGGGCATGGCGAGATCCGACAGGATCACAGAGAAATCCTCGCGGCCGAGGCGCTCGAGCCCCTCCTCTCCGCTGGTCGCATGGGTGACGTCAAAGCCCGCGCGGTGCAGGATCTCGGCGATCAGCCCGGCCACCTCTGCCTCGTCCTCGACGATCAGCACGCGGGCGGGGGCGAGGGCGCGGTCCTCGGCGCTCTCGGCCGCCCGGCGCGCGCCGCTGGTCTTGGCGGCGGGCAGGCGGAGGGCAAAGACCGCGCCGCCGCCGGGGCGGTCGCCCACCTCGATCCGCCCGCCAAGCGCGGTCATCACCCGGTGGCAGAGCGCGAGCCCGAGGCCGGTGCCCTCGCCCACGTCCTTGGTGGTGAAGAACGGATCGAAGATCCGCGCGCGCAAGGCTTCGGGCACGCCCGGCCCGTCATCCGCGATCCGCAGTTCCACCTTGCCGCCCAGATCGGCCGAGGCGATGCGGATCGTGCCCGCCCGCCCGGTGGCCGCGATGGCCTGATCGGCGTTGGTGACAAGGTTCATCACCACCTGCGCCAACTGGTCGGCATCGGCCATCACCGGCGGCAGCCCGCCGGCCAGCGCCAGATCGACCCGCGCCGCCAGCCCGCCGGGGCCGTGGCGCAGCGCATCGAGTGCCACCTGCGCCACCGCCTCCAGATCCACCGGGGCCAGCACCGCGGCCTCTTGCCTTGCCATGGCGAGAAAGGATTTCACGATCCGCGTGCAGCGTTCGGCGGCCAGCCCGATCTTGTCGATCCGGCGCAGGATCTCCGGGTCCGCCGTCTCCTCTCGCAGCATCAGCGCGTGACCGACGACGACCGACAGGGGGTTGTTCAGCTCATGCGCCACGCCCGCCAGCAACTCGCCCAGCGCCGACATCTTCTCGTTCTGGAATATCGTCTCGCGCTGGGCGGCCAGTTCCGCGCGCATCGCCAGTTCCTGGCTGCGGTCGATCAGGCTGGCGACAACCACATCCGCCCCGCGATGCTCGATCAGCCGGGCCGAGATCGCGGCGGGAAAGCTGCCGCCCGACCCCCGCCGCGCCTCTACCGCCATCGCGTCCACCCGGCCGTTCGGCATCAGCGCGGTGATGAAATCCGCGCGCTTCTCGGCCCCGTCCAGCAGGTCGTGCAGGCTGCGGATCGGCCCAACCAGGTCGGTCGCGGCGGGGGATCGGTACATCACCTGCCCGTCGGCCAGCCGCGCCATCAGCACCGCGGCCGGGCAGGCCTCCAGCACCTCGCGCAGCATCGCGTCGCCCTCGCGCTCCTGCTCGGCCAGCCGGCGCCGCGCGGTCACGTCGCGCAGCGTCAGCGTGAAGCCGCCGCCCCGCGTCGCGGCCATCGAGGCGGCGATCACGGTTCCGGTCAGCGCCTCGAATTCCAGCGCCTCGCGCCGGCCGCCGGGTTCCAGCCGCTGTTCGGCCCAGGCCAGCCGCTGCCCGGTGCTGGCGTCGATCTGGCCGCGCGCCACCGCCTCGCGCAGCAGCAGGTCGAACCCCGCCCCCGGCGCGATCAGCGGCGCCAGCGCGGGGTTCAGCTCTCGGAACCGCGCGTTGCACAGGACCAGCGCGCCCGCGTCGTCGAAAAGCGCGAAGCCCTCGGACAGCGCCTCGATCGCATCGGCCAGAAGCCCGTGCGACCGGGCGTCGTCCGCCGTCGATGTCAGCATCTCAGCCAAGGCCGCCCGCGCCCGCAGGCGCCAGCTCGGCCATGCGCCAGACCTCGACCCGGCTGCCGTCGCCCAGATCCCGCGGGCCCAGGCTTTCCAGATCGAACCGCCCGTCCAGCGCCGCCACCGCGCCGGCATCGGCGCAGATCGTCATCGGATCGGCCAGAAGCCGCAGCCGCTGCGCCCGCGTCACCGCCGGGCCGAACACGTCGTAGAGATATTTCTGCACCCCCACCACCGACCCGATCACCGCGCCCGAGGCCAGGCCGATCCGGCAGCGCCAGACGTTCGGATGGCTCTCGTTCCGCTGCCGCAGGTAGCGCACCAGCCGCACCGCCACATTGGCCACCGCGCTGGCATGGTCGTCCACCGCATCCGGCACGCCCGCCACGGTGACATAGACATCGCCGATGGTCTTGATCCGCTCGCAGCCGAACTGCTCGCCGATCCGGTCAAAGGCGGTGTAGAGGTCATTGAGTTCGCTGACGATCACGCCGGGATCGACACGCTCCACCATCTCGCCGAAGCCCACGAAGTCCACCGTCAGCACCGAAACGGGGGCGTAAAGCCGGGGCGTCACCACGCCGAAGGTCTTGAATTCCTCGTAGACCGCGCGCGGCATCATGTTCAGCAGCAGCTTCTCCACCTGCTCCTTCTCGCGCTTCAGCTCGCGGGTGTTGCGCTCCACCATCATCGAATAGCTGTCGATCATCGATTCCAGCTCTCGGATGCGGGTGATGTTCTGGCAGACCAGCACCGCGATCCGCTGGCCGTCGCGGTCCAGCGCCAGCGTCACGTCCATCGCCACCACCATGGTCCGGCGGCGCAGCTTGAAGGTGGTTTCCGACGCGAACCGCCCGCCGCCCGCCAGCGCGGCGCGCAGCGCGTCGAGGTCCAGACCGGGGAACAGGTCGCCCAGCCGCGCCTCGGCCTCGGGCGTGCCGAACCATTCGGCGAATGTGTCGTTGTGAAAGCGGAAGCGGAACCCGTCGGCATCGACCAGCGCCACGCCGACGCCGATGGCGCGCAGCAGTTGCTCGTTGATCGCCTCGATGCTCATGGCTTCACCACCAGCCCCCGGCGGCGGTGGAACTCGCCCACCACATGGGCCACGTCCTCGGCCGCCATGCCGTGATCGGACAGCGTTTCCGCCAGCATCGCCTCCAGCCGGTCGAAATGGCCCGCGCCGATGACCAGATGGCTGTGGACGCGGGCGATCTGGTCGTCGGTGTAATGCGCCGGCCCGCCCAGCAGCATGGCGATGAACTTGGTCTGGTGATCGACGATGCGGCCCATGTCCACATCGTCGAAGAACGGGCCAAGATCGTCGTCCTCCATGATCCGGTCGTAGAAATCCAGCACGATGCGGCTGACCTGCGCGAACCCGCCGTAGCGCTCATAGACCGATCGTTCCATGACCTGCCTCCCGCATCGATCCGCCGTTCTGCCAGCCGACTATGCGGCGTTCCGCCGCAGGCTGGCAAGCGTGATGATCGGCCCGCCACCGCCTCACGCCGCCAGCGCCGCCGGGGCCGCGGCCCCCACGCCGGCGATGTGCCGCCCGATCATCGGATCGACGATATGCGGATGGGTCAGCGGCGCCATGTGGCCCGCGCCCGCGATCATCGCCAGCCGCGCGCCGGGGATCGCCCCGGCCACCAGCTCGGCCGACCGCAGCGCCGGCAGCGGGCTGTCCAGCCCGGCCACCACCAGCGTCGGGCAGGCGATCCGGCCCAGCGCCCGGGCGGTCAGGCCCGGCGCCTCCAGCGCCGCGAAATTCTCCACCACCCGCGGGACCGTGCCCAGGATGAAGCCGCGCAGCCGGTCGGATGTGCGGCCCCAGGCGCCGTCGCCGTTCCAGTAGTCGATGAACCGCTCTGCCGCGGCGTCCATCCGTCCGGCCCGCGCCGTGCCGCGCACGTCATGGGCCAGCGCCGCGATCTCCTGCGACAGCATCAGGTCGGCGCCGTCCGACGCACCCAGCAGCCGGAAGGCCGCAGGTTCGATCAGCGTCAGGCTGCGCACCGCCTGCGGCATGGTGATCGCCGCGGCCAGCGCAACGGCGCCGCCAAAGGAATGGCCGACCAGATGCACCGGCCCGCCCGCCGCCTCGAACACCGGGCGCAGGAACGCGGCCTCGGCGGCAAGGCTGGGCGCCCCCAGCGGCCGCCCCGACCGGCCGTAGCCCGCCAGATCCGGGGTGAAGACCCGGAACCGCCCCTCCAGCCAGCCGGTCAGGCTGCGCCATTGCGCGCCCGTGCTGGCCGACCCGTGCAGCGCCACGACCGGCGCCCCGGTGCCCGCAGCGGCCCAGTGCACCGCCCCTCCGATCGATGTCATCCTGCCCATCGCCCTACTCCCTGCCGGCGTTGATCCATGCATCGGGGCTATCGGGGCGGCGTATCGGGCGCATGTCGCGGCATGGCCCGCGATGTTTCGATTGTTTCAGCGCCGGCGGGCAGGCGGATCGGGGCGAACAATTGAAACATGGCAGGCCGTGCCGCGACATCGGCGCGAAACCGGCGGGGCGGACAGTGCAGGCATCGTTTCAAAGCCAGAAGGAAGACCACCATGATCTCGAAGATGATGACCGCCCTGCGCACCTCGGCCGAAAACAGCCGCAAGCGTCACGAACTGATGGCGCTGCGCGGGATGGAACCGCGCATCCTGCGCGACATCGGCGTGACCGATGGCCAGATCGACGATGCGATGCGCCGCCTGAAGTACTGGATCTGATCGCGCAGGCATCGCCGGACCGGGCACCGAACAGGCGCCGCAGAAGGCCCCCGCCAGCCCTGGTGGGGGCCTTTTGCTATGGGTTGCCCTGCCGGTCGGAGCCCCTGGCAACCGGGCTCTCGAAGGGCGCGCGCCGTTGCAGGGATCTGCGGGCGACTTGCGCCGATTGTCCGCCGTGCGGAGGGAGCGGTCGTTGATCAACGGCTTGGACTCCGCCACAATCGACAGATGTCAGCATCAAATCCCTGCTCGGTATCCGACCTGTTGGTGCGTGACCAGGTTCGTTGGCAGGCAATGGGGTTAGTGGAAGCTCTTGACCTGCCGCAGGGGTGTATTGGTGCTGGTTTCGTGCGCAACCTGGTTTGGGATCATCTTCACGGAGGTGTCTCCGACTGCCGTCAGGAAGACATTGATGTTCTGTTCTATGACCAGTCCAAGTCCGATCCAAGGTATGATGCCGAAATCGAAGTGAAGCTCCGCGAAAGCGCACCCGACCTGAACTGGTCAGTCAAAAACCAAGCCAGGATGCATTTGCGCAATCAAGATGCGCCCTACAACTCGGTCAAGGACGCTATGCGTTTCTGGCCTGAAGCCGCAACAGCCGTAGCGGCAATGCGTTCCGGCAACGATTGCATCATCATCGCGCCGTTTGGACTTTTTGACCTGGAAAGCCTGATCCTGCGGCCCACGTCTGCTGAGCCACACAAGATCGCCGCCTTTCGTGCGCGAGCCAAAGCCAAGAATTGGCACGCTCGATGGCCGAAAGTGCAGATTATTGGCGGAGATGACCAAGCCAGAGGTTGTCCACAAAGGACTTGAAGCAGCCAATCCAACTCCGCTCATCGCGGTGGCAACGGCGTGCGCCCCGCACCATATCCGGTAAGCGGCCTGCCGCACCGGCGGGGGCCGCCCTTCCACGTCCAGGCAGCGTGCCAACAGTTAAGGGCAGGTAAACAAAAAATGGGATTTGCTGGAATTTCAATGGGATGACTTTTTGGGCACGCGTGCCCAAACCCGGATTCCGGCCTCAGGCCGCCAGCCGCGCCTGCCCCAGGAACCCGGCGATATGCAGAGCCAGATCCTCGGCATCCCGCCCGACCCCGTCGATGAAACTGGAACTGCGCCGCCGCATGAACCGCAGCCCCAGCGCATAAAGCCCCTGCAGCGGCAGCACGCCCCCGTCATGGATCAGCTCGCCCTGCCGGTCCAGAACCGGCAGGTCCAGCCAGCCATGATCGCGCCGATAGCCGGTGGCAAAGATCACCGTCCCGATCCCCTGCGCCTTCAGGTCAAGCGCCGGGGGGGAGGAGCGCGGCCTGAACGGCCGCCGCCATGCCCCCGGATCGGCCGGGGCCGAAAGACCGGCCCCCTCGATGAACGCATCGACCCGCGCCAGCACCCGATGGCACCGCGCCTCGGCCGCCGCCAGATCGCCCGCCAGGCTGTCGCCAAGAACGACCCGCCCGGCCCCGGCCCCCAGCGCCCGGCCGGTCACCCGCACCCCCATCCGCGCCAGTATCCCCAGATCGACCGGCCCATGCCCGCTCAGTTGCAGCGACGGCTGCCGCCGCGCCGCCTCGATATCCCGCATCCCGTCCCAGCGGTCGGCCAGCACGCCCGCACGGTCGAGCCAGCGAAAGATGTCCTGCCCGCGATAGCGCCGCGGCATATGTGTGTGCCGCCCCGCGGCCAGCACCACCTCGCGCCCCGCGGCACGCAACTCACGCGCGATCTGCACCCCCGTGGCCGAGGCGCCGACGACCATCACGCCGCCACTGGGCAACGCCCCCGGATGTTCATAGCTGCTGCTGTGGAGCCGATGCACACCGGCGCCCAACCCCTCGGCCCAGTCGGGCAGGCACGGCCGGTCGCAGGCCCCGGTCGCGATCACCACGCTCCGCGCCAGGATCGGCCCCCGATCGGTATCCAGCAGGTAGCGCCCCCAAAGCGCGGAAAGCCGGTGCACCATGGTGCCGGTCTGCACCGGCGCGTCGCGCCCGTAATCCTGCAACAGTTGCACCAGCGCGGCCGGGGTCATGAAGCCGTCCGGGTCCGGGCCGTCGTACGGGTGCCCCGGCAGCCGGGTCATCCAGTTCGGGGTCAGAAGCTGCAGGGCGTGCCATTTCTGGGTGCGCCAGCGTGCGGCCATCGCACCGCGCTCGACCAGCAGATGATCGATGCCAATATCCCGCAGGCACCGGCTTATCGCGAGGCCCGCCTGGCCCGCCCCGACTATGGCAACATCCGTCCGCTGCATTTTCCGATCCCCGGTCAAGTGCGGGGCCGGCGCTGTGCCGCGCCGGCCCCGTTGCTGCTATTCCCGGCCCTCGGGCTGGCTGAACACAGCGTCCATTTCCTCCCGTTTGGGGGCGAAGAAGCTGGTGCGCGCATACCAGTCGTTGAACCGGCGGTAGTCCGGCTGCGCCATGATCGCGTCGAACCCGAAGGCATGGCGCTTCATCGCGCGCCCGCGCGTCTTTCCGTTCATCGTCTCTCTCCTTGCTGTCAGGCTGGCTCAGCCGGCATCGATCTGCAGGCTGACCGGCACGCCTTTCGTCAGCACGTCAAAGACGGCTGAACGGGCGCGCGACTGCTCCACGATCCCGCGCAGCACTTCGGCCGGGGCGTGGCCGCGGATCCGGAACGAGGCGCGGATGGCCGAGTAGCCATTGCGAACGCCCTCATCGATCCCGAGGATGCCCTGCAGGTCGATGTCGCCCTCGACGATCGAGGTGACCTCGGTCAGTTCGATGCCGCGGACCGCGGCGATGTTCCCGATCCCGGCGGTCAGGCAGGCCGCCAGCCCCTGCAACAGGAACTCGACCGGGGTAGGCCCGCTGTCGTTTCCGACCAGAACCTTGGGATGGTCGCCATGTGCCTCGAACGGCGTGTCACGGCGATGGGTGCCGCCGGCGCCGTCGAAATCGTCGACGGTGATCGCGGTATGGGTGCCCGAGACCCAGCGGGCGCGGGCGCGAAACCGGAACTGCGCCAGTTCAGGCGCCCCGGCGACCGCGTTGATCGTGGCCAGAAGCGTGGGGGTGTCGACGCCGTTCAGCGGCGCCTTGGTCGGTCTGTCGAGGGTGGCGGTGGTGGTCATTGGTTATGCTCTCCTTGGTGTGTTTGCGGATCACGCTGCTGTCGGGGCCGTTGGCTCCCCACGCTGCGTCCGACCACCACGGAATAGCCCCGGCAGGTTTCGGGCGGACTGCGCCGATGCCCGCTGCGGGTTTCGATTGTTTCAGTCGCGGGCGAGACGCGGGTTTCCGCGCTATCCTGTGTCTCGGAGGCAAAGCTCGGGCGCGATCCTGATCATTTCCGGTGGAAGATCAGGGGTCGCGATCCGCTCGGACAATCGCGCAACCGCCGCAGCCGCCATTGCAGGCACTGGCGTGCGCGCTGTCGTCAGGCGAACCATGTCCCAGCCCGCGGCCGGAATGTCATCGAAGCCCGTTACTGCCAGCGCATCGGGCACGTCGATCTTCAGCCTTCGGGCGGCAGCCAGCGCACCGATGGCCATCGCATCGTTGCCGCACAGGATAGCATCGGGGGGTTCCGGCCCCGTCAACAACGTCAGCGCCTGCGCGAGCCCGCTTTCGACCGTATAGGTTCCGCGACCCAACCCGGCGGGCTGAAGACCACGCGCGGCGAGCGCGGACTGGAACACCTCCGACCGCTCGCGCTCCGAGAAGGTCTCGGCAAAGCCGCCGATCCATGCAAGGCGTCTCCGGCCCTGTGCGACCAGCCGAGCCACCAGCCCCTCGACCCCCATCGCATTGTCGCACAAAACCGCATCGATCCCGTCCACCAGACGCCCGATCATCAGCAAGGGCACGCCAACCTTTGCGCAGCGCCCGGCCAGATCGGCACTGATCGATCCCGCAGCGACAATGGCACCATCGACCTGATAGCGAAGGGCTTCATCAACCGAACGGTCGGCGAGGTTTCTGTCGGACTGCGACAGCAGCAGAGGCAACAGACCTGCATCGCGGATCGCGGCGCTCAGGTGGTCGAGCAGGTAGGATTCGAACGGCCCCGAAACACTGCCGATAACTACTGCAACAAGCCCGGTTCGCCCGCCCGTAAGCCCGCGCGCGATTAGGTTCGGCCGATAGCCAAGTTGCAGCGCGATCGCCTGAATATGGGCGCGGGTTTCGGGCGCAACGCTCGCCCCATCCGTGAACGCCCGCGAAACGGCCGAGCGCGACACGCCTGCGATCCTTGCCACATCTTCTGCTGTCACGCGCATATGGCTCTTCCCGATCTGCACACGCGTGCATTCTGAGCTCAGAAAGTTCATCGTCAACACAAAAAAGTTTTGCGATTCCGTTACAATCCACACATAGTTATGCACGCGCGTGCAACGGGAGGGGCAGCGTTGGGGGAGCGACTACAAATCAGGGATGTTCGCGTCGAATTGGGCGGCGCCCTTATCCTAGACAACGTGACCCTGGATGTCGCGCCGGGCAGCTTCATGTGCCTTCTGGGCCCTTCAGGCTGCGGAAAGACCACGCTTCTGCGCAGCATTGCCGGATTCGCGGCGCCTAGCGGCGGGGACATCCGCTTGGGGGAGCACTCGATTACCGGGTTGCAACCAGAGAGCCGGCAAACCGCGATGGTGTTCCAATCCTACGCGCTTTGGCCGCACATGACGGTCGGCGGCAATCTGGGCTACCCCTTGCGGCTTCGCGGCGTATCCCGGGCAGAGCGCGATAGACGGATCGCAGACATGCTTGATCTGCTCGGCTTGCCGGATTTCGCCAATCGTTCGGTCGCCAGCCTTTCCGGCGGCCAGCGGCAGCGGATTGCACTCGGACGTGCGCTCATCATCGATCCTCCGGTGCTGCTGCTTGACGAGCCGCTCTCGAACCTTGATGCGGCGATCCGGCGATCCCTCAGATCAGAGCTTCGGAAGCTGCAGCGCAAACTTGGGATCACCACCGTGATGGTGACCCATGATCAGGAAGAGGCAATGGCGATGGCCGACCAGATCGCGGTACTGCGCGACGGGCGGCTGATCCAGGTGGCGACGCCCGAAGATCTGTATCAGCGCCCGGCCGACGAAGAGACTGCGGCGTTCCTTGGTGTCGACAACATTCTGCACCGCGCCGCAGACGGCACCGCACGGGTCGGCTTTCGCAGCCGGGATGCGCGGGTCTCGGCCGATCCCACAGAAGCCGGATTCTGCGCAGCCGGCCAGGTGGAGGATTGTGCCTACACCGGCGGTGCATGGGTCGTCACGCTTTCGACCGAACACGGAATTCTGACCGGTCATGGTGATCGGTCGCTCGCCATCGGTGCCGCAGCCCATGTTGCGGTACCGACAGAGGCCCTGATCCGCTTCGGGGCCGACGAACGGCTCGCACCCGAGCCTCAACCCCTCGTTCGACAAGGATCCGTTCAATGAAACTGACCCCTTTCTTCACTGGGCTGATGGTGGCCGGCGCGCTGGCGATACCTGCATCCGCGCAGACGCTTACCGTCGCCACGGCCGGCGACACCAACATGGTGGACTACATCAATGACTTCCTGGCCCCCCGGTTCGAGGCCGAAAACCCCGGCGTGACCGTGCGCGCGCTGGGAACCGGACCGGGCGATGGTGGAAGCCAGGCGATCTATGAACGCCTTGCGGCACAGGCGAGTGCTGAAACCGTCGACATCGACGTTGCGGTCGTTCACCAGCGGATGGCTGGCCAGATGGCAGACGAAGGACTGATCGCCGAATACCGCGATCAGATCGAGACCGGCGACATGGTCACGCGCGACACGGCCGAGATTGCGCTTGGCGTGGACGTCTCAGGGCGCGTGATGCCGATGTTCCACAGCCAGATCGCGCTGGCATATGATCCGTCGCAGATCAGTGATGTGCCCGGCTCGTTTGAAGAACTGGTCGCCTGGGCCGAAGAAAACCCAGGCAAGTTCGGCTACAACGGAATCACCGGCGGCATGTCTGGTGTCGGCTTCACCTTTGGCTGGCTCTACGCCTTTACCGACATGGCCGACCAGCTCCGCAACGGCCCCTTCGTCGAGGGCGTCGAGGCCGAATGGCAGGCGGCGCTGGATAAGCTTCGGAGCTTCAACGAGACGGTCACCATGACGCCCGGCAATGCGGGTACCATGGACGCGCTGAACCGTGGCGAGATCGCGATAGGCCCGGTGTGGATGGACATGTTCTACACTTGGGTTGCCGACGGCCGCCTGAACCCGGAGATGAAGCTTGCCATGCTGGAACCCGGTCTGCCCGGCCAGCCCATGTATTATGTCCTCCCGGAGAAGGCGCCCAACGAAGAGCTTGCACTGAAGTTCATCGAATTCGCCACCAGTCCCGAGATCCAGGCAGAGGGCATCGTGCGCCGCTTCAATTGGTTTCCGGGGATCGACGCCGAGCATGTGCGCGAGCATCTGACTGACGAAGAATGGGCGCGGCTTTACGCAGACGTAGACCCGGAAACCCTGTCAAATCTGGGCGTATCGATGCCGCAGGCTCCGTACTTCACGGCGATACTTGAAGCCTACGAGCGCAGCGTCGCCCGTTGAACGCAAGATGCGCGGTGGAGAAGACAAGGCAGAGATGTCGCCAGCGCCCCGCGCAGGTTTCATGATTTCACGCAGCCCGGCGGAGCGCTTCGCCGGGCCACTTCTCGTGCTGCCGGCTCTGACCGCGATTGCGCTTCTCTACGCCTGGCCATTGCTTCGCTCAATCGTGACGGCCTTCACGGAATCGGATGGCGGTCCGACGCTGGAGCATGTCGCCAAGGCTTGGGAGTTCTATGGACGCGATGTGATCTTCTCGATTGGCGTCGCCGCCGGGTCGCTTGCACTGACGGCTGCGGTTTCGATTGCGATTGCCGGGTATCTGACGCTCGGCACATCACCTGCAACAGTTGCAGTTCTCAAGTGGCTTTACAGGTGGCCGCTATTCATACCCTTCATCGTGGCAGGCCAGTCAGCGCGCTCGTTCCTTGCGCGCAACGGCATGCTGAACAGCGGCCTGGTGGAACTGGGCCTGCTGGACCCCGCCCAGGCAGCCAGCCTGCTCGATTGGCGCGGTCTGATCCTCACCTTCGCGTGGAAGCAGGTGCCCTTCGTGACCCTGCTTCTTGCGGGGGCGATGGCATCTCTTGATCGCTCGACCATCGAGGCGGGTCGCAACCTGGGTGCCGGCCGGTTGCGGGTTCTGTTCGAGATCGTTCTGCCGCAGGTGCGGCCGACGCTGATGGTTGGCCTGATCCTGTCGCTGGTCACGATCTTCTCCGTCCTGTCAGTGCCGATGATGGTGATTGCAGGCAATCCCACGATGATGACCTCGATGATGGCGCATAGGGTGACCTACTTCGGTGACTACCCCGTGGCGAATGCCCTGGGGATCTTCTCCTATATGATCACCGCTGTGGCAGCCGTGATCTACCTGCGCACCACGCTGAAGGACCGCACCGGATGAGGTCGATTCCGATGCTGATCCTTCGGGCCTCGCTGCTGGGCTTCGTGGCCTTCGTGGTCTTCGGCCCGCTGCTCAACCTGTTCATCTGGGCCTTTGCCGAACGCTGGTTCTTCCCCAACAGGCTGCCGACCCAGTGGGGCTTTGAATTCTGGGAGCGGGTCTTCCGCCCGCGCGCCGGGGCATGGGAGGCGATGGGCAACTCCGTCGGAATCGCCCTTGCGACCGTCGCGCTTTCGATGATCCTTGCGATCCCGGCCGGCTATGCACTAGCCCGGCTGCGCCTGCCCGGTCGCACGGCAATCATGCTGATCTTCCTTCTTCCTCAAGCGTTTCCCAGCCTGCCGATCTTCATCAACATTGCCGCAGTTTTCTACGGTCTGGGCTTGAACGGCACCTATATCGGCGTCGTGCTTGTGCACAGCCTTCCCGGTCTGGTCTACGCCGTGTGGATCGCCACGGCATCGTTCGCGTCAGTGGACCGCACAATGGAGGAGGCCGCGCGCAACATGGGCGCCGGACCGGTGCGTGCGTTTATAGACATCAGTCTGCCACAGGCATTGCCGGGTCTGATGGCTGCATCGATCTTCGTATTTCTGGACAGTATCGACGAGTTCACCGGAACCCTTTTCGTCGGCGCGCCGGATATCACGACCCTGCCGCTATTGATGTTCAATGCCAGCATGGGCGGGAACTTCCAGATTGCCGCCATCACGGCGCTGATCCTGCTCGTGCCCTCAATCGGGTTCATGCTCGTGATCGAACGGT
>JBJHCH010000031.1:0-31472 GCA_050485905.1 Paracoccaceae bacterium | reverse complement strand
CCGGTGATCGGCAGCACATCCTCGGGGCTGGTGCCCCAGGTGACGACGGGGGCGATATCCTCGGCGCGGATCGTCACCACCTTGTCGAAATGCGCGCCCTCGTCGGAAAACAGCGTCTTCCAGTAGGCCAGCGCGGCCTCCCACTTCGCGCCCTTGGGCGCATGGGGGCGGCCCATGACATAGGCAAAGGTCTTTTCGTCCGGCGCGATCAGGCCGGCACGCGCGCCGCCCTCGATCGCCATGTTGCAGACGGTCATCCGGCCTTCCATCGACAACTCGCGGATCGCCTCGCCGCAATATTCGATCACATGACCGTTGCCGCCCGCCGTGCCGGTCTTGCCGATGACGGCCAGCGTGATGTCCTTGGCCGTGACCCAGGGCGGCAGCTTGCCCGTGATCTCGACCTTCATGTTCTTCGATTTCTTCTGGATCAGGGTCTGGGTGGCCAGCACATGCTCCACCTCTGACGTGCCGATGCCATGCGCCAGCGCGCCAAAGGCGCCGTGGGTCGCGGTGTGACTGTCTCCGCAGACCACGGTCATGCCCGGCAGGGTCCAGCCCTGTTCGGGGCCGACGATATGCACGATCCCCTGCCGGATGTCCGACACCGGGTAGTAGTGGATGCCGAAATCCTTGGCGTTCTTGTCCAGCGCCGCCACCTGGATGCGGCTCTCCTCGGGCATCTGGTCGGGGTCTTCGCGGCCCTCGGTCGTGGGCACGTTATGGTCGGGCACGGCGATGGTCTTTTCCGGCGCGCGCACCTTGCGGCCGGCCAGACGCAGCCCCTCGAACGCCTGGGGGCTGGTCACTTCATGCACCAGATGACGGTCGATATAGAGCAGGCATGTGCCGTCTTCGGCTTGGTGGACGACGTGGTCGTCCCAGATCTTGTCATAGAGGGTTCTCGGGCCGGACATGGCTTTCACTTTCGGCTGGGTCGGTTGGCGGCTGGGTCGGTTGGCGGGCGAACGCGGGGCTGAGCGTCAGGTGCGCGCCAGCACCGACCGGGTCGCGCCGAAGAAGCGTTCACGCAGGCGGGCGCGGTCGCCGATGTCGAAATAGATGAACATGCGGCGGTTCTACGCCCGATTGCGCCGTCAGGCAACATCCCGGCGCCGCCCCGTCATTGAGATTTTACCCTTGCGATGCTACATTTCCCATACGCCCGGTGCCGGGGCGTATCGGCGGCACGCAGCAAAGGAGGACGATGTCCTGTCACAGACGCAGCAGGCAGCCGCAGGTTCGGCTGCACCGGGCGCGGCGATGACCCCGCCCAGCCAGATGGCCGACAGCGATACGCTGCTGGGCCGCATTCTTTCCTCTCTCGACGACGACAAGGCCGAAGACGTTGTGGCGATCCCGCTGCGCGGACGGTCGGAAATGGCCGATCACATGGTCATCGCCTCGGGCAGGTCGTCGCGGCAGGTCGCGGCCATCGCGGAAAAGCTGGTGGACCGGCTGAAGCAGGACTTCGGCCTGATCTGCAAGGTCGAGGGCAAGGATACCGGCGACTGGGTGCTGATCGACGCGGGCGATGTGATCGTCCATGTCTTCCGCCCCGAGGTGCGCGAATTCTACCAGCTTGAAAAGATCTGGATGCCCAGCGCGGCCCATACCGCCCGCCGCTGAATGAAGCTGCGCATCTGCGCCGTCGGCCGGCTGCGCGCCGGGCCGGAAAAGGCGTTGCTTGACGACTACCTGAAACGGTTCGACCGGACCGGGCGGGCGCTTGGCCTTGGCCCGGCAGAGGTCGTGGAGGTGGACGCGAAGGGTGCCGGCATGGCGGCCGAGGGCGGGCTTCTCGCCCGTACGGTGCCCGATGGCGCGACGCTCTGCGTGCTGGACGAACGGGGCGAGCAGCTTACCTCTCCTGACTTTGCCGCCCTGCTTGCGCGCTGGCGCGACGACGGCGCGGGTGTGGCAGCCTTTGTCATCGGCGGGGCGGACGGCGTGGACCCGGCCCTGCGCGAACGGGCGGCGGCGCGGCTGTCGCTGGGCCGGATGGTCTGGCCGCACATGCTGGCGCGGGTGATGCTGGCCGAACAGCTTTATCGCGCCGCCTCGATCCTCTCCGGCGGCCCCTATCACCGCGAGTGAGTTGTGGCCGCTCCTGCCGCCGCATAGAACCACAGCACCGCAGCACGGAGATTGGCAATGAGTGGCAGGAAACCCGTTGTGCTCTGCATCCTCGATGGCTGGGGGCTGAGCGACCGAGTGGAGGGCAACGCGCCCCGTCTGGCCGACACGCCCACATTCGACCGGATCTGGGCCGATTGCCCGCACGCCACGCTGATCACCCACGGCCCCGACGCGGGCCTGCCCAGCGGGCAGATGGGCAATTCCGAGGTCGGGCATACCAACATCGGCGCAGGCCGGGTGGTGGCGATGGACCTTGGCGCCATCGACCTGGCGCTGGAGGATGGCAGCTTTGCCGCCAATCCGCGCCTGCTGGCCTTCATCGACCGGCTGAAGCAGACCGGCGGCACCGCGCATCTCTTCGGCCTCGTCTCCGACGGCGGGGTCCATGCGCATATCAATCACATCAGGGCCGCCGTCGCGGCCGTGGCGGCGGCGGGCGTGCCGGTGGCCGTCCATGCCATCACCGATGGCCGCGATGTGCCGCCCACGTCTGCCTCCGGCTATATCGACGATCTGGCGGCCAGCCTGCCCAACGGCGCCCGCATCGCCACGGTGATCGGGCGCTACTGGGCGATGGACCGCGACAATCGTTGGGAACGGGTGCAGCGCGCATTTGATGCCATCGTGCGGGCCAGGGGCGAAACCGCCGACACCGCCGCGGCCGCTGTGACCATGGCGCATGGCCGGGGCGAGACCGACGAGTTCATCGCCCCCACGGTGATCGGCGGTTATGCCGGTGCGCAGGACGGCGACGGCATCTTCTGCCTGAACTTCCGCGCCGACCGGGCGCGAGAGATCCTGTCGGCACTGGGCGATCCGGACCTCGCCGGTTTCGATGCCGGCCCGCGCCCCGCCTGGGCGCAGATGCTGGGCATGGTGGACTATTCCACCACCCATGACCGCTACATGACCACGCTGTTTCCCAAGCAGGACATCGCCAACACCCTCGGTGCCTGGGTCGCCGCCCACGGCCGGCGCCAGTTCCGCCTGGCCGAGACAGAGAAATACCCACATGTCACCTTCTTCCTGAACGGCGGAAAAGAGACGCCAGAGGCGGGAGAGGACCGCTACATGGCGCCCTCGCCCAAGGTTGCGACCTATGACCTGCAGCCCGAGATGTCGGCCGATGAGGTGACGCGCGAACTGGTCGCCGCCATCGGGCGCGGCTACGACCTGATCGTCGTGAACTACGCCAATCCCGACATGGTGGGCCATACCGGCGATCTGGCCGCCGCCATCGCCGCCTGTCAGGCGGTGGACCGCGGCCTTGGCGCGGCGCTGGCGGCGCTGGAGGCCGCGGGCGGCGCGATGATCGTCACCGCCGACCACGGCAATTGCGAGACCATGATCGACCCTGCCACGGGCGGGCCGCATACCGCCCATACCACCAACCCGGTGCCTGTGGTGCTGGTCGGCGGGCCGCCGGCCGCGCGGCTGCGCGACGGACGGCTGGCCGACCTCGCGCCCACGGTGCTGGCGCTGATGGGCCTGCCGCAGCCGGCCGAGATGACCGGGCGAAGCCTGATCGCGTGAACGCTACGCGATTGTGAACGTTCCGGCAGCACTTGGCGACTATGTCTTGACGTGAATCCGCTGCTTCGGCGGCATCGGCGTGGTTTCGGAGCGGCCGGAAACGCGCTATGAATGAAGGACCATCCGCGCAAGCGACCGGCAGGCCCCGGCCGCGGCGGAGTTGAGCAAGGGGAAGAGAACGCCATGAGGAAATTCGCGATGGCCGTGCTGGGCGGCACGCTGGCGGGGGCGCTGCTGACGACACAGGTCGCCGGCCCGCTGCTCGCGCAGGAATCGAGCCGCAACGCCTCGGTCTACCAGCAGCTCGACCTCTTCGGCGACATCTTCGAACGCATTCGCGGGCAATATGTCGAAGAGGTGGAACCGGCCGACCTGATCGAGGCCGCGATCAACGGCATGCTCACCTCGCTCGACCCCCATTCCGGCTATCTGGCGCCCAAGGATTTTTCCGACATGCGGGTGCAGACCCGCGGCGAATTCGGCGGCCTCGGCATCGAGGTGACGCAGGAAGAGGGCTTCGTGAAAGTCGTGGCCCCGATGGATGGCACCCCCGCCGACCAGGCGGGGATCGAGGCTGGCGATGTCATCACCCATGTCGACGGCGAATCCGTCCTCGGCCTGACGCTGGATCAGGCGGTGGAACTGATGCGCGGCCCGGTCGGGTCGGAGATTCTCATCACCGTCGTGCGCGAGGGCCGGGCCGAACCCTTCGACGTCTCGATCATCCGCGACACGATCCGCCTGACCGCCGTCCGCACCCGGACCGAGGGCGACACCATCGTGCTGCGCGTCACCACCTTCAACGATCAGACCTTCCCCAACCTGCGCGAATCGCTGGAATCGACCATCGCCGAGATGGGCGGGCTGGAGAATGTGAACGGCGTCGTGCTGGATCTGCGCAACAACCCCGGCGGCCTGCTGACGCAGGCGATCCGCGTGACCGACGCCTTCCTCGATCAGGGAGAGATCGTCTCGACCCGCGGTCGCAACACCGAACAGGGCGAGCGGTTCAACGCCACCGCGGGCGACATGGTGGACGGCAAGCCGATGGTGGTGCTGATCAACGGCGGCTCTGCCTCGGCGTCGGAAATCGTCGCCGGCGCGCTGCAGGATCACCGCCGCGCCATCGTCATCGGCACCCGCAGCTTCGGCAAGGGCTCGGTCCAGACCGTCATCCCCCTGCGCGGCGACGGCGCGATGCGGCTGACCACCTCGCGCTACTACACGCCCTCGGGCCGGTCGATCCAGGCGCTGGGCGTCTCGCCCGACATCGTGGTGCAGCAGCCGCCGCGCCGCCCGGCGGGCGAGGAAGAGGAAGCCAACGCCCGCCCTAGCCGGTCCGAGGCGGACCTGCGCGGCGCGCTGGGCAACGACAGCATGTCGGAATCCGAGCGTGAGCAGTTCGAGGCAGAGCGCATGAAGGCCGAGGATGCGGCCCGCCTGCGCGAAGAGGACTATCAGCTTGCCTATGCCATCGACATCCTGCGCGGCATGTCGGCGCTGGCCCCGGTGGGATCGGCGATGAAGTAACCCGGCCATGACGCCGGAACAGGCCGCCCTGCCCTACCGCGCCTGCGTCGGCGTGGTGCTGATCGACGCCGCCGGCCGCATCTTTGCCGGCCAGCGGATCGACAGCGAGGTTGCGGCCTGGCAGATGCCGCAGGGCGGGATCGACCGGGGCGAAGATCCCCGCGCCGCCGCCCTGCGCGAACTGGAGGAAGAGATCGGCGTCCCCGCCGATCTGGTGCAGGTCATCGCCGAAACCCCGGACTGGCTGACCTATGACCTGCCCGACCACCTGATCGGCAAGGTCTGGAAGGGCCGCTACCGCGGCCAGAAACAGCGCTGGTTCCTGATGCGCTTCCTTGGCCAGGACAGCGACATCCGCATCGACACCGACCACCCGGAATTTTCCGAATGGCGCTGGCTGCCCGCAGCCGACCTGCTGGCCAGCATCGTGCCGTTCAAGCGCGCGGTCTATGATCAGGTGATCGCCGCCTTCCGCCCGCACCTCGCCTGAGCCGATGCTCTCCTACCAGCACGCCTATCACGCTGGAAACCTGGCCGATGTGCACAAACACGCGCTGCTCGCCTGGGCCCTCGCCTATCTGACGCAAAAGCCGAAACCGCTGTCCTATATCGAAACCCACGCCGGGCGCGGGCTTTATGACCTGACCGCGCCAGAGGCCGCAAAGACCGGAGAGGCCGCGTCGGGCATCGCCGCCCTGCGCAGCCGCTTCGCCGCCGATCACCCCTATGCCCGCGTTCTGGATCAGGCCGCCCGGCACTACGGCCCTGCGGCCTATGCCGGCTCGCCGCTGATCGCCGCCCTGTCGCTCCGGCCCGGCGACCGGATGCACCTGGCCGAATTGCACCCGCAGGAATACGCCGCGCTGGACCCCGTCATGGCCCCCTATTCCGCCACCTGCCACCGGCAGGACGGCTTTGCCATGGCCCGCGCCGTGACCCCGCCCACCCCCCGGCGCGGCCTGATGCTGGTTGACCCGAGCTATGAGGTAAAGGCCGACTATGCCGCCATCCCGCCGTTCCTCGCGCAGATCCACCGCAAATGGAACGTCGGCATCCTGATGCTCTGGTATCCGATCCTGACCTCGACGGCCCATGCCCCGATGCTGGCCGCGCTCGACGCCGCCGCCTACCCCGGCGCGCTGCGCCACGAGGTCCGCTTCCCCCCCGCCCGGCCCGGCCACGGCATGACCGGCAGCGGGGTCTTCGTGGTCAACGCGCCATTTGGCATGGCGGAAGAGGCCCGGCGGCTGGCGGCGCTGTTCGGGTGACGGGTGGAAGGGGGCGATTGGCCACGCGGTTCTTCGGGTGTTCTCTTGAGGAAGCCGGCGACAGTGCCGAGAGGGGTGGCAACCGTCGGTTTGGAAGCCTTTGTGAAGCTTGCTGCGCATAGAACTTGTGGCAGGCGGGAAAATGTGGTCGCCCCAATCTCGTGGCATGGTGACTGACGGGATAGTGTTCTAGGGGCAACGAGTGAAAGGACCAATCGGTGGAGGGGACATGCGCATTCTGCGGCAAACAGGCCGAGTTGATGCAGAGCCATGTGCTGCCCGCCTTCGTTTTCCGGTGGCTACGCAGGCGCTCCGGAAAAGGCCACATACGCCACACGGACAAGCCGAATGTCCGGGTTCAAGACGGCATTAAGCAACCTTGGTTGTGTACAACTTGCGAGGGTCACTTCGGGCTGTATGAGACGGCTTTCGCGACCAAGGTGTTTCATCCCAGGCACGGTGGCGACTATCGCATCCCGTATCGAGAATGGATGCTCAAGTTCGCGGTGTCGGTTTCGTGGCGCGTCCTGAAGTATGCGCGCGGCAGGAACCAAGACACCACCTACAGCGAGGAGCAGAACCGCCTCATGGACGAAGCGGGGGCGCGTTGGCGCGCGTTCCTAGATGGAAAAGTACCGCACCCTGACAAGTTCGAGCAGCATTTGCTGATCTTTGACTTCGTAGAGAAGACCTCATTCGATGATCTGCCGAACAACTTCAATCGCTTCATGACCGGCGCTGTCACCTTGGACATTGTCGGCTCGGACGAGTCGCTGATGACCTTCGCGAAGATGGGTCGGTTCATGATCTTCGGGATAATCCAGAAGGGACCGAACCGCTGGCAGGGGACTAAGCTGCGCGTCAGGAACGGGCTGCTAAAACCGGGCAAGGTCGTACTTCCTGCCGGTCTGATTGATCTGTTCCGTCAGAAGGCCAACTTCGTCAGCGCCGCCATGGCGGAAATGTCCGACACCCAGCGCGCCAAGATCGAAAAAGGGGTGCAAGAGAACCTCGACGAATTTGCTGCCTCGGATCAGTTCGCCGCAATCATGGCGGACGCCGACATGTTTGGCGTGGGCGCGGTGATTTCTAAGTACTCAACGAACAAGTGATAGCACACCGCACACGAGATGTGGCGCTGTGTGGTGATAGGTGGAGTGTCCACGTCGACTTCCCAAACGAGGACACCGGGCATTCCCTCGAACCGCCCCCGCCACGCCCGAAACCTCCGCCCCGAGCGTGAGCAACGGTTAAGATCAGGTTACCAGAATTTCGAGAATCCTTTGATTTCAAGCACATGAGATTCTGCTCACGCGTGAGCAGCCTCACGCCCCGCGCCGCAGCCGCTGCAAAAGCTCCATCGAGACATAGCCGTCAGGCGGCAACCCGACCGAGGCCTGATAGGCCCGAACCGCCGTCAGCGTATTCGGCCCGATCCGCCCATCGGTTCCTTGCGTATCGAACCCCCGCCGGGTCAGCAGCCGCTGCAATTCCTCCCGCTCCGACGAATTCAGCGCCCGGTCGCCCCGCGGCCAGGCGGCACGAAATGTCCCCTCGCCCCGCAGCCGGTCGGCCAGATGCCCGATGGCCGTGGCATAGCTGTCGGATGAATTGTAGCGCTTGATGACCTGGAAATTCTGGAAGGTCAGGAACGCCGGCCCCCTCGCGCCCGCAGGCATGAACAGCGTCGCATTGCCATGGTTTGGCACCGCCCCGCCCGACGCAAGCCGCACCCCCGCCGCCGACCAGTCCGCCACCGACCGGCTGGACCCTGCCGCCCCGGTGTTGAAGCCCTGCGGCAGCGTCACCTCCACCCCCCAGGGCTGGCCTTTGGTCCAGCCATGCCGGGCCAGATAGTTCGCAGCCGACGCCAGCGCATCGGTGGGGTCGTCCGACCAGATGTCACGCCGCCCGTCGCCGCGGAAATCGACCGCATAGGCCAGATAGCTGGTGGGGATGAACTGCGTATGCCCCATTGCCCCCGCCCAGCTTCCGGTCATCCGCTCCGGCGGCACGTCGCCCGCCTGCACGATCCGCAGCGCCGCGATCAACTGCTCCTCAAAGAACGCCCCACGCCGGCCGTCGAAGGCCAGCGTCGCCATCGCCGGGATCAGCGGCGTCGATCCGCGGTTGCTGCCGTAGCTGCTCTCCAGCCCCCAGATCGCGGTCACGACCTCTTTCTCGACGCCGTAGCGCGCCTCGATCTCAGCCAGCAGGCGGGCGTGTTCGTTCAGCTTCGCCCGCCCGTTGGCGATCCGCGTGTCCGACACGGCAAAGTCGAGGTATTCCCAGATCGCCCGCGTGAACTCCACCTGATTGCGGTCGCGGCTGATGACGTCGGGCATGTAGCCCGCGCCCTTGAACGCCCGGTCGAACGTCCCCGCCGCGATCCCCTGCCGCAGCGCGCGGGGCCGGAACCCCTGGACCCAGGAGTCAAAGCCCGCATTGGGCTGAAAGGCCGCCTGGCTCGCCACCGGCCGCGCCTCGGGACGGGCAGAGCGTTCCACCGCGCCGCCTATGCCGCAGCCGGGCAAAAGGATACTGACCAGTCCAAAGGCCGCCACCACTGTCCGCATGATCTCACCTGCTCGTTTTCTTGTCGTGTTTTGCGGCAGTCTAGCGCGAAACCGGCCTGCCGAAAAGCACGCGAGAGGCGAGTCAGCGGCGTTTTCGTTCAACCTTGCGCGCGATCTTGCCGGCCCTGGCCCGCGCCGGCCCCGGTTTTCGCGGCTTCGCGCCGCCGCGCCGCCCGGGCTGCGGTCCGCGCGGCAGGGCCTTGCCCTCGATCTCCAGCAGTTCCAGCATCAGCCCGCCCGAGACCGGCACCGCCTCGGCCAGCCGCACGGTCACGCGCTGGCCCATGCCGATGGTCAGCCCGGTCTGGTCGCCCATCAGCGTCTGCGCGCGGGCGTCATAGTGGAAATATTCGCGCCCCAAAGTGCGGATCGGGATCAGCCCGTCGGCACCCGTCTCGTCCAGCTTCACGAACAGCCCGATCCGCGTCACCCCGGCAACCCGGCCCGAAAACTCGTTGCCCACACGTTCCGACAGATAAGCGGCCAGATAGCGGTCGGTCGTGTCACGCTCCGCCGCCATGCTGCGGCGCTCGGTTTCCGAGATATGCTTGGCCGTCTCCTCCAGCCGCGAGATCTCCTCGGCCGACAGCCCGTCGTCGCCCCAGCCATGGGCCGAGATTAGCGCCCGGTGCACCACCAGATCGGCATAGCGCCGGATCGGCGAGGTGAAATGCGCATAGTTCTTCAGCGCCAGCCCGAAATGGCCAAAATTCGCGGGGTTGTAATAGGCCTGCGTCATCGACCGCAGGGTTGTGACGTTGATCAGCTCGTCGAAATCCGTGCCCTCGGCCTGGGTCAACAGGTTGTTCAGGTGCCGCGTCTGCAGCACCTGCCCCTTGGCCAGCGTGAAGCCCGACGCCGCAGCCACCTCGCGCAGCGCGTCCAGCTTTTCTGGGCTCGGCTCCTCGTGCACGCGAAAAATCAGCGGGCGGCGCAGGCGGTTGAGTTCCTCGGCGGCGGCGACATTCGCCAGCACCATGAATTCCTCGATCAGCTTGTGCGCCTCCAGCCGCTCCTTGAACGCGACGGAGGTGACGCGCCCCTCGTCCGACAGGATGATCTGGCGTTCCGGCAGGTCCAGATCCAGCGGCTGGCGCAGGCTGCGGGCGCGGGTCAGCGCGCCGTAGGCGGCGTAAAGGGGCCGGATCACCTCGTCCAGCAGCGGCGCGGTCCGCTCGTCCGGGCGGCCGTCCATCGCGGCCTGCACCTCCTCGTAGCTCAGCGCGGCGGGCGACTGCATCATCGCGCGGGTGAACCGGTGCGACAGCTTCTGGCCATGGGCGTCGATCTTCATTCGCACCGCCAGCACCGCGCGCGGCACCCCCTCGTGCAGCGAACACAGGTCGTTCGACAGCTTCTCGGGCAGCATCGGCACCACCCGGTCGGGGAAGTACGTGGAATTGCCGCGCCCCCACGCCTCGCGGTCCAGCTTCGATCCGGGGCGGACGTAATGGGCCACGTCGGCGATGCAGACCCAAATGATATGGCCATCGGGGTTCTTCGGGTCGTCGTCGGCGTGCGCCCAGACGGCATCGTCGCGGTCGCGGGCATCCCAGGGGTCGATGGTGATGATCGGCAGATGCCGCAGATCCTCGCGCTGGCCCAGTGGTGCGGGCTTCATCGCCTCGGCCTCGTCCAGCACCGCCTGCGGGAATGCATCGGGGATGCCGTGCTGGTGAATGGCGATCAGCGACACGGTCTTTGGCGCGCTGGGGTCGCCCAGCCGGGTGATGATCCGCGCCTGCGGCAGGCCCATCCGGCCGCGCGGGCCATATTGTTCCGCCTCGACCAGCTCGCCGTCCCGCGCCCCCTGCGCCGCATCCGGGGCGATGCGCCATTCCCGGTCGGCGCCCTTGTCGATGGGCAACAGCCGCCCACCCTCGGCCCCCTTGCGAAAGATACCCAGGATGCGGCTCGGCGCGGTGCCGATGCGCCGGATCAGCCGGCCGTGATAATCGTGCCCCTCGCCCCGCGCCTCGGCCAGACGGGCAAGGATGCGGTCGCCCGCGCCCAGTGCCGGGTCGCCCTCGCGCGCCAGCATCAGGATGCGCGGCTCCGCCCCCTCGCCGCGCCATTCCAGCGGCCGCGCGAACAGGTCGCCCGCATCGTCGGGACCGATGACCTGCAACACGCTGACCGGCGGCAGCTTCTCGGCATCGCGATATTCGCCGCGCTTCTTGGCCAGCGTGCCCTCGTCCTCCAGCTCTTTCAGCAGGCGCTTCAGGTCGATCCGCGCCGCGCCCTTGATGCCAAAGGCCTTGGCGATGTCGCGCTTGGCGGTCAGCCCCGGATGCTCGGCGATCCAGGCGCGCAGTTCGTCTTTCGAGGGGATGCGTGTCATGGCCGTCCCCTAGCATGGGGCGCGGCGGGCGTCATCGGCGATTTCGGCCCGTCGCCGGACCGTGGCACAGGCCCGCGCGGTCAGGCGAAATAGTCGCGCAGTATGCGGCTGTAGATGGCCTTCAACTGGTGGATATGAGCGATCTGCACCCGCTCATCGACCTGATGCATCGTCTGGCCGACCAGCCCGAACTCCACCACCGGGCAGTGATCCTTGACGAAACGCGCATCCGAGGTGCCGCCCGACGTGGACAGCACCGGCACGCGGTTCGTCGCCGCCTGCACCGCGCGACCGACCAGATCCGACAACTCGCCCGGCGGGGTCAGGAAGCTTTCGCCCGAGATCTTCATCTGCACGTCGAACGCAACCCCGGTTTCCTTCGCCACCCGGTCGGCCTCGGCCCGCAGCCAGTCGATGACCGACGCGCCGGTATGCCGGTCGTTGAACCGGATGTTGATCGTCGCCCGCCCCTCGGCCGGGATCACGTTGCTGGCCGGGTTGCCGCAGTCGATGGTGGTGACCTGCAGGGTCGAGGGGTCGAAATGCTCCGTCCGCGCGTCCATCGGCTTTTCGGTCAGGTCACGCAGATATTGCACCAGCGCATGCAGCGGGTTGTTGGCGCGGTGCGGATAGGCGGAATGGCCCTGCACGCCCCGCGCCGTGACAAAGGCCGACAGCGCGCCCCGCCGGCCGATCTTCATCATCTCGCCCATTTCCTCGGGGCAGGTCGGCTCGCCCACCAGACAGGCGGCCATCGCCTCGTTATTGTCCCGCATCCAGTCCAGCAGCGCCACGGTGCCATCGGTGGAGGTGCCTTCCTCGTCGCCGGTGATGGTCAGGATCAGCGCGCCATCGGGGGGTGTCTCGCGCGCGAAATCCACCGCCGCCGCGACAAAGGCCGCGACGCCGGATTTCATGTCCGTGGCGCCCCGCCCGTACAGCCAGCCGTCGCGTTCCTCGGCCCCGAACGGATCGACCGTCCAGGCCGCCACATCGCCCACCGGCACCACATCGGTATGGCCGTTGAAGCCGAATGTGCGCGGATGCCCCTTTGCGCCCCAGCGGGCAAACAGGTTCGGCACGCCCGCGCGGTCCACCCGGTGACATTCGAACCCTGCGCCGCTCAGCAACTCCTGCAGCAGCACCAGCGCCCCGCCCTCCTCGGGCGTGACCGAGGGGCAGCGGATCAGGTCGGCGGTCAGCTTTGCGGGGTCAATCGTCATCATCATCCTCGTCATCGTCGAAAAACGGCGTCATCTGGGCGACGATCACGGCGTTCTCGGCCAGCGCGCGCTCCATCAGCGCGCGTTCCTGATCCCCGATCGCCTCGCCCGCCGCCAGGCGTTCCTCTGCCGCGCCGTGGCCATCGACCTCCAGCACGTTCAGCTCCGCCTGCTTCAGCACCGCAACCGTCTCGCGCACCGCCTCGGCCTCGTCCACGCCGCTGGCAAAGCACAGCAGCGCCCCGCCGGTCGCGCCCTTGGGCAGGCCGTCGCCGGCCTTTCGGCCGACCTGCACCAGCAGGGTATAGACCTGCTGCGGGCGCTTCGGTTTCGATGGCTTGTCTGTCATGGGCAACCTTCCCGGCGGCCGATTGGGGTGTCAGCCGCCGGGCGGGGGGCGAGCCGCGCGGCGATCAGTTCTGCTGCGGCGGGATCAGTTCTTCCTCGTCATCCCCGGCATCGGCATCCTCGCCCTCGGCCGCCTCCGCGTCGTCCTCGGTCGCGCCGGGCTCGTCCGCATCCGGCCCTGCCTCGTCCGACGCCTCGCCCTCGGCCCGCACCTCGACGTCATGGACGGCCTCGGTATCGCTGACGAACTCGCCATCCTCGCCCTCGGGATTGCCCGCCTCCTCGGCGGCATCCGCCGCGGCCTCGGCCTCCTCGACCTCCTCCTCGCTGGCCGAGGCCAGCGCCGCCACCGCATCCGCCCGCGCCTGCAGCACCTCGGCACAGCCCTGCATCGCCTCGGCGCGTTCGCAGACGAAGATCTTCACCAGCACCTCCGCGCAGCCCTCTCCGGCGCGGTCGGCGGTGCAGGACAGGATCTGCTCGCCCGTCACATCCGCCGATGCGGCGTATGGCAGGGCCGAAAGGGTAAGGGCTAGGATCGAGGTCTGGATGCGGTGCATGGTGCTCTCCTTCCTGAAAGCGTTGCGGATCAACGAACGCAGGGGGCCTCTGGTTCCTCCCACCCCCGCGTCCGGGTCGTCATCAGTCGCGCAGCAACTCGTTGATCGAGGTCTTGGAGCGGGTCTGCGCATCCACCCGCTTCACGATCACCGCGCAATACAGGTTGATCCCGTTCTTCGACGGCATGGAGCCTGCCACGACGACCGACCCCGCCGGCACCTCGCCATAGCTCACAGTGCCGGTCTCGCGGTCAACGATCTTGGTGGATTTGCCGATGAACACACCCATGCCGAGGACCGAGCCCTCGCGCACGATGCAGCCCTCCACCACCTCCGACCGGGCGCCGATGAAGCAGTTGTCCTCGATGATCGTCGGCCCCGCCTGCATCGGCTCCAGCACGCCGCCGATCCCGACGCCGCCCGACAGATGCACGTTCTTGCCGATCTGCGCGCAGCTTCCCACCGTGGCCCAGGTATCGACCATCGTGCCCTCGTCCACATAGGCGCCCAGGTTCACGAAGCTGGGCATCAGCACCACGCCCTTTGCAATATAGGCCGACCGGCGCACCACGCAGCTTGGCACGGCGCGGAAGCCTGCGTCCTTCCACTGCTCCGGCCCCCAGCCCTTGAACTTCGAATCCACCTTGTCCCACCAGCCGCCGCCCTGCGGCCCGCCGGTGTGCTGCTCCATGTCCTTCAGCCGGAACCCCAGCAGCACCGCCTTCTTGGCCCACTGGTTCACATGCCAATCGGCCCCGCGCTTTTCCGCCACCCGCAGCGTGCCCTTGTCCAGCGCCTCCAGCGTCGCCTCGATCGCCTCGCGCGTCTCGCCCCTTGTCGCGGGCGTCACCTGATCGCGGCTCTCCCAGGCGGCTTCGATGGCGGTTTCCAGCGCGGCGTTCGACATGGGATTCTCCGGTTCTCTCTGGCCTGATCGCGCCAAGGGCTATAGACGCAAGGGCCAATGCGCGCAATGCAGGGAGACGGCCGTGAGAGAAGAGAGGCGGGAAGACCCGTTCCGCGACAGCACCCAGGATCTCGAGGCCGCGCGCCAGATCCCGAACACCCCGCAGGCCCTCTCCCCGGCCTATCGGCTGGCCTTTGCCGATGCCAATTTCCTGACCCGAAAGGAACTGCGCCCGGTCCGGCTGCAACTGGAACTGCTGAAGCCGCAGTTGATGCTGGACGAGGCCGGCGTGATCTCCACCATCGTCATGTTCGGCGGCGCCCGCATCCCCGCACCGGAACACAAGGATACCGCCCGCACCGAAACGCTGGCCGATCTGTCCCGCTACTATGACGAGGCGCGGGATTTCGCCCGCATCATGACCGAACGCGGCATGGCATCCGGGCGGCTGGAGGATGTGATCGTCACCGGCGGCGGGCCGGGCGTGATGGAGGCCGGGAACCGCGGCGCGATGGATGCGGGCGGCGTCTCCATCGGGCTGAACATCGTGCTGCCCCACGAACAGGCCCCGAACCACTTCGTCACGCCGGAACTGTGCTTCAACTTCCACTATTTCGCCATCCGAAAGATGCACTTCCTGATGCGCGCCAGCGCGGTGGCGATCTTCCCCGGCGGCTTCGGCACGCTGGACGAGTTGTTCGAAAGCCTGACCCTGATCCAGACCGGGCGGATGCGCCGCCTGCCCTTCCTGCTGTTTGGCGAGGAGTTCTGGAGAAAGATCGTCAACTGGGACGCGCTGGCCGAGGCCGGCACCATCTCCGACGAGGATCTGGACCTGTTCCGCTTTGTCGAAACCGCAGAACAGGCCGTCGCCGCCATCGACGCATGGCGGGCCGCCGAATGACGCACCTCTGGCTGCGGGCAGAGGAACGCGCCGACGAGGCCCGCACGGGCCTGACGCCCGATGGCGCGGCCGATCTGCTGGCGGCGGGGTTCTCGGTAACGGTCGAGGAAAGCCGCCAGCGCGCCATTGCAATCGACGGCTACCGCGCCGCGGGCTGCGCCATCGCGGCCGAGGGCAGTTGGCGGCAGGCCCCCGCCGATGCCCTGATCCTCGGCCTGAAGGAACTGCCCGAAGACGGCACGCCGCTTCCCCATCGCCACATCATGTTCGGCCATGCCTACAAGGGCCAGCCCGCGGGACGGGTGCTGCTGGACCGCTTCCGCGCCGGCGGCGGGGCGCTCTACGATCTGGAGTATCTGGTGGATGACGCGGGCCGCCGCGTCGCCGCCTTCGGCTACTGGGCGGGCTATGCCGGGGCGGCGGTCAGCCTGCTGGCGCTGGCCGCGCAGGCGGGCGGCGGGGTGTTGGGGCCGGTCGCGCGCTATTCGGGCCGCGCCGCGATGCAGGCCGACGTGGCCGCCCGGCTGGGCGATGCGCGGCCGTCCGTGCTGGTCATCGGCGCGCTGGGCCGCGTCGGCACCGGGGCGGCGGATCTGTGCGAGTCGCTGGGCCTGCCCGTCACCCGCTGGGACATGGCCGAAACCGCCCATGGCGGCCCGTTCCCGCAGGTGCTGGCGCATGAGGTGTTCCTGAACTGCATCCTCGCCCGCCCCGGCTGCCCGGTTTTCGTTCCGGCGGATACGGGCGCGCAGCCCCGCGCGCTGCGGGTGGTGGGCGACATCGCCTGCGATCCCACCTCGGATTTCTCGCCCATCCGGGTCTACGACCGCGCGACCGACTGGGCCGTGCCGGTGCTGCGCGTCCACGACGCGCCGCCGCTGGATGTCATGGCCATCGACAACCTGCCCGCCCTGCTGCCGGTGGAATCCTCGCAGGATTTCGCGGCCCAGCTATTGCCGCATCTGCGCGCGCTGGACCGGATCGACGCGGGCGTCTGGGGCCGCGCGCGGGCAGTGTTCGACCAGCATGCCCAGGCGGTCGAAACCGTTAAGGGCAAGTAAACAAAAAAGACGAAATCGCGTGATTTCAATCGCTTGATTTTTTGGGCAACTTGCCCAAACCGTGCCCAACCCCTATCCGCGCCCCGATCCGGGCGGATCTGCCGCCAGCGCCCGGTTGATTTCGGACCGGATCATCTGCCGCACTCGCCGGGTGATCTGCTCGCCCAGCGCCCCCCGAAGCTCATCCCGAACCATGTCCGAAACGATGGCCCGCAACTCGTCATCCTGCCTCAGTTCCGCCGCCGCCACAGACTTCGGCCGCGCCAGCACGATCCCTGCAACCCGCGCCTCCAGCGCCGCGATGCTGTGTTCCAGCCGCGAGATCTCCGGCGCCGGCCCGACCGGCTGATCGACCCGCATCTTCGGGGTCAGTAGCAGCCGCGGCAATGGCGCCTCGTCATCGCCGACCATCCGCCGCACACTGTCCAGAATGTCGTTCTGCCCGCTCATCCGCCGCCCGCCATCGCCGCACCCCCAGCCTAGCCGCGACAGGGCCGGGCGGCAACGGTGGCGTCAGTTCCGGCCCATCCGGTTCAGCACCCGGTCAAGCTGATCGCCCTGCGGGCTGCGGAACGGGGCGTTCCTGACCGCGTCGTAATAGACCGACGGATCATATGTCGGGATGCCAAGGTTCAGATGCGTCACCGTCAGCAACCCCATCGACGCCAGCAGCGCATAGGCCGCCACCTGCCGGTCGGTTTCCGCGATGATCCGGTTGGCCTGCGCCTCCAGCAGCTCGTTCTCGGCGTTCAGCACATCCAGCGTGGTCCGCGCCCCCAGCGCCGCCTCCTCGCGCACGCCCTCATAGGCGGTGCGCGACGCGGTGATCTGAAGATCGCTCGCCTGAATCCGCGCGCCCGCCACCTGCAGCCGCGCCCAGGCGTTGCCCGCATCCTGCACCACGCCCACCGCCGTCTGATGCAGCGCCGCACGCGCCGCATCCCGCCGCGCCGCCGCCTGCCGCTGCCCCGAAGACAGCGCGCCCCCCTGATAAAGCGGCACCGAATACCGCAGCGACAGACCCGACGTGTCGCGCCCCTGATGATCGACCGACAGATCCGCGCCCAGGTTCACCTGCCCGCGCCGCGCCGCCTGCGTGCGCGCGACGGTCAGGTCGGCCACCGTTACCTGCCGCTGCGCCTGCCGGATCGCCGGATGGGTGCGCTGGCCGATCGCCTTGGCCTCGTCCATGCTGCGCGCGGTCGCGGGCAGCGCGGGCGGGGCGCGCAACTGGCCCGGCGTCTGCCCGGTGGCGGCGCGATATTCCTCGCGCGCGACGGCCAGATCGCCCTCGGCCGCCGCCAGGTTCGACCGGGCCGCAGCCAGCCGCGCCTCGGCGATGGCGACATCGGTGCGGGTGATCTCTCCCACCTCGAACCGGTCCTGCGCAGCGCGCAACTCCTGCTGGATCAGGCGCACGTTGTTCTGGCGCAGCGACAGCAGTTCGGTCGTCGCGCGCACGTTCATGAAAGCCTGCACCGCGTTGAACAGCACCTGCTGCTCCACACCGATCAGCGCCTCACGCGTCGCCATCACGGTTTCCCGCGCCGCCTCGATCCCCAGCCGGTTGTTGCCGAAGTCGAACAGCGTCATGTCGGCCGACAGCGACAGTTGCGCGGTCAGTTCGTCGACCGTCACGCCGCGCTGGGTGCCGCTGTAGTTGGCGCTGGCCACAAAGTTGATCACCGGGCGCAGGCGGGCCACGGCGGCGGCCACATCCTCGTCATCCGCGCGCAGCAGGGCGCGGTTCTGCTCCAGCAGGTTCGAATTGTTGTAGGCCGCGATCAGCGCATCGGCGAGGCTCTGCGCGCCGGCTGCCGGCGCCGACAGGGCCAGCGCGGCGCATAGCGCCATCAGGCGCAGCGGACGAAAGGATGGACGGCTCATGGCTCTGCCTCGGTTCGTTTCTTCTTCTCGACCGGGCGGCAGCCCGGCCGTCACAACGTGAATGCGCGTTCCCGCGCGAAGCCCGGCAGCACCGGGGCGGCGGCGTTGAACGCATCGCGCCAGATCAGATGCCCGTCGCGCTTCCATCCCAGCCGGACAACTCCAAGCGCGCCGTCCATGAACAGGCAGGCGATGCGCCCGCCCTCCTTCAGTTGCGCGGCGATGGCATCGGGCACCACCTCGACACCGCCCTGCACGGTGATCACGTCATAGGGGCCGTGCTTCGGCGCGCCCTCGGTCAGGGCCGCAGCGATCACCGCCACATTATCCACCCCGTTGGCGGACAGCAGCGACTCGGCCTCGGCGGCCATGGTCTCGTCGTCTTCGACCGCGACCACGGCCTCGGCCATGCGGGCGATCACGGCCGAGGAATAGCCAAGCCCGCAGCCCAGATCGAGCACCATCTCGTCATCGCGGATGTTCAGCGCGTCCAGCATCTTGGCCAAGGTCCGCGGCTCCAGCAGCACGCGGTCGGGGCCGAGGGGCAGGTTCTCGCCCATGTAGGCCGCCTCGCGCAGGTCGGACGAAACGAACTGCTCGCGCGGGACGGCCAGCATGGCGCTGATGATCGGAAACTTCGTCACATCCGACGGGCGGACCTGCGTGTCCACCATCATCCTGCGGCGGGCGGCGTAATCCGGCATGTGCTGAACCCTGCTGTCTGCTTCGCTTGGTCTTGCCACAGAAACCGGGGGCCGGCAACTGCGCGCAGTGCCGGCGCCGGGTCACGCTGCAGAGAGGTGCGTCTCAGGCCCGCGCGCGCACCTGCGCCACGCCCAGTGCCGACAGCGCGGTGGCGGAAATGTCCGCAGCCGTCATCCCCGCGTCTCGATACATGGCGGCAGGACTCGCCTGTTCGATGAAGCGGTCGGGCAGGGTCATGGTGCGGATCGCAAGGCCCCGGTCCAGCCGGCCGATGCGCGCCAGATGGTGCAGCACCTGCGCCCCGAACCCGCCCTCGGCCCCCTGTTCGACGGTGATGACGGCAGCGTGATGATCGGCCAGTTGCGCGATCAGCCCGGTATCCAGCGGCTTGGCAAAGCGGGCGTCCGCCACGGTGACGCTGACACCGCGCGCCTCCAGCGCCTCGGCCGCCAGCAGGCATTCGGGCAGATGGGCACCAAAGGACAGCAACGCAACCGTCGTCCCCTCCCGCAGCACCCGGCCCTTGCCGATCTCCAGCACCCGCGGTTCCTCGGGCATTTCCACCCCCGCGCCCTCGCCCCGCGGATACCGAAAGGCGATCGGTCCCTCGCTGTAGTCGGCAGCCGTGGCGACCATGTGCACCAGTTCCGCCTCGTCGCCCGCGGCCATCACCACGAATCCGGGCAGGTTCGACAGATAGCCTACGTCAAAGGCACCGGCGTGGGTCGCCCCGTCGGCACCAACAAGCCCCGCGCGGTCGATGGCAAAGCGCACGGGCAGGCCCTGCAGTGCGACGTCATGCACCACCTGATCGTAGCCGCGTTGCAGGAAGGTCGAATATATCGTGCAGAAGGGCTTCAGCCCCGCCGCCGCCATGCCTGCGCAGAAGGTCACGCCATGCTGTTCGGCGATGCCCACGTCAAAGACCCGCGCCGGGAAACGTTTCGCCATGATGTCCACGCCGGTGCCTGAAGGCATGGCGGCGGTAACGGCAACAATGCGATGATCGCGCTCGGCCAGTTTCGTCAGGGTCTGGCCATAGACCTTGGTATAGGCGGGCGCGTTCGACTTCGATTTCGCCTGCGTGCCGCTGGCCACGTCGAACTTCGCCACGCCGTGATACTTGTCGGCGCTGCTCTCGGCGGGCTTGTAGCCCTTGCCCTTGACCGTGCAGCAATGGATCAGCACCGGCCCGGTCGCCCGCGCCCGCGCCGCGCGCAGCACCGGCAGAAGCTGGGTCATGTCGTGCCCGTCGATCGGCCCGATGTAGCTGAAGCCCAGTTCCTCGAACAGCGTGCCGCCACCGGGGAAGCCGGTCACCAGCTGCCGCGCGCGCCTCGCCCCCTCGCGCAGCGGGCCGGGCAGGGTGCGCTCGAACCCCTCGGCCATGTCCTTCAGCGCGCCAAAGGGCGTATTGGCATAAAGGCCCGACAGGTACTTCGACATCGCGCCCACCGGCGGGGCAATGCTCATCTCGTTGTCGTTCAGGATCACGAACAGCCGCCGCCCCTCGGTCCCGGCGTTGTTCAGCGCCTCGTAGGCCATGCCGGCGCTGATCGACCCGTCGCCGATCACCGCGATGGCGTCGCCCGTGGCCTGTCCCATGTCGCGCCCCACGGTGAAACCCAGCGCCGCGCTGATCGAGGTGGAGCTATGCGCCGCCCCGAACGGGTCGAACTCCGATTCCGATCGCTTGGTGAAGCCCGACAGCCCGCCCTCCTGCCTGAGCGTGCGGATGCGGTCGCGCCGGCCGGTGATGACCTTGTGGGGATAGCACTGGTGGCCGACGTCCCAGACCAGCTTGTCGAACGGTGTGTTGAACACCGCATGGATCGCCACGGTCAGTTCCACGACGCCGAGCGAGGAGCCCAGATGCCCACCGGTTTCCGACACGGCCGAAATCACCTCGGCCCGCAATTCGTCCGCCAGCGTGGCAAGCTCCCGGTCGGACAGGGCCTTCAGGTCGGCGGGTCCTGCAACGCGGTCAAGCGTGGGGGTCAGCGGGCGGGTCATGGCGCGGCTCCTTCGGAATGAAAAGGCGCCGTGCGCGGGGGACACCCGGCACGGCGCAAGGTTCCTGTAGCCAACAGGAAGGGAACCGGGGTGTGGTGGCCCCGAACTTCGGGCCCGGCCATGGGCCCGAAGGTGGTCGGACGGGCGGTTTCCACCGCCCTGCCCTACTCGTAGACCGGCACGCCGGGTGCGGCGAGTTCCGGCCAGTCAGAGATCATGTCCATCCCGCCCATCGGCTTCTGATAGCCCTTGTGGCAGGTGGCGCAGGCGGCTTTCGGTGCGTCGGCTTGCACCGGCCCCAGGCGCTCTGGCGGCAGGTCGGCCGCCAGCGGCACCAGATAGGTATTGTTCAGATCCTGCACCATCGTGATGCCAAGCGTCGCATTGGCCCACTGCGGCGTGTTCTGCCCCGGATCGTAGAACGCCCGTGTATTGTGGCAGAAGACGCAGTTCACCCCGAGCGCGTTGGAAAAGTAGTTCATCAGGCTGTAGGTGCGCTCCGTATCCTGCCAGGTGGGCAGGGACGGATCGCGCGGCACCCGCGCCTCCAGATCATGCACGGCGATCTGTGCGCCTTCGACCAGAAAGGTCTCCAGCGCGTCGGACGGCAGGCTGGTGAACTGGCTTTGAACCGTTGCCCGGTTCTGGACCGAGGCCCAGCCGGCCGTAGCCCGCGTCACCGGGGTGATGCTGAACCAAACCTCGGACGGCACCGGCTCGCCGCGGTGGCAGGTATAGCAGTTCACCCCCGCCTCGCCGGACCAGTTGGTGTGGCCGCCCCAGTCGTCGTTGAGCGTCTGGGTCATCTCGATCATGCGCCGGGCGACGACGGTCTGATAGTTCTCCTCGCCGGCGAACAGGTCGGGGATCCCGGTCCAGGCCCGCATCGCCGTCACCAGCCGGTCATAGTTGGCCTGGGTCAGATCGCCGAGCGCCGGCTCTGCATCGGGATAGGCATCCCGGGCAAGCTGATCGCCCGGTTGCGGTGGCACCGGATCGGCGCTGACATAGCCGGCGACCGAAGGGTCGGGGGTGACGATGTCGGATTCGTAGGCCACGACCGACATCCCCGTACCGCGCGGCCCGGTCTGAAAGCTGTCGGTCTTCAGGGGTTGCCCCCAGGACACCAGCAGCGCCGCGACCAGAACCGCCCCCCCGACCGCCCCCACCAGAATGGCTGGGCCAAAGACGTCCCGGGGGTTCTCGGCGTTCCATTTGTCAAACCACTTGGGAAGCATCTTACCCTCCGTTGCCCTGATAGGCTTCATAGCCGTAGGCGCCGTCGTACATCGGTGCGAAGCGATGCTCCTGGGCCCAGATGAACCAGTTGTCGACGACGGTGCCGGTCAGCAGGATTCCGATGCCGCCGGTGATCGGGGTCAGGACCGCGAACCACCATGCCCAGCGATGGATACCCTCCATCGTGGCGTTGAAGCCCATGGTCCAGCGCCAGAACAGCGCCGCGCGTTCCGATGCGGTGCCGCGGTCGTAGATCTGCTCCAGTTCACGGTCGCCACCGAACCGGCTGACCGCCAGGATCGTCGCCCCGTGCATCGCGAACAGAAGGACCGAGCCGTAGAGGAACACGATCGAAAGCGCGTGGAACGGGTTGTAGTAGAGGTTTCCGTAGCGGATCGAGAAGGCGGTGGTCCAGTCGAGGTGCGGGAAGATGCCGTAGGGCACCGCCTCGGACCACGACCCCATCAGGATCGGCCGGAACAGGCCCAGCACCAGGAACAGCCAGATCGCGGCGGCAAAGGCCCAGGCGATGTGCTTGCCCATCTTGTGCTGCTGGGCGAGCGAATAGACCCTGAGCCACCAGGCGCAGACCGAGATCAGCAGGAACAGGCTGGCGATGATGTACCACCCGCCGTCGTTCAAGGGCGGGATGCGCAGCCCGTACTCGGGGCTGGGCGGCTCCAGCGCCAGCCAGAACAGCTGCCGGATGAACTCCGGTATCGACCAGCCGACCTGCGCCAGCATGTTGAAGCCGATGATGTTCAGGCACAGGATGCCGGTGGCGACCGAGATCACGCCGTAGAAGCCCAGGTAGATCGGCCCCAGTTGCGCATTGCCCAGCCAGCCGATCAGGTTCGAGAAGCCGGGCTTCATCGTCCTTTCGGCCATCATGTTGTTTTCGTTGTCCATCCCGTATTCCGGGATGCCCCGCACCTGCACCTGGGTAAAGATGTTCTGATACTCGGGCATGTCACATCCCTCCCGCGGCGGGCCAGATCGGCAGATCGAGCCACCAGTTCCACCATTCCGGCCAGCCCTTGGTCCAGACCGGGCCGGAGATCACGATGCAGATCGCCGACCAGAAGCCCGCGTTCAGCGCCAGCAGAAGGCCCAGCCGGTGGATGCCCAGCGTGCCGACCGAATAGCCGATGAAGTCGCGGAAGAACGTGTCCTCGTGGTCGGGCGTCTTGGCTTCCTCGCCCTTTTCCGGGTTCGCCGCCGACAGGATCAGACCGCCGTGCAGCGCCAGCGCCAGCGTGGTGGTGAAGAAGAAAGTCACCGCCAGCATGTGGGCCGGGTTGTAGTGGAAGTGCAGGTAGGCGTAGCCGGTGTTGGATACCCAATCGAGGTGGCTGAAGATCCCGTAGGGAAATCCGTGACCCCAGGCGCCCATCAGCACCGGGCGGATCACCACCAGCGTGACATAGGCGAAGATCGCCACCGAATAGGCAAAGGGCACATGATAGCCGATGCCCAGCTTGCGGCAGATTTCCACCTCGCGCAGCGCCCAACTGACAAAGGCGCCGATCGCGCAGATGGTGATGAGCTGCCACAGCCCCCCCTCCATCAGCGGCGCCATGCCCAGCCCGTAGCTCAGGTCGGGCGGCGCGATGTTGATCAGCCAGGGGTTCCATGTCCCGCCCTGGCTTGCCCCCCAGAAGATCAGGATCGTGCCCAGGGTGGCAAAGAAGATCGTCGTGACCCCAAAGAAGCCCACGTAGAACGGGCCGACCCAGAAATCGAACAGGTCACCCCCGACCAGCGTCCCGCCCCGGACGCGGTATTTGCGTTCGAAACTCAGCAATGCCATGCGTCTGTCTCCGCTATCGGCGGCCTTGCCGCCCGAACCTTTCGGTCTTGGCGGTCTCCCGCCGGGGCCTCAGCCGTCAGTTCCGTTAATTCGTCTGGTTGCCGCGGGCGGTGGCCTGAACCGCCGCCCGCGAGCTGATCTGCCGCGCGTCAGTTGGACTGCGAATACTTCCGCTCAGCGGCGCTTTCGAACCAGTTCAGGCCAGAGCTCAGAACCACCAGGTGGATCATCACTGCCAGCAGGAAGAGGAATACCCCTTGCGCCACGAACACGCGGCGGGGATCGAAAATGAGCCAGATCTTGTAGAACTTTGCCATTTTGTTTCCCTCTCCCTCAGAACCACGGCGCCCAGATGTACGTGGCGATATGGGCGACGATGGCGACGGCCGAGAACAGCCAGAGCCCGCTCATATACACCGCGTGCAGTTCCTGCGCCTGCTCGTCGGTAAGACCCGTAAAGGACAGGTCGGAGTTATCAGCCATATTTTCCTCCGGAAAAGTTTGACCGATGCCGCGCACCCCGGCGGCCGGGTCCCGAACTGGCCTCATGCCAGCCCAGCCATTCGCCCCACCGGGGGGAGGGACGAACCTCGATGTCCGCCTCTCAGGCGGAGAAAATCGCGGGCGTGATGATCCGTGCCTGTGTCCAGGCCCGGGCCACCGGCCCCTTTTCGGGCAGCCGGCCGCCCTTCAGCAGCGCCAGCGCCCAGGTCAGCGTCGCCAGCGGCAGCGTCGCGGCGAAGATGATCGCGAAATAGACGCGAAACTCAGTCTTCGACGGCTTCGCATGGCTGCGGCCAAGTCCGTTCGTGGTCTGGTCGGTCATGCCGATCCTCCCTTCTCGGTTACGTCCATTCCCGCGGGCGACAGCGCCCGCACGGTTTCCAGCACCACGCGCTCCGCGCCCTGTTCCAGCGCGGCCTTCTCGGCCAGATCGCGCAGGTTTCGCGCCGCAGAGATGCGGGTGAGTATCGGGTGTTCCGCCACGATGCGGTCCAGCAGGCGCTGGGCGTCATCGTCCCAGGGGAAGTCGCGGCGCAATGTGGCGGGGGTGGCGGCGGCGCTGTCCATGTCGCTGGCCAGCGGCAGGATGTGGAACAGCGCGTCGAACAGCGAATTGCAGACTTCCTGCAACAGATAGGTTGCACCCGCATAGCCCATCATCGGCGTGCCGGTGGCGCGGCGGATCGCGGCGCCCGGAAAGCTGGCGGGAATGAACGTGGGCCGCGGCCCGTGCCCGGCCGACATCTCGGCCAGATACATCTTCTCGTTGATCGACCCCAGCACCACCAGCGGGCGCTTCTGGTGCATCAGCGCGCGCACCTCGTTGTTGTTGGTCTTCTTGCCGCGCACGCGGGCTACTGCAAAGGCGCAGGGCAGACCCAGGTCATCCTCCAGATACTTGCGGATGCCGCGGGCATAGGTCTCATTCGCCACGATGGCAAAACTGGCTGTGGCAAAGAAATCCTGCGTGACCGACCGCCACAGATCCCAGACCGGCTTGATCGTCGAGTGTTTCTCGCGGTCGATGAAGGGCTCGGGATCGAGCCCAAGGAGATCACCCAGCGCCCGAAGAAACGCTGTTGTGGACTCGATCCCGACGGGCGCCTGCAGATAGGGCTTGCCCAGCACCTCGGCCAGCCCCCGCCCGAACTCGCGGTACATGACAACATTAACGTCTGCATTCACGAGCTTGTTCATGTCGGCCAGATGCGCGCCCAGCGGCATGACCATGTTGATCTCGGCGCCGATCCCCTCGACCAGCCGGCGTATCTCGGCCAGGTCGCTCGGCATGTTGAAGACGCCATACATCGGACCAAGGATGTTGACGCGTGGCTTGGCACCCTCTTCGCGCTTGGCTTCCTTCGGCATCCGCCCCTTGGTCTGACCGAACTCGGTGAACAGCCAGGTCATCGCCCGGTCGGCGCTTTCCCACTGATCCTCGTCAATGGTGCGCGGCAGGAAGCGCTGGATGCTGGTGCCCTGCGGCGTGACGCCTCCGCCGATCATCTCGGCGATGGAGCCGGTGACCACGACCGCCGGCAGCGCCGGGTCCAGCGTATCCCAGGCGCGCTTCATCGCATCCTCGGTGCCCTTGCCCATCTCGTCCTCGGACAGGCCGGTGACGACGATGGGCAGTTCGTGCGGTGGCAGCGCGTCGGTGTAGTGCAGCACGGACGTGACCGGCAGGTTCTCGCAGCCTACCGGCCCATCGATCACCACCTGAAGTCCCTTGATCGCGGTAAAGGCATAGACCGCGCCCCAGTAGCCCCCCGCCCGGTCATGGTCCTGGATCAGCATGGCGCCACCGGGATCTGTGCGCTGATGCACATGAGCGGCCGAGTTGCGCGTTTTTTAGGTATGCACGTTGTATGCACGGCAGATGCACGTGAAACATACGTTGTGTGCATACGGGTTTTCGGGGCGGGGCCTGGCATCAGATCATCTCCTCCGCCTTGGCCGCACGGGCCTTCTTGTCGAGCTTTTTCTGATAGGCCGCGCGGAACTGCGGCTGGACGTTGGGCTCACCCTCCCATACCCCCGAGGTGTCGCCGTGACCGACCCCCTCGAAGAAGCTAACCATATGATTCATGCGGGTTTTATTGCCGATGGCCGCGTTGACGACCTGTTGCAACGACCCCGCCCCTGCCGGCCCCATCAGCGGGCGCGCCGAGATCAGATTGGTGAAATAAAGCCCCGGAATCCCCAGCTCCTTGGCCTTCTGCACCACCGGCGTGGTGCCGATCGCCAGGTCCGGCCGCACCGCCTCCATCGCCGCGCAGTCGTCCTCCAGACTGGCCCGATACTTGACTTTAACCCCTTGGTTTTCCAGCCATTCCCGGTCGGCGCGCGATTGCTCTGTGGGGAAGCAGGCGGTGCCCACATAGGGCACCTCCGCCCCGCTCTCGATCAGCAACCTGGCGACCAGAAGCTCCGACCCCTCATACCCCGACAGGGTGATCGTCCCGTTGATCGGCGTAGCCGCCAGCGCCCCCTTTATTGCCGGCAGGAACGCGTTCTGGGCGGCGGAGACCTTTTCCGCAGCGATCCCAAAGGCTTCACCGATATTCCGCAGCCAAAGCGCCGTCCCGTCATGCCCCACCGGCGCCGATCCGACGATGGGCCGACCCGCCGCCGAAAACTCGCGCATCGCGGCTGTGTAGAACGGATGAATCGCCGCCGCGACACCGCAATCCAGCGCCGCATACAACTCTCGCCATTCCCGACAAGGCACCACCGGCCCCGCCGCCAGCCCCATCGGCGCAAGCATCGCGCCGATCATCATCGGATCCGCCGGGAACATCTCTCCCAGCAGGGCAACCGTGGGCCGATCATGCCTCCCGCCCTGCGGCGACTGCACCGGCCCGGCCTCGGCCTCGGCCCGCGCATAGTTCAGCATCGCCCCCGCCAGCACGTCCTTCGCCTCGGCATGGGTCGGCACACCGAAGCCCGGCACGTCGATGCCGACGATCCGCACCCCGTTGATTTCCGTGGGCAAAAGCCGCAGCGGCACGCCGCTCGCCGTGGGAACGCACAGGTTCGTCACCACGATCGCGTCATAGCGGTCGGGGTCGGCCATCTCGTGCACGGCCTCCCGGATATCCTCGAACAGCTTGCCGGTGACGAGCGTTTCAGAGTTGAAAGGCACATACCCGACCGACCGCCGCGCGCCGTAGAAATGCGACACGAAGGTCAGGCCATAGACGCAGCAGGCCGAACCGGACAGCACCGTGCCCACACGCCGCATCCGCAGACCCACGCGTAACGACCCGAAGGCCGGGCACATGCTTTGCGGCTGATCGTGCGGGCCTTGTGGATAATCCTGTGCATACTGGTCGAGGATTTCCGATTTCCCGGCCATCCGCGCGGCTTTCATCATCTCAGCCGCGCCCACATGGCAACCCAAGCCATCGACCCCGGCCCCCGACGGCGCGCCGTCATCGCGGGCGTCGCCCTCGATCACCTGCGCCGCGTGGGCGGTATCGTAGCGAACCTCGGTCATGCCGCGCGTCCCTCGGCATGGGGGCAGCCCCGCGCGGTCCCCGCAGCCTGACGCTGCGGTTCTTCGCGCGCCTGCGGCGGATCGCGGCGGGTCAATGTTGCCAGGCCGTTGTCCAGGCGGGCAAGGGCGTCGAGGTCAAACATCGTCGTAGACCACTTCCAGTGATTTCTTCCGTTTGGCGTATTTGCCGCGCATGTCGGCGTCCGACGCCGGCACAAGCTGGTAATCGCCGCCGGTATCCTTGGCGTCGAACAGACCCAGCAGCCCGTCCTGATCCAGCGGCTTCGGCCGAACCGGGGGGGCAAGGCTCACGGCCTCGGCCAGTTCCCCGAACAGCCCACCCCACTGGCTGGCCGACGTGCCGACGATCTGGTAGTTCGCGGATTTCTTGCGCAGGTCGTCATCCTGCGGGATCGCGGCCAGAACCGGGATGTTGACCGCCTTGGCGAAAGCCTGCGCCTCGCCGGAATGATCGTCCTTGTTGATGACCAGGCCGGCGACCCCGACGTTCCCGCCCAGCTTGCGGAAATACTCCACCGCCGAGCAGACGTTGTTGGCGACATAGAGCGATTGCAGGTCGTTCGACGCAACCAGGATCACCTTCTGCGCCATGTCCCGCGCGATCGGCAGGCCAAAGCCGCCGCAGACCACGTCGCCCAGGAAATCGAGCAGCACATAGTCGAAATCCCAGTCGTGGAACCCCAGTTTCTCCAGCAACTCGAAACCATGGATGATCCCGCGCCCGCCGCAGCCGCGGCCCACTTCCGGCCCGCCCAGTTCCATTGCGAAGACACCGCCGCGCTTGAAACAGACGTCGCCGATCTTCACTTCTTCGCCCGCTAGCTTCTTGCGGGTCGAAGTCTCGATGATCGTGGGACACGCCTTGCCGCCGAACAGCAGGCTGGTGGTGTCGGACTTGGGGTCGCAGCCGATCAGCAGCACGCGCTTGCCCTGCTCGGCCATCATGTGGCTCAGGTTCGCCAGCGTGAAGGACTTGCCGATGCCGCCCTTGCCGTAGATCGCGATGATCTGGGTCTTCTTGCTGGGCGGGTCCTGCGGCACCTCCAGCGTGGGCTCCTCGTGCGCTTCGTCCCGCAGGCGTTGGTCGAAATCTTTAAGGTTCGGCACGTCAAGCGTCATGCGACAGCTCTCCAGTCCAGGATCATTTTCAGGCAGGCCGAATCCTCGAATGCGGTGCGATAGGCCGAGGGCGCATCGCCCGCCGCGGCTTCGTGGGTGATCAGGCCGGCCAGCGACAGGGCACCGGATTCGACCAGCGACCGCGTGGCGAGCAAATCCTCGCGGGTCCATTCCGCGGCGATCCGCAGCCGCGCTTCCTTCATGAAGGCTGGCGGAAAGGCAAAGCTCAGGGGCTGGGTGTAGAAGCCCGCCAGCACCACCTCGCCGCCCCGCGCGATACGGGTGATCAGCGTGTTGAGCAGATCGCCGTTGCCCGAGGCGTCATAGATCGCGCGATAGTCACGGCGCGGATCAGCATCCGGGTGGATGACCTGATAGTCCGTCGCGCCGGATGCACGACTGCTGTCAATCTCCCAGACCGTCGGCGCGGGCGATCCGGCGGCGATGGCCAGCCGGGCCAGCAACCGGCCCAGTACGCCGTGACCGACGATCAGATCCGGCATGACCTTGTCCATGCCGGCCATGGCATGGCGCGCCGTCGCGGCCAGCGCCAGCAACGCGCCCTCGGCCTTCAAAGCGGGGTCGATGCGGGTCACGCGCCCTGCGTCGGTCACGATGCGGCGGCTTGCACCGCCGAACAGGCCCTTCACTTCGCCATAGCAGTTGGCACCCGGCACAAACACTCGGTCGCCCGGCTTGAAATGCGTATCCGCCCCGGCCTCAACGACCTCACCTGCGGATTCGTAGCCCGGAACCAGTGGGTAGCCCATGCCCGGAAACGGCGGCATCTGTCCCGACCAGAACAGCTTTTCCGTGCCGGTGGAGATGCCGGAATGGGTGATGTCGATCACAAGATCAGCAGGCCCGGGCACCGAGAGATCGACCGGACCAATTGCCAGATCCTGCGGACCGTTGAGGATGACAGCCGTGGTCTTCATGTCGCTCCTCCCTCGCCTTGGCATCGCTTTGCGCGACGCGCCTGGTTGACACAGCAAGTGTCAGCTTTTGTTTACACTAACATCTGTCATTTCGTTTGGACAGGTTCTTTTTCAGATTTCTTTGAACGCTTCATTTCGCTGGCTTTTCTGCGGTGACGACGCTGGTGACGAACGGCCGATACGGGCGCGGGCAGCGCACAGCGGTAAAGCCAGCAGCCACCAGAAGGTCCGCGATACACGCCTGTGATCGCGCCCGCCCGGTGCCCATTGCGGCAGTGTAGAAAGCGAAGTAGGCGTCCCCCGCGGCGTCTGGGCGCGCGCCTCCCGCCATCGGCTCGGATACGATCACCCGACCGCCGGGCGGCAGTGCCGCGTGCACCTTGGCCAGCAGGTCGGCCACCGTCTCGTCCGCATGATCGTAGAGGACACGGATCAGGCTGATCGCATCTGCCCCGTCCGGAAGCAGATCGGTACGGAAACTACCGGGCTGGACGGTGACACGCCCCTGCAGTCCGGCCTCGGCGAATCGTGCCGCAGCGTCGGGCGCGACGGCGGGCAGATCGAAGAGCGTCATCCGCACCGCCGGATACGCGGCGCCGACCGCGGCAAGAAACGCCCCGGTGCCCCCGCCGACATCAAGCAGATGCCGGCTGCCGCGAAGATCGACCTGCCGCAACGTATCCTCGGCGACCAGCGCCTGGCTCTCGGCCATCAGATCGGAATAGGCGGCAGCGACATCCGGGGGCACTTCGCCGTACACGCCGAAGACGTAGGGCCAGAATCGTGCCAGTTCCGTCTCGCCCTCCCCGCGCAGTAGTGCCAGAGGGTCCGCCATGTCACGGTAGAAGACCGCGTGATGCCGGATCATCTGCGGCAGGCCCGGCACGCCTAGCAGCGCCGCACCCTTGCGCGATGTCTGGAACCGGCCGTCAGCGAGTCGCTCCATCAGCCCCAGCGCGGCACCGGCCTGCAACAGCATCTCCATGCGGTCGGGCGCAATGCCGCAGCGCGCTGACAGTTGTCCTGACCGGGCGGGCATATCGCGCAGCGCGGTGAACAGATCCAGTTCAACTAGCGCCGCCAGAACCTGACTGTAGACGAACCCGGCAACCAGATCGAACAGCGCCTGACCCTCGGCCCGGACAAAGCGGCGCAGAATCGGTATCCGGGCGGCCAAGCGTTGAAAGCCGGGGCGTGCGATCAGGCGGTTGCGCCAGCCACGCCAGTTGAATCCGACCTGGGGCGGGTTTGGGGCGGTGTCGTGCCGCGCGGCGTCCACCTCAGGCCCGCATGCGGGCGGGTGCCATCGGGGTCAACCGTTCCGCGTATTTCCGCACCATCTCGGCC
>JBJHCH010000030.1:0-31975 GCA_050485905.1 Paracoccaceae bacterium | reverse complement strand
CACATGGCGAAGCTGACGCCCAACACGCGTGAGGCGCTGCTGCTCCATTCGGTAGAAGGCTTCCGGGTTGAAGAGATCGCAACGATCATGCGGGTGGAGCCCAACGAGGCGGGCGAGCTCATCGAGATCGCGCTGCGCGAAATGGCCGGCTCCATCGCCGGCAAGGTCATGATAATCGAGGACGAGGCGATCATCGCGCTCGACATCCGTGCGATCGTCGAAGGCATGGGCCACAATGTTACGGGCGTCGCCCGCACCCGGACCGAAGCAGTGGCTCTCGCCAATCGCGAGAAGCCAGACTTGATTCTGGCCGATATCCAGTTGGCGGACAATTCGTCAGGTATCGACGCGGTCAGCGATATTCTGGCAAAGTTCGAGGATATCCCGGTGATCTTCATCACCGCCTTCCCCGAGCGCCTGCTGACCGGCAAGCGGCACGAGCCGGCCTTCCTGATCACCAAGCCCTATGGCGAGGATCAGGTACGGTCGGCCGTCAGTCAGGCAATGTTCTTCGCCTCGACCGAAACACTGCACGCCTGATCTAAGATACTGGAAAGACAGACTAAAGAACGCCCCGACTCACCCCGGGGCGTTCTCACAATATGGTTATTGTGTCTCGCACTTCAAGCGCTTGGCCGGAACCCGGTGATCGCAGAAGCGTTCTTCCTGCATGGGACCGGGGGGGCAATCGGCACCTTCCGCGATCCGGAAAAGGAGAGTGCAATGTTTAAGAAAACCATCGTTTCGGCTGCCCTCGGCACGCTCGTGACTGGCGCGGTCATGGCGCAGGATCTGCCCGCCATCGCCGAGATCAATTCGACCACGGACCTGTCCGCCATCCAGAACAGGGAAGCGGCTGCTTTCTGGTCCAATCTGGATGCCGACCTGCAGGGCGCCATTGCTGCGCGCCTGGTTGACCGGCTGGGTGACGAGGGCCTCAGTATCGATATCTCCATCGACGAAGTGGAGCTTTCGAACGCGTTCGAGGCCGAGCTTGGGCTGGACCTGTCGCTGTTGTCGGGTGCCGTTACCGTCACAGACACCGAGACCAACTCGATCGAACGTAGCTTCGAGGTTACCGCAACGGCGCGGCAGATCATGCCGATGCTGCCAGAGAATGCAAACATCGTCGTGCTGACAGCCGACACCCCTGACTTTTACCAGACCCTGGTAGACGCCTTTGCAGACGGTGTCGTCGACAATATCGACGGGTAATCATCCGGAAATCGCTCCGCCACGGCGACCCGCCGTGGCGGTTTTCATTTAGCTATTGCTTCGGCGATATCACAATTCCGACGCCGTGGTCGAAGATCAGCTTCCCGCCATGCCAGCCTGCCAGCGCCGAGAGCGCCGCGCTCATGAGCGACAGGAAAAGGCCGTGCGGCAATGTCGCCTCCGGCGCAGTTAGACGGACGCCCCAGTTGAGCGCCAGCATCGCCACCAGAGTCATCGCTGCGACAGCGTGGTTCCAGCTTGCCACCCGTACGCGGATCCCCTTCACGAGCAGCAGCTCGGCCGTCCCGACGAGCGAGGCGAGGCATCCGGTCCCGAAGGCAAAGCCCGCCGCCCAGAGACCTGCTCGCAGGAAGAAGGCGTCACCAGTCAACCAGTAGAAAAGATCCGCCCCAAGCGTCGCAAAAACCAGCGCAATGGGAAAATGGACCAACATCGCATGGATCGGATGGCCCTTGACGGCAATGGCAGACGCAAGGTCGTGCATCTGGACTTCTTGCGTCACGACCGAAAGCGTCGTCTCGCCGCCCTCAGCCTCTCGTCCGGTTTGGTGCGTTTCTGACATGTCGGCGAGCCCTTCTGCGCAGTCATGAGCCTAGGCTTCGCTCGCTGAATGTCCACCGCCGTCTAAGCGGGTCTAGGCGCCCACCTACCTGCGCCGCATCTTGCGCCCGGCACGAAGTCCCGCAAAGAACGCTTCAGCCAGCGGCGGCGGTGGCGACTTCAGGTAACGGCGGTCGCGGCGGCGCGGCCTGGAACGACGCGCGACGAGAAACAAGATCAGCGCGACGCTCATGTAGCCGCCCGCGATAATCAGCGCAGCGGCCAGTGCCCCGAACGCATCGACCGCCGCGATCCAAGCCGCGACGGTCAGAAAGAAAAGCGAAACGGCTGCAAAGACGCCGCCAAGGGCCATCAACCCTCCGCGGCGTATCGAGTCGCTCAGTCGTTCGGCGATGCGGTGCATCAGTCCTTCCGGTAAAGCAGCAGGCCAGCCACAAGCCCGAGGCCCGCAGCAATGGCCATCGCCAAGGCAGGACGTTCACGGATCAGATCATCGGCCTGATCGATCGCGGCTTCTGCCGAACCACGTAGGTTTTCAAGCTCGTCCTCGACCTGCTCGCGCGCCTTGCGCGATCGCTTGCGCACTTCGCTCGCCATCGAGCGTGCTTCTGCCTTGCCCATCTCCGCCATGGTTTCAGTGATCCGGGCAAGATCCGCACGAAGCGTCTCGATCTCGCGCATCAGGTCATCACTGCTGGGGCTGTTGTTCGATCCGGCCATTCGATGCTCCATTCATCCAGATTATCGCCACAAGTTTCACAGAAGCAAACGCCCGCCTTTGGCGGGCGCGCACTTTCTAAAACGTAGAAGTCACACCGGCGGGCGGCCGCGCAGCGCACGGGCAACCATCGCCACCACGAAGAGGATGACGAAGATGAAGAAGAGAACTTGGGCAATTCCGGCCGAAGCCGAAGCAATGCCGCCAAAGCCGAATACCGCTGCAATCAGCGCGACAACAAGAAAAGTAAGGGCCCATCCAAGCATTTCGATCTCCTTTCGGTCAGATACTTGGCACCAGTGGTGCCATCACCAAACCAACGTCGCACCGGATGTTCGGTTCCCATCATTGTGGTTGCTTTGATAAATGCAGGGGACCGACCAGAAGCTGCCACTCAAGAAACGGATGCCTGCGCCGTGACGACCGCCATGGTAGGCGAGTCGGTCAGTTCCAGAGCCTCACCCTCTACCAGTCCAAGTATCTCGGCCAGTCGCTTACGTCCGCGATTTGCCCGGCTCTTTATGGTACCAACCGCACAGCCGCAGGTGGCGGCAGCCTCTTCGTAGGAAAAACCGTTCGACCCGACCAGGATCAGCACCTCGCGCTGCTCTACCGGCAGGGTTGCGAAAGCCCTTGCGAAGTCAGCGAGCGCCATGCGGCCGTCATGGTCGGGCTTTTGGGAAAGGCGTGCCGCGTGGTGCCCGTCGCTGTCGGCCACTTCGCGCCGCGTCTTCCTTCGGGCAGAATAGTAGGTATTGCGCAAGATCGTGAAGAGCCACGCCCGTAGATTGGTGCCTGACTGAAACTGCTCGATCTTGCTCCATGCCTTCAGGATAGTGTCCTGCACAAGGTCATCGGCGGTCGAGGGGCTTCGGGCAAGGCTAAGCGCAAACGCACGCAGCGCCGGAAGGTGATCCACCAGCTCGTCGCGCGGATCACCCTGGTTGACGGTCTGATCGGTCATTGCGGGCTACTCTCCTGCTTCAGCTTCGAAAGCAGTTTAAGCAGGTGATCAGGCAGCGGCTCTTCTGAAGCCTGATCGTATAGACGTTTCAGGTTCTCGTTGATCTGTTGCTCGACCGATGGCGACAGTTGCCCGCCACCATGTCGATTCCCGCTCCCGCGGCCGGACTGATTGGTCGTTCTTGACATATGTCTTTTCTGCGCTCTTCCACTATGCGGCACAGGCGCGGAACGCGCACGTGCAACTCTCTGAACGCGGCAAGGCGCCCCCCGGTTCCCGGGAGGCGCAGAAAATTTTGGGGCGCCCGCCCCGGCTCGGGGCGGGCTGTGGCTGTATGTATCAGCCTTCGTATTCAGGCATGTCTTCCAGCTGGTCGCGCGTCATCGGAAGATGCACACGCAGGTCGCTAGCGTCTTCACCATGGAATACGTCAACCTCTGCGTAGTCGATCGCCACCGACTTGGCGCCGATGCCCAGGAAGCCGCCCACGTCGACAACGATCGCAGAAACATCGCCATCCTGAGTCACCAGCACGTCGCTCACACCGGCGATACGCTCGTCGGTCGCGTCGAACACGTCGGCGGATTTCAGATCATCTACCGAGATCTCGCCGCGCTCTGCAGCAATGCGGTCGTTGACCGGTGCCGCAAGATCATCGGCCGCATCAGCAGCCTGCGGTTCCGCGACGGGGTCGGTCACAGGGTCGGTCATCGGAGCCTGATCTTGTGCGAGCACATCACTTTCAGGCTGCGCATCAGTGTCGGAAGCCATGTTCCAGGTTCCCGGACGCGCCTCGAGATCGGCCGCCCGATCATACTCCGGCGCCGCTTCCAGTTCCTCACGCGACGAGGCGAACACAACATAGAAATCGTCGCTATCGCTGTCGTAGACGATGTCGAGGGCATCCATGTCGAGCGCGACAGTGCGCGCCCCGATGCCCAGGAAGCCACCGACGTCCACAAGGATACCGCGGATCTCGCCGTCGCGCGTCATCAGCACGTCGTCAACGGTCGCCACGTTCTCCCAGTCGCTCGGCACACCCTCGACAGTTGCGGTGTGCGACGCGCCCTCGGTCACGTAGACGTTCTTGCCAATGAACTCCGACCCGTAGATCGTCGTGTCACCGGTCATTTCCAGATAGGTTCCGGCGCCCACCTGAGCCGAAAGTTCGTGGCTCTCGGTCTCGACAGCAGGAGCTTCGTTGCTCGTCTGAGCGACGACCGGGGTTGCCGCGAACGCAACCAGAGCGGTTGTCAGCATAAAGCGTTTCATCTTGATCTCCTTCGCTATGTCCCGGTTGGGACTACGATGGATCAATGACAGAGAGCGTGGAAAGTTCCCGATCAAGCTGATGATTTAAAGAGGTTTTTGCTGGGAACCAAACTGAAGGATTTGCGTTAGGGGGCCTTTGCTTCGCCGGGCTTCTGACCGCTGACAGAAAAAGCCGCGCCCTTTCGGGGCGCGGCTCGACGATGGCGGATTTCCCGCTCTGGCTGAATTAGTCTTTCATCCACTCGTCGATCTGCTTCTCGGCCTCGTCGCGGGCGATGCCGTACTTTTCCTGAAGCTTGCCAGCGAGCTGTTCACGCTTGCCATCGATCTGGTCCAGCTCGTCATCGGTCAGCTTGCCCCAGCGCTCCTTCGCGCTGCCGGTCAGCTGCTTCCACTTTCCTTCGATGATATCCCAGTTCATGGAATTCCCCTTTCGATTGCTACGACGGGACAACTATCGATGCGGCGAACGGTTCCCATACCTGCCGCAGAATGGCCGACCGACGCGCTGCAAATTGCCCCCTCCGCGCCGGAATCGATGGAACACCACGCGCATCCACGCGTTGGCATGACGAGCAGCGAGTTCAACCGATGCCCAATCGTCTGAGAAAGGACTCACCATGGCGACGACAAAGACCGAAGTGAATCTGAGCGAGGAAATGGAAGAGCTGAAGCGGGACATTTCTGCCCTCAAGGACAGCGTTGCGCAGCAGGCCGAAGAGCTTAACCTGAAGGACCTGCGCCATTTCCTGACGCAGGAAGCAAAACGCCTGGGTTTTGAGCGCGGGGTAGATATGGATGCGCTGCGCGCTGAAGGCGCCCGCGCTGCACGCATGGTGCGCCGACGCCCGGGAACGAGCGTCGGTCTGGTTGCCGCTATTGGCTTCTGCGCAGGGCTGCTGGTCGCACGCCGCTAGGCGGCGACCATCAGGCCGTGCGGCGAGGCCAGACCATGGCGAGGACCGATTCAAGCATCTCCGTCGTGAACGGCATCGGAAGATACGCAATCCCGGAACCGGGCCGCTCTTCTCCCTCGCCGATCACGATGACCATGGCGCCATCGCGTGTGTATCGTTCCAGATCCACCTGCTTGGCCTCGGCCTGGTCAATGACGACCGCCAGAAGACCCTGCAGGGCGCCGAGATCATCTGGCGTCGTCAGGGTCGGCGTGAGCGTGACGATTTCGGCCCAAGGCATTACCTCCCTGATCGTCGCGCTCATGTCCAAGGCCACCAGCGCGTTTCCCGTCACCAGGGCGACGGTCTTTATTCGAGTGGGCATTCTAAAAATCCTGTGTAGGCCTGAAGGCCTCGGCCGTGCCCGGCCTGACTCGTTCAGGCGACAGTCCCGTAGTTGCCACCGTGATGCAACATATTGCCGCACTCTCCAAGCCAAATCAGCGAGCACTTACGCAACGACAGGCCCCACTGGGCCACATTTTCACCGTTAAGTGACCAGCAAAAACACAGCACAAGAACGAGAAACCGCAAAGAGGGCCATGATCAGATGAAAGCGACGAGAAATCACCTGTCCGGCCTGCTCGATTCTCTGGATGAAATGATCGAGGGATCGTCGATAACCCTTGGTGACATTGTCAGTGCGATGGGGGAACGTTCCTTTGCAACCGTGCTGTTGGTTCCGGCACTCGTCATGGTCTCCCCACTCTCGGGCATACCTGGGTCACCCACGGTCGCGGCGACCCTCTTCCTGCTGATTTCCGTCCAGATGCTCATGGGCCGCGACTCGCTCTGGCTGCCTGGCTTTATTGCCCGCGTGTCGATCCCGGCGGATCGCTTCTGCACCGCACTGAATTGGCTGCGCCGTCCTGCCGGCTGGGTCGACCCGGTGATCCGCCAGCGGCTTACTTTCCTTGCCGACAGACCGGCGAGCTATGTCGCAATTCTGTGCTGCGTCATCGTGGCCCTCACAATGCCGCCGATGGAGTTGCTGCCTTTCGCCGCCTCCTTTGCCTCGGGAGCGGTGGCACTGTTCGCGACCGGCTTGATGGCGCGCGACGGCGTTTTCATCATCCTCGGCTATATAACGGTGCTGGGCCTCATCGCGCTGACCCTGCGGCTGATCTGAGATCGCTCAGACGCAGGTGGTCAGCAAGAGCCCCGGTGCAACCGTGGCAATGATCGCAACCAAGGCCGCGATCATTGTCCAGCGCGACACGCTCGATGTAAGCGGATCGGCGCTGATGCTGTAGAAAAGCAGCAGTCCCGCCACCACTGCACCGTGGGAAACCAGAATCGCGAGTAACGCGAAGCGCAGCAAAGCGTCGGACCAATCAAAGGCACATCCCACAGCATGGGTGGCATAAGCGACGATAAGCGCACTGCCCCAGACTGAGAACCCTGCCGCGAGACCGACCGCGATCCGCCCACCGCTCATAGCACGATCCCGGACAGATGCGGCAGCACAAGAACGATCCCCGTCGCCACCAGTCCCGTCGCCAGAGTATAGTCCAGCCAAAGACGGGTCAGCCGCAGATCGAGGTTGCGGCGGGGCGAGATATATCCCGACTGCAGGCGCAGCACCGTGCTAACAACAAACAACAACCCAATGAACAGGTGCAAACCGATGTAGGCAAGCAGCACGAAGCTGGCGGCCGCATAGGCGTGGCCGCGCGGATCAGGCAGGTGTCGTAGCGTGACCGCCAGCGCGACACTGGCACAGATGAGTGCCCCAGCCTGAAGCGCCAGCCAGAATCCCAAGGGCCGGCCACGAGCCAGCGCGCGCAGAGCCCCGCGGGCGCCCATCGGCGCAATGGCCAGTGCCGCGAAAATCACCACTGGCAGCGCGGATCCGAGCGCCAGAACCTCGGCAGGCGGCCAGTTGGGCGCGACCAGCCAAAGATAAAATACCCCAAAGACTAGCGAGCAGAAGAGCGCCCCGTTCGCCCCCAGCGCCACGTTCAGTGCGACCCATGGCGGGGAGCTCGCAGCCTCGGTATGCGGGGGAAGCTGAAGCCCGCCTCCGACCGGGACGGGTCCGTGATCCTGCCTCTGGCCAGCGTAGCGTCCCGCATGGACCATCAGTCCGGCCACCACCAGCACGGCAACCGCCGCCAGCAGGTAGGCCTTCAAAAGAAGCGAAAACACCACAACGCCGGTGGCAAGGGCGGTGGCCAGCGGGAGCAAGCTCGGCCCCGGCAGGATCACCACGTATTCGGGTCTGCCGCCGACCGTATCCACACCCAGCGTCTCGCGCCAACCTCGCGGAGCACCTGCCAGATACCCCTTCCCAGCCGCCAGATCGCGCCCGGTCGCTCCGGGGTCAATCCGGTCCGCCCGCTCACTCACCTCGGGGATCGCAGCAAAATTGTAAGGGGCGGGCGGCGTCGGCATTGCCCATTCGAAGGTACCCGCCCGCCAGGGGTCACGCCGGAACCGCCGACCAAAGCGCGCCTGCAGGATCACATCCATCGCGATCAGCGCGAAGCCCATGGTCAGGACGAAGCCACCGACCGAAGAGAGCAGGTTAAGCTCGGTCCAGCCATCCGAGGCCTCGTAGGTGAAGATGCGACGCGGCATCCCCAGAAGCCCGGTGAGGTGCATCAGGAAGAAGGTCGCGTTGAAGCCCAGAAAGATCAGCCAGAAGCCAGTGATCGACAGCGGCCTCAGGCTCAGCCGCCCGGTCACTTGCGGCAGCCAGTAGTAAAGTGCCGCAAGCAGCGGAAAGATAAAGCCACCGACCAGCACATAGTGCAGATGCGCGACAACGAAGTAGCTGTCGTGCGCCTGCCAGTTGAATGGCACCATGGCCAGCATGACCCCGGTCAACCCGCCCATCACGAAGACAAAGAAGAAGCCGAAGACATAGAGCATCGGCACGTCCCACCGCGGCCGGCCGTGCGCCAGCGTCGCCAGCCAGGAAAACACCTGCACCGCCGTCGGCACCGCCACGAGCGCGGAGCCAATGGAAAAGAACGCAAGCGCCAGATGCGGGATTCCGGTGGTGAACATGTGGTGCACCCAGATCCCGAAGCTCAGGAAAGCCATGGCCACGATGGCTGCGATCGAGGCGCGGTAGCCTATCAGCGGCCGCCCGGCAAAGGTCGGGATCAGCGTGGCAAGCGCCCCGGCGGCGGGCAGGAAGATGATGTAGACTTCGGGATGACCGAACAGCCAGAACAGATGTTGCCAGAGCAAGGGGTCGCCGCCGCGCGTGGGGTCGAAGAACGGCAGTCCCGCAGCGCGTTCGATTTCCAGCAGAACCGAACCCAGGATCAGCGGCGGGAAGCCGACCACCATCATCAGGGCGGTGACCAGGATGTACCAGGCAAAGATCGGCATCCGGCCGAGGCTCATCCCCGGTGCGCGCATCTTCAGGATCGACACCACCAGTTCCACCGCCAGCGTGATCGCCGAGATCTCGACGAACGTAACGCCGAGCAGCCAGATGTCGGAGTTCACCCCCGGCGAGTAGACGTTCGACGACAGCGGCGTGTACATGAACCAGCCGGCGTTCGGTGCCAGACCCAACAACAACGCGCCGATCAGGATCGTGCCGCCGAACAGGTAGCACCAGTAGCCGTAGGCGGTGAGCCGCGGGAACGCCAGATCGCGCGCGCCGATCATCTTGGGCAGCATGTAGACCGCCAGCCCCTCCAGCATCGGGATCGCGAAGAGGAACATCATGATCGTGCCGTGCATGGTGAAGATCTGGTTGTAGACCTCTGGCCCCATGAAGGCGCTATCGGGGGTCGCCAACTGCGCACGGATCAGCATCGACAGCAAGCCACCGATGGCAAAGAAGATCGCCGCGGTGACCATGAAGCGCAGGCCGATGTCAGTATGGCTGACCGACGACAGCCGCCCGCGCCAGCCGGGCGGTGTGGCCCAGAGCCGGGAAAGCTCCTTGTGAAGGCGGATCGGATCGGCGCCGCGATCATTCATCTGCAGCACCCCCAGCGACCAGATCCGCAACCTCATCGGGCGGCACCACCAGCGCGTCGAAGCGCATCGACGTATGATCCAGCCCGCAGAACTCGGCACAAAGCCCGCCATACTCGCCGGGCGCGTCAGCGCGCAGGCGCAGCACGTTCACCTTGCCCGGCACGGCATCGATCTTGCCGCCAAGCTGCGGGATCCAGAAAGCGTGGACCACGTCGCGGGCCGTGATGTGCAGGTCCACCGGTTCGCCAAGCGGCAGGATCACGCGATCGTATGTCTCACCCCCGCCATGGTCGGGATATCGAAAGGTCCACCCCCATTGCACCGCCTCTACCTCGATCCGCGGCACGGACTGGCCGGGTATCGGCAGGATCCGCTCGCCGGCGACCAGCGACCATGCGACCAGCGGCGGCAGTACGATGCCGGGCAGGACAAGCCCCCCCCAGACAATCCAGCGCCGCGGCGTGATCCGCGCGGCGAGTTCCGGGCGCCGAATGACCAACGCGAACAGCCCCATCATCAGCGCGAAGATCACCGCCGAGCCAATAAGCATCGCCCACCACAATCCGGCGATGGACGCCGCCGACGCCCCCTGCGGGTCGAGCGTCGAGTAGGGACCGCTGCAGCCCGTCAGCAGGATCAGCGCCGCAACCGGGGATACCGCCCGCGTCATGCTCCGCTCTCCCAGAACCGCAGCGCGGGGAAGCGGTCCCCCAGTGCGCCAGGAGCGAATAGCGCCGGGCCGATTGCGTCCGAAGGCAGTTGCGGCTTCGCCAACACCAGCCATAGGATCGGCAAGATCGCCGCGGTCAGCGCGCCGGTGAGTACCGCAGCGTGCAGCGCCCGCAGCGGACGACCCTCGCGGAAGCTGCGGAGCAGCATCAGCCCCGTGACGACATGCAGTGCCGCCATGAGCGCGACGAACACCATCTTGGCCGAGAACCATTCATGAAATGTCGCCTGAAGAAAGATCAGCGCGGTGCCCGAGCCGATGGCGACGAAGGCCGCCGGCGACACCAGCCCGACATAGAGTGCCCGCACCATCCGGTGCAACCGCTCTTCGCCGCGTGCGCGATCGAGCGCGATAAGCGCGGGCAACCCGACTAGCCCACCGGCCCAAAGAGCGATAGCCGCCAGATGGGCGAACTTGGTGATCCAGACTGTCCCTTCGCCGGTCACGTCGCGCGGTCCACCGGGATCAACCGCAGGCCAAGGTACAGGGCTGCGCCTAGATATGGCAGGATCGCCGGCACCCACATAAGCAGCCCCGCCAACTGCTGGTCAGTCATCTGGTCCAAACCCCAGGGCGTTGTCGTCGCGTGATGCGCGGCATAAAGTGGAACCGGCGCAAAGAGTATCAGCGCGCCAAGCAGTCCCATCTGCGCCACCGTGCCCAGAAGCAACGGCAGACCAACCCCCGGCCCCCGGGCAAGTGCGGCGTGCCATAGCGCAATCGCGCTGACCAGCAACGTGGCCTGCATCAGCCAGTAGCCCCATGTCGTCGCCAGCGCCCAGTGGTATGGCCCCGGTACGTGCCAGATCCACAGGATGGCCATGTGGACCACAAACACTGCGCCGGCTGGCAGTGCAAGCGAGACCCTGCCCCGGAACGCCAGGACCAGCAGCGGCGCCACCGCGGCAATAAGCACGACATGGTGCACAACCCGAACCGAGAACAGCGCCGACGTCAGCGCACACAGCGGCGAGACGAAGATCAAGGCCGTCAGCGCAAGCGCTGCCCAACCCGCCCGCCGGTCAGTCGCATAGCGGGCTACCAGCATGCCGACGGCCACGAGCCCACCAATCAGCACCGGATCGATATTCCACGCCAGCAGAACATCCTCGGGCGTCGGCGGCAGGCCGCAATAGGCAATCATCCTGTCTGCTCCTGGCGCGCTCATCACTCCCCTGTCTAGTTCCTTCCGCCCCACGCGATCAACCGCTCGCCTCGCGGCATCTGCGTCATGCGGTCCTTATCAACCGGCGTCGCGGCGGCCACATCCGCTGTGTGAATGCGGTGACGATGATCAGCACTGGGGTCGCCAGGATTGCCCCCGCAGGGCCCCAGAGCCACGCACCGAAGGTAATGGCAACGAAGATGGCCAACGCAGGGAGCTGCATCTGATGGCCCACGAACATCGGCGTGACCAGTTGCCCCTCGATGGCGTTCAGCATGATCAGTGCAAGCGGTGGCAGCAGCGCGGCGGCGGGGTCGTCGTAGCTTACCAGTCCCACCGCCAGCACGACCAGCGCCATGATGGCCGGGCCGATGTATGGCATGAAGTTCAGCGCCGCGACCAGCAATCCCCAGAGCATCGGGCTTGGCAGCCCGAGCATCCAGAAGGCCGCACCGGCAGCCAGACCAAGGCCTGCGTTGATAATCGTGATCGTCAGCAGATAACGGGACACACGGCCCTGTATGTCGCGCATTGATCGGGCAAGGACGAGTCGCTGGCCCGTCGTCGCACCAAGGCTGGTTGCCAGCCGGGCAACGAGACCGCGCTCTTTCAGCACGAAGAACGTCAGCAGCGCGGCATAGATCAGCCCGCCCAGAAGCGCAGGCACACTTACGGCAATGCCGGTGAGGATGCTCTGACCGGAACTTGCGATCTGCTCTACAGGATCAATCTCGTCCTCGCCGCCGACACTCTCCGTCGGCCGCCCGAACGCGCGAAAGTAGCCCCGCGAGAGGCTGCGTACCATCTGTTCGAGTTTCTCGATCACCTCGGGCAAGCGAACGTTCCACGCCTCCGCGGTCGGCAGCAGATAGTAGATCAGTCCGATGACCGCGAAGATACCCGCCATCACGATCGTGGCGGCTGAAAGCGGGCGCGGGATGCCAATACGGTCCGCGCGCTGCGCGACAGGCTCCAGCGCGATTGCCGCCAATAAAGCCAGGACCGTGGGAACCGCAAAGGCCTGCGCTGCACGCAGCGTTCCGAACAGCAGTATGGCGGCGATTACCAGCAGTGCTGCCGTGCGCAACCAGTCTCGTTCGGGGCGAAACAGTGCTCCTCGTCCGCGCGGACGCCCGCCGCGAGGGTCGGGACGCAGGGCGGGTTCGTTCATCGAATGGATTTCCTGTCACGAGACCTCGCCCCAACTTCGGGCGATTCAGATCAGAACGCGCCACGCGGCGCTTCGGTTCCAAAGATATAGTGCGCGTCGTGAGCGAGACTGACACAAAGGTCGTGGCCGCGAGGCAGGCTTTCTGGACCAACAAAAGCCGAACAGCCACCGTGGTGGGTATGTCGAGTGACCAGTATCAATATGCTACTCTCTGGCGTCTGCCAAGACTGCAACAACTGTGCTAGGCTACCAGAATCGATGGGATAATTTAGAGATAGTACGATGCCGCAGGCTAACAATTCCAACAACTCGAACAATTCCAACAACTCGAATAACTCTAACAACTCCAATAATTCCAATAATTCGAGTGCGGGAGGTCTGGCGGAACTGAACCACGCTGGTTCTGCCAGCACGTCACTTCTCAGCAGTGCATTGCAGTCCGTTGCGATAAGCATTCCCGAAGCCGGTGTTCCACCCGCACTGCCCGTGCCAAGGCAGTCGGCAGAGGTGCGGTTTCGGATGCTGAACGCACGCCACCGGCAGGAGTTGCTGGTGCAGGAACTCCATCGCGGCATCACAGTCGATACGTCGCGGACCGACATCGCGCGCGTGTCCTACGAGGGCAAATGCATGTTGACGCTGGACCTGACCGGCTACGACGCGCATTTCTGGCACGATCAACTGCGCCAAGTTCGTGATCTGAAGGGCCGGCGCGGCGACCGCCTAGCAGAGATTCATGTTCAGCAGGTCGACATGATGAGTTTCTTTGGTATCGCATTGCCATTGTGTTGGAACCGATACCCGATGCTCATGGCCTTGCTGGATGCGGTGCACGAGGCAGTGCTGCGGGTGGAATATCCGGTAAAGCAGCACTTTTCGGTTGCGCGGCCTATCGATCTGGCGCCCGACATTAACCCGATCATCCAGACCCCGGCGCACAGTGCCTTTCCATCTGGCCATGCCACCGAATCCTTCGCCCACGCCCGGATTATTGGGCATCTTGCCTTTGGTGGAGACGTATCGACCCTGCTACGCATCGCGGAGCGCATCGCCGAGAACCGGGTGGTGGCCGGCGTGCATTTCCCTGTCGACAATCTGGGTGGGCTGCTACTGGGCAATGCTGTGGCGGACGTGCTTCTGCACAAGCTGCTGGGACGCGCTCTTCCCATCCCCAAGGCGTCGACCGACGGCGGCCCCGCGACCATACATGAGGCGATGCGCACTCTCTACGCCGCGTCGATCAACGGTCCGGTCGTCGGTCTGCCAGCAGATGCTGCCCCGCAAACCGCCCTTTTGAAGATGCTGATCAACGGTGTCCGTGAGGAACTGGGCGAAAGTCCGGCCGCCGCTCAGCAGCCATTCCAAGGCTGCTGAGATGCGCCGGAAGACGCTCGCGTTCTCTGCGCTCGATCTGCCAGCCCTTGACCGCTGCGAGAATTTTCTGCCCTGCGCGCTACCGGCGCTTCAGGGCCGGTGCGGACAGACCTATCTGCCGGTGATCGCCGCCGCGGACAAGTCGATCACGAAAATCGATGCCCGGGACGTAACAAACCCGGATGTGCTTCAGAAGCTCACCACCGAAGCGTCCGGGAGTTTCGCATTCGGTCCGGCCTGCGGCGAAAGTCGGCCGATAACGATACCCGACTGGCGGCCGCACGATCTGACCCAAGCAACCGGCAGCGCCGTCATTGGCCTGATCGATACCGGCATGGCGTTCTGGAACCGGCGCTTCGTGATCGAGGGTAGGCCGCAGTTCTCGGGCATGGCCTTCCTTGACCTCAACGGCACCGCGGAAACGTTGTCGCAGACCGAGATCGGGGCGCTTTGCGCCGACGCGGATCGGCCCGGCGGAGACGAGTGGATCCGAAACTATCTGGGACAACGGTTTCCGCAAAGCATCTACGGCCTTCGCTGCGGCCGGGCTGGGCTGCTACAGCCCGGAGAAATGTCCCATGGGACGGCGATTGCGGACATTGCCGGCCGGTTCGACCCGGGCCGACCCGGCACAGCCCCGGCTCTCTTCGGACTGGAACTGCCGCAGGAGGTGCTGCTCGACAGCAGCGGCGGCAGTTTGGAAGTTATGATCGAAACTGCCATACGCATGCTCGTCGCGATGATCGAGACCTCGCCCGGCGTGACCGATGCGACGAGTATCGTGATCTGTCTGCCCTTTGGCTTTCCGGGCGGCCCCCACGATGGCAGCCGCGATAGCGCAAGGGCATTGCGAGGGATGATGACCGACAGCGCCTTTGCCCATGTGCATCTGGTGCTGCCAACGGGTAATCATCTGCAGCACCGATGCCATGCCCGACTGCCGAAAGATCTCGGATCCGGGACTGAGAGCCCGCCATTGGGCTGGTTCCTGGAACCGATGGACCGATCCGCGAACACACTCGACATCTACTATCGCGGTGCTCCGCCAGTTCTGAAGTTGACAGCGCCGGACGGACGCAGCGCAACGCATCCGTTCGCCGATGCTCAATTTGCAAGGTTGCTGGACGGCGATGCCGTCATCGGCGGAGCATGGAAACGAAAAGTCGAAACACCAGAAGGCTGGAGCCGGCTGCGCGTGACCCTTGGCGCGACGGCTGCACTGGAACCGTCGCTGGCCGTCACCCCGTCAGGGTGTTGGACCGTAGAGCTACATGCGCCTGACGCTGAGATCAGAGATGTGAATTTCTGGCTCCTTCGTGACGATTGGCCCGGGCGCGGCGCAGCAGCTCAACAGTATCTGCAGTCCTGCCTCGTGGATCCGACCTATGCCTCAACCGGCCCCTACGGGGTTGAACTGGTGGACGATAGCGCGGGCGACAGCCTGATCCGACGCGCCGGCACGGCATCTGTCCTGACAACCGCGATTGCGGACCGCATCGTCAGCGTTGGTGCGCGGGAACGCATCTTCGCTGACGGCGAGACACGACCGGCGGGCTACAGTGGCCTTCCGTACGACGGAGTCGAGCGCGAATACGAGGTGGTGGATGACCCCGCACCACGCGCGGGCACGCCGGCGATCGGGAACGGCAGCCCTGAACTTTTCCGGGTATCGGGCACTTCAGTCGCAGCCGCACTGCGGGCAAGCCGTATCGCCGCGCAGATCAACGGCGCCTAGGCAATCCGGCCCTCGGCACGGCGAAGTCCGCCAGAGATGTTGTCCATAAGGCCCATAAATCCTGCTGTTTGGGCAGTATGTTCGGGGCTTAGAAGCGCACCAGATAGGTCGTCGAACAGACCCGCGAGCCGAAGTGTCTCGATCGGGTAGCCCGGACGCAGCAGAGTTCCGGGCGCGAATCCGGTCTCGACCCGTGCCAGCGCCAACGCGTGGCGCGACGCATTGGACGCATCGCCCCGGATCAGGCTCAGCGCAACCAGGTAGCGCATTGCAGGACGGTAGCTCGCGCTTTTCAGATGCGCCGCCTTGCAGAGTTCCATCGCGCCATCAATGTCCCCGAAGCCAAGCTTGGACAGAGCAAGCAGCATGTCCCAGACGTGCGCGTTGGGCAGGCCATCGGCTGCTGCGCGCGCGCGTTCCGCCAGATCATGGCTTCGCGCATGGTTGCCGCCAAAAAACCGGGCTTGGCTCAGCGCATGAAGAGCATAGGGATCCTGGTCGTTCTTGTCGCAGCTTCGCCGGGCGAGATAGGCCCCCAGCTCGTGATCGGCGCCCAACTTCATCTGCACCTGCGCCGCGAGCGAAAGCACGAGGGGGTTTTCACCTGAACGCGCCACCGCATCTTCAACCAGTTCGATCGCTTCGCCCACGGTATCGGAATCCATCGCGCCCAGCTCCAGCGCCTCGGTCAGCTTGCCGTATCCCCGCCAAGCCAGAACGATCCCGGATCTGTCGCCAAGGGGGATCCCGGCAAGCTCGCCCTGCGCCTGCTGAATATCGGATGGCCGGCCGGTAAACAGCCGTCTCGCCGCGCGCTGCAGAGAAATGAATGGGTCACGCTCGCCTCCGCAGTGGGTGTCGAAGCTACCGATGATCCCGGTCGTCGCACGACTTACGAAGCCCGCGACTTCAGCACTGCCAAAAATCCGGCCCATGTCCAGCGGCACACGCAATCGCCCTGACCAGAGGAACTGCCGGTTTCGATTCGCCAAGGCGCGCAAATGCACCAGCCATTCTCCGCCAGCAGTCACGCTTTCGACCTCGATCCTGATCGAGGCATCCTGATCGTCATCGTCATCCGGCCGAGTCCGGTCGCCATCGAATACGCGCACTGTCGCATCCCCAAGGGCGTTGAATCGAGACGAAAGGCCATCGGTGAGGAGGTTCGCCAAAAACTCCTGCTCTGGCCCCTCTGGTCGGGCTACCCGACAGATCACGACTCGCGTCGCACCGTTACGCACCGGTCGGGGCGCTGGGACGAAGACCTGAGGCGCCTCTGACGCGGCATCGTGCATCTGCCGCAGGTCGCGCAACCAGTTCTCAAACTCTGGGTCGCGGACGTTCACGTCCTCAAGTATTTCGGACTGGGCAATCAGATCGGGGCGGAGATCCGCTACTACGTCGCGCCCCAGCCAGACGTTTGTGCGGTCCGTGTGCAGGATTCCACTGTCGGCACCGAGCGTAGTGCGCAGGTTGCTGAGCGCACGGCGAAGGCTGGTCGCGGCCTGCTCGGTATCGCGATCACTCCACAACTTGTCGGCCAGCCAGAGCCGGGACCGCTTTCGTTCGGGTGCAACCGCCAGCAGCGCGACCAGCGCCCGTTCCTTGTGAGCCGAAGGCGTGCGATCAGAACCGTCGCGATCAATAATCGCGAACGGCCCGCGCATCACTATCCTGACGGCCCCGGCGCCAAGCATCGCCCCGTCCCTAATCCTCAAGATTTTCGTTACCTTACGGCAAGTATCCGCCGAACCCAAATGGTTTTCCGGGCCGATTGTCCGAAAGCGGTCATTCCCCCAACGCGATGCCTTCGCGTCGTGGATCGGCGCCGCCCTGCAGGCGTTCGCCAATAGCTATGGCGTGCAGACCCGACGTCATCGCCGTCACATTGGTCTGAAATCCAAGCTCAGAAAGATCGCTCTCCAACACTTCGGCCCAGGTGCCGGCCTCCAGCGCATAGGTGCCGAAACTGTTGACCAGATGCGGCATCGCCACCGCCTGCTGCACATCCATTCCCCAGTCCAGATGGGCAATGATGGCCTGAGTGGTGAAACCGATGATCGTCGCCCCACCTGGGCTGCCGATGGTCAGCACCGGCTGGCCGTCGCGCAGCACGATGGTCGGCGACATGGACGACCGTGGCCGCTTGCCCGGCTCCACCCGGTTGGCGATGGGCCAGCCATCGGCATGGGTGCGGAATGAGAAATCGGTCAGTTCGTTGTTCAGCAGGAAGCCGCGCACGAAGATCCGCGAACCGAAGCCGCTTTCGATGGTCGTCGTCATCGACAGCACGTTGCCGTCGCCATCGACAATGGAGATATGCGACGTCGCCGGGCGTTCCGGGCGCCGGTCGTCGCCCCAGCGCATCGCATGGTCCCACTCCGGCAGGCCCGGCGAAACCTCGGGCAGGGCGTCGTCGCCGCGCAGCAATTCGGCGCGGCCGGCCAAGTAGTCTCGGTCGATCAACCCGTCGACCGGCACCGGCACGAAATCGCTATCGGCAAGGTAGCGGCCTCGGTCGGCAAATGCGAGCCGGGTGGCATCCCCCATCAGGCGTCGTGCCTCGATGTCCTGCGGACCCATTGCCGGTAGATCGAAATGCTCCAGCATGCCGAGGATCTGCGAGACCGCAACCGCACCCGAAGACGGCGGACCCATGCCGCACACATCGTTGCCGCGATAGGTGTAGCAGACCGCGGGCCGCTCGATCACCTCGTAAAGCGCGAGATCCACAAGTGATAGCAGACCCGGATGCGTCTCGGTCCGCGTCGCCGCCACGATATCCTCGGCGATCTCCCCACCATAAAAGACAGCCGCGCCCCGCCAAGCGATCTGCCGCAGGGTATCGGCATAGGCCGGGTTCACCAGCGTATCCCCGGCGGCAATCGGCGCCCCGTCGGGCAGGAAATAGTCCGCCGTCGCCGGAAAGCGCGCCAGCCGCTCGGCGTCGCCCGCGACCGAATCCGCCAGTCGTGGCGACACGGCGAATCCATCCTCAGCCAGCCGGATTGCATCGTCGAACAGCTCCTGCCAGTTCGCGCGGCCCCAGCGGCGATGCGCCTCTTCCATCAGCCGCGGCGTGCCCGGTGTGCCGACTGACCGGCCGCTGACGACTGCCGACCAAAAATCCAGCGGCTCTCCGCTCTCATCCAGGAAATGGCGGGGATTTGCAGCCAGTGGCGCGGTTTCGCGCCCGTCAAGCGTCGTCAATTCGCCGGTTTCGGCATCATACCAGACCAGAAATGCCCCGCCACCAAGGCCCGAGGATTGCGGCTCCACCAATCCCAGAACTGCCTGCACCGCGACCATCGCATCTGCCGCCGTGCCGCCCTCTCGCAGCACGCGTGCCCCGGCCTCGACCGCCAGCGGATGCGCGGCGGCAACCATCCAGTCCTCTGCCTCGACCACGCTGCCGTCGTTGCGAGCCTGCAGCGAGAGCCGTGCCGCGACGGATATGCCCGGAAAGGCGGCGCCGACCTCGGTCGGCAGTTCCGGCACCACGATGTCGGATGTTTGCTGCGCTCCTGCGGCTGGCGTCAGAAACGCGGCCAGAAGACCAACCATCGCCAGAACTCGCATCACCACCCCCTATGCCGCCATCACTGTGACCCGAGACCTCGGATCATCCCCGGCAGGGTGACAGAAACCCAAGGGGTCGGCAATCAGGCGGGCGGGATCATGCCGCGGCAGGCTTCGCCTTCAGTTCCGACAACACCTCGGCCGCGATGGCAAAGGACCGAACCCGCGCCGCATGGTCATGGATCATGCCCGTCACCATCAACTCGTCGGGCCGATAGGTTTCGACCAAACGACGCAGTTCGATTGCCAGCGTCTCTGCTGACCCCGTGGCGGATACCGAAAGCGCCTGCTCGACCTGGGCCTGCAACGCGGGCGGTATCTCTGCCGCGAGATCGTGCGTCGGGCGCGGCAGCTTCCCTGGCCGACCGGAGCGCAGACGCGCAAAGGCAAGCACCTGCGAGGATCGCAGAAAGTGCGCTTCGTCGTCGGTTTCGGCTGCGCAGACACCGGCAGCCATCATCGCATAGGGTTTCGCCAGCCATTGCGACGGCTGAAAGCTGGCACGGTAAATGGCCAGCGCGTCAGCCAAAGCGGCCGGAGCAAAATGCGACGCAAAGGCATAGGGCAGTCCCAGATGCGCGGCCAGTTGCGCGCCGTAGAGGCTCGACCCGAGGATCCACACGGGAACATGAGTCCCCTCACCGGGCACCGCCCTAATTGCCGCACCGTCCTGCGTGTTGCCCAGATAGCCCAGAAGTTCCAGAACATCCTGGGGGAACCTATCCTCGGGCGCCATATGCCGGCGCAACGCCCGCGCCGTGGCCGGATCGGTCCCGGGAGCCCGGCCAAGGCCAAGGTCGATGCGACCCGGAAACAGCGTTGCGAGCGTGCCGAACTGCTCTGCCACGACCAGCGGCGCGTGGTTGGGGAGCATGATCCCCCCTGCGCCGACCCGAATCGAACTGGTCGCCGCGGCGACATGGCCGATCACCACGGCCGTCGCGGCACTGGCGATGCCCGGCATGTTGTGATGTTCCGCCAGCCAGTAGCGATGATAACCTGCCCGCTCTGCGTTCTGCGCCAGATCGCGGCTATTGGCGAGCGCATCCGCCGCGCTGCCACCTTCGGGGATCGGCGACAGGTCGAGAAGCGAGAAATGGTGCATGGCGTACTCCTGCGCGAAGGTTTACCCGCCATCTAATCATCCCCGGCCGCGGAACCAACCCGGGGCCTAGGCGCGGCGCGCGCTTCGCGCAGAACGATGATCAATCCGCTAACAACGATCACCAGCGCGCCGATGACGGTGGTCGTTCCGGGCATATCGCGCCAGATCAGCCAGCCGAAAAGCGTGGCCCAGATCAATGCGGTGTAGTCGAACGGCGCAACCACGGCGACCGGCGCGAGGCGGAACGCGTGACCGATCAGCGTGATCCCGATGCTGCCACAGACAGCGATGGCCAGAAAAAGCGGGATGTCGGCGGTCGCGACAGGCACCCAGCCTGCAACTGCCAGAGGCGCGGTGTAGATCATCGGGAACAGCATGATGAAAAACATCGACGTCCAAATCGACTCTTCCCGCCCTATCCAGCGCGCACCGATCATGAACAACGCGTAGAAAAGCGCGGTGGCGATCGCCAGTAGCGTTGCCGGCTGAAACGCCACGCCGCCGGGCTGCACGATGATCAGGACGCCAACGAAGCCTAGGATAACCGCACCCCATCTGCGCCAGCCGACCGCCTCGCCCAGCAGCGGCACCGAAAGCGCGGTAATGAACATAGGCGCAGAGAATACCAGCGCCGTCGCCTCGGCCAGTGGCAGAACCTGCAGACTACGAAAATAGAGATATGCGCCGGCAACGATCAGCAGGCCGCGCAGCGCATGCGCCCAGAGATAGGATGTGCCGAGCGCCGCCCTGCCGCGAAAAAGTAGGACCAGGGCGGCGATCATCGGCAGCGCCAGCAGGTTGCGCACGAAGATGATCTGCGCCGGGTCGTGGCGGTCGGTCAGCAGCTTCGCGATTGCGTCGTTCAGAACCAGAAAGGCGACGCCCGCACAGATCGTCAGAATCGCAAGCCGTATCTCCCTGCCGTGAAACCCTGCGCTGGACTGCATCTCCGCCCTGCCCTCGATACCTCAGGTTTCGCTAACAGAGTTGCCGATCGGGCGCGAGCACCGCGGAGAGTTCGTGGTCAGTCGAGGCTGCGAACACTATCGCGACGGATCAGGTCGACGCCTATCTCCTCGGAGTCGCAGATCAGACTCTCGCTCCCGATCATCGCTGTCAGCAGGTGCGCAGCGCGCTCGCCGATTAGTCGACGCGGCTGGTGGACCGTTGTCAGAGCCGGTGTCAGATGGCCGCAGACCTCAATATCGTCGAAACCGATTACCGAAACCGCATCCGGCACCGAATGGCCCGCATGCTGCAACGCCCCGATGAACCCGCAGGCCATCTCGTCAGAAGCACAGAAGACCCCGGTGGGGCGCTCGGCCAGCGCCATCCAAGCCTGTGCCGCTGCGGCACCCGAATCCATGCTGAAATCACCCTCGAAAATCCAGTCATCGCGCAGGCCGAGGCCCCGGTCGGCGAGGGCCGACCGCGTACCGGCAAGCCGGCTTTCCGTCAGCACGTTGCCGCGCGGCCCGGTGATGTGCCCGATCAACCTGTGGCCGTTGTCGATCAGATGTCGGACGGCAATCGCCGCGCCCTTGGCATTGTCTACCCGCACCGAAGGCAGCTCAGGATCGCCCCATTCGCAGGCAAGAATCACCGGGACGCGCGGCCGCCGCGCCAGATCCGCATCCGCGAGCCGGCCGTCAAACAAAACCATACCGTCCGCCACCCGGTTGTCGAGGTAGCCCGCAAGCCGCGCCGCGGGGACCGGGTCGGTCTGCGTGTCAGCAATCAGCAGGCCGTAGCCCTCGGCCGCAACAACCTCGGCGAGACCCGACAGGATCTGCGAGAAGAACGGATTGGCCAAGTTCGGCACAAGCGCAAGGATGCTGCCCGTGCGCCGTCGGCGCAGGTTCCGGGCGGCTTGATTGACCTGATATCCGGTCTGACGCACCGCCGCCGCCACCCGCTCACGAGTCGATTCGGCCACCTGCTCCGGTATCGACAGTGCCCGGCTGACCGTGGCCGTCGATACCCCTGCGATGCGGGCAACATCCTGAATCGTCGCTGTTTTCTGTCGCACGTCGGGCCATCCCTGTTGGCACCGATAGTGGCGCGCAAAAAAGATCTTGTAAACGATTTCAAGCCGCATAGACTGAAGTTGTAATCGATTACATGATTACCGCCGTTGAGGAGCGGCAGGGAGGATACCGTGAAGACAATGCAGGGGCCGGCGCTGTTTCTGGCGCAGTTTGCGGGCGACGCAGCGCCGTTCAACACCTGGCAGGATATCACCCGCTGGGCGGCGGACTGCGGCTATGCCGGCGTACAGGTGCCAAGCTGGGACGCGCGGCTGATCGATCTGCGGCAGGCCGCCGCGTCGCGCGACTATTGCGATACGTTTGTCGGGCAGGCGGCCGACAGCGGCCTTGTCGTGACCGAGCTTTCGGCACATCTGCAGGGACAACTGGTCGCCGTGCATCCGGCCTATGACACGATGATGGACGGCTTTGCAGATCCGTCGGTCCACGGCGATCCGGCGGCGAGGCAGGCCTGGGCGGTGGACCAGTTGGGGCTGGCGATCCGGGCCTCGGCCAACATGGGGCTGACGGCGCTCGCCACGTTTTCCGGGGCGCTGGCCTGGCCCTATCTCTACCCGTTTCCGCAACGTCCATCCGGGCTGGTCGAGACGGCATTCGACGAGTTGGCGCGGCGCTGGCGCCCGATCCTCGATCTTGCCGACGAACATGGCGTTGACCTCTGCTTCGAGATCCATCCGGGCGAGGATCTGCACGATGGCGTCACATTCGAGATGTTTCTGGAGCGGGTTAACAACCACGCACGCTGCAACATGCTCTACGATCCGTCGCATTACCTACTGCAGGCGCTGGATTATCTGGACAACATCGACATCTATGCCGACCGGATCAAGATGTTCCACGTCAAGGACGCGGAACTGAACCCGACGGGGCGGCAGGGCGTCTATGGCGGCTACCAGTCCTGGGTAAACCGCGCCGGGCGGTTCCGCAGCCTGGGCGACGGGCAGGTGGATTTCGGCGCCGTGTTCTCGAAGCTGACCACGCAGGGCTTTGACGGCTGGGCGGTCGTGGAATGGGAATGCGCGCTTAAACACCCCGAGGACGGGGCGCGCGAGGGGGCGCAGTTCGTCCGCGACCACATCATCCGCGTGACCGAGCGCGCCTTCGACGATTTCGCCAGCGCCGGCACCGACGAGGCCGCGAACCGCCGCATCCTGGGGCTGGACCGGTGAGCCGCTTTGCGGATCGCAGCGGCCCGATCCGGCTGGGCATGGTCGGCGGCGGCAGCGGCGCCTTTATTGGCGGGGTTCACCGCATTGCCGCGCGGCTGGATGGTCGGTTCGAACTGGTCGCGGGGTCATTGTCCTCCACCCCGGAACGCGCCGCCTCTTCAGGGCAGCAGATCGGTCTGTCCCCGGACCGGACCTATCACGATTTCAAGACCATGGCGCAGCGCGAAGCGCGGTTGAAAGACGGGATAGAGGCGGTGGCCATCGTCACCCCGAACCATCTGCACTTCCCGGTGGCGCGTGAATTCCTGAAACGCGGCATCCATGTGATCTGCGACAAGCCCCTGACCGCCACGCAGGCCGAGGCGCGGCAGATGGCGCGCGCGGTAGAAGCCTCGGATGCGCTGTTCGTTCTGACCCATAACTATACCGGCTATCCGCTGGTCCGGCACGCCCGCGCCATGATCGCTGCTGGAGAGCTGGGCCGGCTGCGCGTCGTGCAGGTTGAGTATCCACAGGACTGGATGGCCGATCCCGAGACCGCGCTGGCCACAAAGCAGGGCGAATGGCGCGACGATCCGGCGCGCAGCGGGGCAGGCGGGGCGACGGGCGATATCGGCACCCATGCCTTCAACCTGCTGCGCTTCGTGACCGGGCAGGCGGTGGAAAGCCTGTCAGCAGACCTGCAAAGTTTCGGCCCGGGGCGTCGGCTCGACGACAATGCCCATGTGCTGTTGCGGCTGGCGGACGGCGCGCGCGGCATGCTGTGGTGCAGTCAGGTGGCGCCGGGCCATGAAAACGGCCTGCGGCTGCGGATCTTTGGCGAGAAGGGCGGGCTCGACTGGTCGCAGGAGAATCCGAACCGGCTGCTGTATACACCGCTGGGCGAGCCGACCCGTGTGCTGACGCGGGGCGGGCCGGGCACTGATGCGGGCGCCTTCACGCGTCTGCCCGCGGGCCATCCCGAGGGTTTTCTGGAAGCTTTTGCCAATATCTACGGCGCCGCCGCGGATGCGATCGTCGCGCGACGTGGCGGGGCATTGGTGGCGGTGGGTGCGCCGGGTCTGAACGACGGGTTGGAAGGCATGGCCTTTGTTGCCGCCTGCATCCGGTCGTCGGAACGCAATTCCGCCTGGGTGTCGTTGTGACGGCGCCCGTGCTGGCCATATCGGGCGTTTCGCACAGTTTCGGTGCCGTACAGGTGTTGTTCGACATCAATTTCGACCTGCGGCCAGGCGAGGTGCATGCGCTGATCGGCGAGAACGGCGCGGGCAAATCCACCACGATGAAGATCCTCGCAGGCTATCTGCAGCCAACTTCGGGCCAGATCCTGCTTGACGGTGCGCCCGTCAGCTTTGCCGGCTCGCAACAGGCCGAGGCCGCGGGGATCGTGATGATCCATCAGGAGTTCAACCTCGCCCAACAACTGACGGTCGAGGAGAATATCTTTCTGGGCCGCGAGGTGCGGCGCGGGCCGTTTCTGGATCGTCGCCGGATGCAGGCGGAAAGCCGCGCCCTGCTGGACCGGCTGAACTGTACCGTCGATCCCCGGGCAAGGGTCTCTGACATCTCGGTGCCGAACCGCCAGATGGTCGAGATTGCCAAGGCGCTGGGGCGCGAGGCACGGGTGCTGATCATGGACGAGCCGACCGCAGTGCTGACCGCGCGCGAAACGGAGATCCTGCTCGAACAGATCGACCGGCTTCGCGCCGCGGGCACCGCGATCCTCTATACCTCGCACAAGCTGGATGAGGTGGCCCGCATCGCCGACCGGGTGACGGTGCTGCGCGACGGCCGCCATGTGCTTGAAGCCCCCGCCCGTGACCTGAGCGTCGATGCAATGGCTGAGGCGATGGTCGGGCGCGAACTGTCCGACCTGTTCCCGACCCGAGCCAGTCCCGGCGAAGACATCGTCCTGCAGGTCGAGGGGCTGACCGTCCCCGGTCTGACTGAGGATGCCAGCTTCACCCTGCGCCGGGGCGAGGTGCTGGGCTTTGCCGGGCTGGTCGGGGCCGGCCGCACCGAACTGATGGAGGCCATCGTCGGCCTGCGCCCGGCCAGCGGGCGCGTCACTGTCAAAGGCCAGCCGCTGCCGCCCGGGTCGGTCATGGCGGCACGGCAGGCCGGGCTGGTCTACCTGACCGAGGATCGCAAGGAAAAGGGCCTGCTGCTGGGCAAGAACCTGGCCCAGAACCTGACGCTGCTGGCGCTTGACCGGTTCACGCGCATCCTGATCGACCGAAAGGCCGAAGCGGTGGCGCTGGACCGGGCGGTGACCGAATTCGACATCCGCGCCGGCGACCGCGAGATGAACGCGGGCAACCTGTCGGGCGGCAACCAACAGAAACTGCTGCTCGCCAAGACCATGCTGGCGGAACCGGACATCGTCATCATCGATGAGCCGACCCGCGGCATCGACATCGGCACCAAGCAGCAGATCTACGCCTTTATCGCCGCCCTCGCGGCGGCGGGGAAAAGCGTCATCGTCGTCTCGTCCGAACTGCCAGAGGTGATCGGGCTGTCCTCCCGGATCGCGGTGATGCGCACTGGCCGCATCGCCGGGGTGCTGGAGGGCGACGAGATCTCCGAACAGTCTATCGTGCGGCTCGCCATGGGCGTGACCGGACAGGAGGCAATGGCATCATGACCGACACCGCCTTGACCACGGCTGGCAGGCACCGCGCGGCCATCAACCTGCATGTTCTGGGTCCGATTCTGGCGCTTCTGCTGCTGATCGCACTGGGCGCCTGGCTCAACCCGAACTTCCTGAGCTACGGCAACGTGACGAACGTGCTGGCACGCTCGGCCTTCATCGGGATCATCGCGGTCGGCATGACCTTTGTCATCACCGCGGGCGGGATCGACCTGTCGGTCGGCTCGATGGCAGCCTTTGTCGCCGGGCTGATGATCTTGGCGATGAACTCGCTGATCCCGATCATGGGCGTCGGCATCCCGGTGATTCTTGCCGGAATGGCGGTGGCGATGATCGCGGGGTTCATTGCCGGCTGGCTGAACGGCGTGCTGATCGCCAAGGTGCGGATCGAGGCGTTCATCGTCACGCTGGGCACGATGGGGATCTATCGCTCGCTGGTGACATGGCTGGCCGACGGTGGCACGCTGTCGCTCGATTTCGACCTGCGGGCGCTTTACCGGCCGGTCTATTACGACGGCATCTTCGGGGTCGCCTGGCCGATCATCGTGTTCGCCGCCGTGGCGATCCTGGGCGAGATCCTGATGCGCCGAACCGCCTTTGGCCGCCACTGCGCCGCCATCGGCGCGAACGAGCAGGTCGCGCGCTATTCCGCCGTCAATGTTGACCGGGTGCGCATCGCCACCTTCGTCCTGCTGGGGATGCTGGTGGGACTCGCCACCATCATGTACGTGCCCCGGCTGGGCTCCGCCTCCGGCTCGACCGGCGTGCTGTGGGAGCTGGAGGCGATCGCCGCCGTGATCATCGGCGGCACCGTGCTGAAGGGCGGCTTCGGCCGGGTCTGGGGCACGGTGATCGGCGTGCTGATCCTCAGCCTGATCGGCAACATCCTGAACCTCGCCTCGATGGTCAGCCCGTATCTGAACGGCACCATCCAGGGCGTCATCGTCATTCTCGCCGTTGTGCTGCAGCGCGAGAGAAAGGCCGCGGGTACGCGGTGAACTTCATGGGAGGACCATCATGAAACGCAGGAGCTTTCTGAATACCATCGCCGTGGCCGCCATCGCGGCGGGCGGCTTCACCGCGACCGGGGCTGTGGCGCAGGACCAGTCCTACACCATCGGCGTCGCCATTCCCTCGGCCACCCACGGCTTCATGGGCGGGCTGAACTTCCACGCGCAGGACACGATCCGGCGGCTGGAGGCGACATATCCGCAACTCAGCTTCGTGCTGGCAACCGCGGGCGACGCCGGTACCATGGTCAACGATATCGAGGACATGGTGGCCACCCGCAATATTGACGCGCTGGTGGTGCTGCCCTTTGAAAGCGCGCCGCTGACCTCTCCCGTGCAGGCGGTGGCCGAGGCGGGGATCTGGGTCACGGTCGTTGACCGCGGCCTGTCGGTCGAGGGGATCGAGGATCTTTACGTCGCCGGCGACAACCCAGGCTTCGGTCGCGTCGCGGGCGAATACTTCGCCGAGACGCTGGGCGAGGGCGACAAGATCGTCGTTCTGCGCGGCATTCCGACCACGCTGGACAACGAGCGGGTGGAGGCGTTCACCGCCGCCATCGACGGGTCGGGCATCGAGGTGCTGGACATGCAGCACGGCAACTGGAACCGCGACGACGCCTTCAACGTGATGCAGGACTACCTGTCGCGCTTCCCCGAGATCGACGCGGTCTGGGCGGCCGACGACGACATGGCCATCGGCGCGCTGGAAGCCATCGCGCAGTCCGGCCGGTCGGAAGAGATGTGGGTCGTCGGCGGCGCGGGGATGAAGGAGATCATTGCCCGGATGATGGACAACGATCCGCAACTGCCGGTCAACGTGACCTATCCGCCGGCGCAGATCTCCACTGCGATCGAACTGACCGCGCTCGGCCTCGTGTCCAGCACGCCGGTCTCGGGCCGCTTCATCATCGGGTCGCAACTGATCACGCCCGAGAATGCGGAAAGCTTCTACTTCCCCGACAGTCCGTTCTGATCGGGACGCTGGACGGCCGGCAACGGCCGTCCGGTCATCGGCAATCCGCTCTGTCGCCGAAGCCAACACATCTGTAGTGAACTTTTCAATGTTGACCACGGCGGGCCACGGCCCGCCGTTTTTCATTTGGCGGTGATCGCCGAGAGCGACGGCGCAACCACGTTCCAAGATTCGGACGGACGGATCGAGGGGCGGCTGGCCGGATCGTCCGAAGGACGACGATACGACACGATCAGCGCATCCGCGCGGATAACCATGCAACCGCGGGCGCAGTTGCGCGTTATCGATCTCGGACATCACCGTCGATACGCTCTGTCCACCGGACCCGCGGTCACATGTGGCACTCAGGCGCCATCAAGGAGAAAGCCGAATTGATCGAGCTTCTGAACGACTTTCTTGCAGAGGACATCGCGCTTCCGATGTTCACGAGCCTGTTTGCGGGCCTCCTGATCGGACTGGAGCGTGAAGTGCGGGGCAAACCCGCGGGCCTGCGAACGCATATGCTGGTGTGCTTCAGTGCCACGCTGCTGACGCTTGCCGCTGCGCGACAGGCTGAATGGACGATGGAGCTTCACCCCGGCACTCAGTTGGTCACAGATCCGGCGCGGATGGCGCACGGGATCCTGACCGGTATCGGCTTTCTGGGCGCGGGCGTGATCTTTCGTGAGGGCGCCAGCGTTCAGGGTCTGACCACCGCCGCCTCGCTCTGGATCACAGCCGCGCTCGGCGTGGTCTTCGGGATCGGAATGTACTGGCTCGCGGTCGCTGGAACCGGAGTCACGATTCTCGTGCTGACAGCGCTCCGGCTGGTCGATGCGCTGCTGCCATCGGCGCGCATGATGCGGCTCAACGTGACCGCCGACGCGCAGGGCGACATTGGCGCGCAGGGGCTGCGCGATCTGCTTCGGGGCGCGGGTATCGCCCATACAGAGCCGTTCAGCCAAAGCCACCAACGCCGGAACGGGACAACCCTTTTCACCACAGTGATCTGGTGCCGTCATGCAGCGCAGGTCGAAGAGATCGGTGCAAAACTTGCGTCCATTGACGGGGTTCTGAGCTACAGCCTGCTGGCGGCGGGTGACGAGCCTGCACCACACCCGGAGCCCCACGCCGCCCCCCGCTGACGCGGCCCGCATCCATGGCGAGCCGAAGCGCGAGTATTGCAGGCCGCGCACGGTTGTCTGTTGCACCGCGGCACTGTTCTTGGGGCGCACGGATAAGTGTTTGTTCACCTCTTTCGCCGACGAGCGGCAAAGGCCATCTCGCGGCACTGGCCGTCCGTGAAGCGGCCAATAGCCGACAGTGACCCAAAACGACAGAGCCGAGAGCCCGGAGACGACCATGCCGACCCTGCTGCACCGAATCCTTGCCCGATTGGTGGCGACTCCTGTGCTTCGCTGGGAGGTTCGTGAAGGCGTTCACCTCGGCACGGCGCAGGTGGCGCGGGTCGAGATCCGTCGGACGCCCGGACGGGATCCGTTCACACATGATATCGTGGTCACGTCATCTGACGGTCGCCACTGGTCCCTTCAGTGTCGCGCGTCGATCGAGGACGCGCGCGACCTGTCCGAGCGACTGGTGCGTGAGAAGATCCTGAATGATGCGGGCGATCCGAGTCGGTCGAAGGCAGCGTGATACCCTGCCCCGGCGGCAGCACGAGCCCTTTCCTGTCTTCTTGCCTGTCCCGCGCCGGGGTGAAGGACCATCCGGCGCGGAGAGATGATTGGCGTCAGGTGCCCGTGTGGACAGCGTCTGGCTGCTCGAAGAAGGACTGCAGGATGTGGTAAACCATCATGTAGTTCTTCTGCTGGATCGAGGCGTGGGAGATCCCCTGCATGACCGAGAACTGCTTGGCCGGGTGCGGCAACGCGTTGAAGAACGCCAGAAGGTCCTCCATTCCCGCAATCCCGTCGTACTCGCCACGCATGATCAGTGTCGGCATAGTCAGCTTTCCGGGTGAAGTCACCGGCAGGTTCGCGCACATATCGAGGTAGGTGCCAGTGGGCACGCTGTCGTCAAGCTTGAGGATTTCCTCGGCGAACCGCTCCACCACGACGTCGTCGGCGCAGCCCGGATGATCGCGGTTGAAGATGGACCAGATGAAATCCCGGTCAATCGGCCGCCGGTCGCCGGTTCGCCACCGATCAAGGTTCTTGCGCCGCTGTTCCAGCGTCGGGCTACCCTCACCGGTCCAGACCATCGCATCAAGCGCGAGCCGTGCGACACGCTCCGGTTTGCGCTCAGCGAGGTTCGCGGCGCGCAGCGCACCCGAGGAAATTCCGTAGACAAGGAAGGACGACACCCCGGTCTCGGCCATGATGTAGTCGGTTGCAGCAACCAGATCTTCCCCGCCATCAGCGATGTTTGACGTGATGCCGCGGTGCTTGTCGGACCGGCCGTAGCCTTCCATGTCGACGCACCAGGTGTCGTAGCCCTGCGAAACGAACCAGTCCATGGCCGAGGAATAGGAGCGACCGTCGACTTGGAGGTCGAAGGTCGGAGTCGAGGCCATCGAAGAGCCATGGACGAAAAGGATGGTGCCCTTGGGTGAACCGGCGGGCACGGCTTTCTGCCAGAGAAAGAGATTGACATCGCCTTTCTTTGTCCAATGTTCACGACCCTCGTAGGTTTTCGCAGGCAGAACAGGGGTAACCATGGGTGTCCTCTCGTCGTCTGATGAAGTCTTTCAGATGCCCAGCTTCTTGAGCTGGAACTCGGGATAGCGCAGCCCCGCAGCGACGCCGGGCGGGAAAGCCTCGGAGAGCCGGGCGAGATCGGCTTCGGAAAGCTGCAGATCAAGCGCAGCAATATTCTCTTCAAGCCAGCGCCGCCGCTTTGTGCCAGGTATCGGTGCAAGCCCTTCCCATTGGGCAAGGAGCCACGAGAGAGCAACCTGGCCATTGGTTGCCCCGTGCTTGCGGGCAATATCCTCCAACGGAGCAAGCAGTGCGAGGTTCTTCTCGAAGTTGCCTTCCTGAAAGCGGGGATGGGCGTGGCGGCGGTCGGTCGGGATAAGGTCGTCGCGGCTGGCGAACGCGCCGGTCAGGAAGCCACGGCCAAGGGGGCTGTAAGGGACAAGTCCGATGCCAAGTTCCTGAAGCACCGGCAGGATCGCCGTCTCAGCATCGCGGGTCCACAGCGAGTATTCCATCTGCACGGCCGACAGCGGATGAACCGCATGAGCCCGGCGGATGGTCTCCGGTCCCGCCTCGCAAAGTCCAAGGTATCTGACCTTCCCCTGCTCCACCAACCGCGCCATCGCACCGACGGTATCCTCTATCGGTACCTCCGGGTCGATGCGGTGGATGTAGTATAGATCGATCACGTCGACCCCAAGTCGGGTCAGACTTCTCTCACAGGCAAGCGGCACATAGTCGGGCCGGCCGTTCGTCCCGCCGCGCTCTCCGTTCGGCCCACGGATATTTCCGAACTTGGATGCTATCATCAGGTCGTCGCGGCGGTCGCGGATCGCAGCGCCGACAAGCTCCTCGTTGCGGCCCGCGCCGTAGGCGTCAGACGTATCGAGCAGCGTGACGCCAAGATCGAGCGCGCGATGAAGCGTCGCGGTTGATTCCGCATCGTCTGGCAGGCCGTAGTCTGATGTCATCCCCGAA
>JBJHCH010000029.1:0-34132 GCA_050485905.1 Paracoccaceae bacterium | reverse complement strand
CTGCTGCCGCGGCTGAAGGGGGCGATCGTGGGCTTCCAGTGGGCCAAGCGGATGCACGGGTTCGGCGATGGCCGGCCCTGAGGCGGGGCGGCCCGAGGTTCCGATCCGCGACGCGGCCAGCGTGATCCTGCTGCGCGAGGGGGCGAAAGGCCCCGAGGTGCTGATGGGCCAGCGCGGGGCCGGGGCGGTGTTCATGCCGTCGAAATACGTCTTTCCCGGCGGGGCGGTGGATGCGGGCGATGCCGGCATCGCGTTGCTGCGCCCGCTGCCCGCCGATTGCGCGCGGCGGCTGGCCGATCCGGCGCGGCCGGGCGTGGCGGCGGCGCTGGCGGCGGCGGCGATTCGGGAACTGGCCGAGGAGACGGGGCTGCTGCTGGGCGCGCCCGGCGACTGGGCCGATGCGCCCGAGGACTGGGCGCCCTTTGCCGCGCGCGGCCTGCGGCCTGCCGCCGACGGGCTGGCCTATGTGTTCCGCGCGATCACCCCGCCGGGGCGGCCGCGGCGGTTCGATGCGCGGTTCTTTCTGGCCGATGTGCGCCATGCGCGGGGCGAGCTGTCGGCGGCGTCGGATGAACTCAGCCATCTGCACTGGATCGCGCTGGCCGATGCCCGCGGGCTGGACCTGCCCTTCATCACCGAGATCGTGCTGGCGGAGGTGGCAGAGATCGTGGCCGCGGGCGGGCGCCCGGCCTCGGTGCCGTTCTTCGACAATTCCGGCTCAGAGTCTTTGTTCCGGCGCCTGGTCTGACCCCATCAGGGGGTGCGGCACGGGGTCTTTCGCGCGCAGCAGGTGGCGGCGAAAGATCTGGCCGTAGCCGGTGTAGTGGTAATTGTCGTTGCGGGTCAGGTAGCGGTCGGCATGCCCGGCATAGAGCGCGGGCAGGCGATACCACGGCACGGCCGGGTGCATGTGGTGGACGACGTGGTAGTTGTTGTTGAGGAACAGGAGTGCCAGCGGCCCCCGATCCTCGATCACCACGGTGCGGCCCGAGGCGCGTTCGTGCGCGCGGTGTTCGAGGAAGGTACGGATCTTCAGCAACCCGTGGGCGGCATAGGCGGCGGTCAGATAGGCCCAGAGCGGCATCTGGCCCAGCGTCATCAGCCATAGCAGCACAAGCGCGACGCCCGGCAGGTGCATCAGCCAGCCGTTCAGCACCCGCGCGTCGCCCGCGCGGATGGCGCGCAGGTCACCCTTCATGAACACCAGTTGCGAGATCGCGGGGCCGATCAGGATGCGGCCCAGCAGCGTGTTGTTGAACCTGAGCACTGCCTGCGCCCAGCCGGGCAGGGCGTGCCAGACGGTGGGGTCCATGTAGTTCGATTCCGGGTCGTCATAGGGGTCGGTCAGCACCGCGTCGTGGTGATGCGCCAGATGCGTGTCGCGGAACCGGCGGAAGGGGACGAACAGCGGCAGGGCGGGAAAGACCAGCGCCTCGTTCAGCCGCTCGTTGCGGAACGGGTGGCCGTGCAGGACCTCGTGCTGGAGCGAGGAGAACTGCGCGAGGCAGAGGGTGAGCAGCACGACGGCGGCGGGCAGCGACCAGGCGGCGGCCCAGGTGGTGGCCAGCGCCCAGAGCGCGTAGCAGGCGACCAGCAGCGCCAGCGTCGGCCATTCCACGGCTCGCCGGCGGCTCATGCGCGCCCCCAGGCGATGCCCGACCAGAGGCGTTCGTAGATCACGTAAGCCAGGAAGCCGAGCGCGGTGTTCACAACGGCCAGCGTGCCGCCGAGGGCGACCGAGCCGGTGAGGATGGCGCCGACCGCCGCCATGACCGACAGGCCGATGACCTGCCATCCCAGCGCCTTGAGCAGCGTGCGCCGCCGCGTCTCCATCCGATCCCCTTTCGTGACGGTTCCATGAAGGGTATCGCGGCGGGCGGCCTGTGTGTATTCTGGAGATGATCGACATAAACCCAACGAGTGTGAGAATTGTCACCACCTGTGGGAATACACGACAAGCGCGACCGGGCGGCGCTGTTCCGCGCCCGGCTGGCGCAGGCGATGCGCGAGGCGGGGGTGAACCAGTCGGCGCTGGCGCGGCGGGTGGCGGTGGACCGCTCCACCATCTCGCAACTGCTGGCCGAGGGCGCGACGCGGCTGCCCAATGCGCAGGTGGTGGCGGAATGCGCCGCCGAACTGAAGGTCAGCGCCGACTGGCTGCTGGGCCTGACCGAGCGGCCGGAGCGGCTGGCCGACCTGCTAGCCGCGTCGATGACCGTGACCGAGGCGCCGCGCGCGCTGGTGGACGAGCAGATCTTTGCCTGGCACCAGGAGGCATCGGGCTACAAGATCCGCCATGTGCCGGCGACGCTGCCCGACATGCTGAAGACCCGCGCGATGCTGGAATGGGAATACGAGCCGCAACTGGGCCGCACCGCGGAACAGGCGATCGGGGCCAGCGAGGACCGGCTGAACTGGATGCGCGCCGCGCCGTCGGATTACGAGATCGCGCTGCCGCTGCACGAAATCCACGCATTTGCCCGCGCCGAGGGCTATTATGCCGGCCTGCCGGCGGCGCTGCGCCGGGCGCAGATCGACTGGATGGCCGAGGTGGCGGGGCAGCTTTACCCGTCGCTGCGGCTGTACCTGTTCGACGCGCGGCGGGTGTTTTCCGCCCCGATCACGGTGTTCGGTCCGCTGCTGGCGGTGCTGTACATGGGCCGGCACTATCTGGCGTTCCGCGATACCGAACGGGTGGCGGGGTTCACCCAGCATTTCGACTGGCTGGTGCGCGAGGCCGCGGTGGCCGCACGCGACGTGCCCGCGCTGCTGCGGGAGCTGCGGGCGGGGGTTTAGTGGTCTGCGCCTTGCACGGGAGGCCCGACGACAGGTTTGAGTCCGATGCAGACATTCAGGGACCCCGCAGCGAACCCAAACCCTTTGCAGGTGCAGCGACGTGCCCCAGCCCATTATCGCCATTGATTTCGCTGACCTATTCCGCCCTTCTGCGTCCCAGAAGCAGTCGTCGTGGGGATGTCCTCAAGGCAACTATTCTGTATGGTGCATGTTGATACAGTAGCTATGTATAGGAAGGTCATGGCCGAACTTGTCAGCAGTACAGAGCAAATAGTCGAAAACATTGAAACACTCTACCGTTACGGAGAGAGCACAGACGATAGTGAACGGAGATTTCATGACAAGCGCATCAAGAACGGCAAACTCTTCGTTGCCGTACAAGTCGGTGATGGCTTTCGATACGCCCCTAGCAAATTTGCTGGCTACGTCGCAAACGACATAAGACATGCCGACAACCTTAGAGAAAGGGACGGTCGGACGACAAATGTAGTGCTATCTCGCCTCTTGGGTGATCCATTAGAACCCGGCGATGAAGGTTATGACGAGATAGATCGAAAATTCCTAGACTATTGCAATCGGAATGCAATTGAGCCATCCCAACACCATCGTGAGCGTCGATACTGGGTATCCTATGATTTACAAGGTCATTTACTAGCGGAAGAAGTAGGGTCAGACGATTTTTGGGAAGGTGCAGTTGAGAAGGTTCTGGTTAACAGATTTGAAAGAAGTAAGACTGCAAGAGATCAGTGCCTCCATCACTATGGATATGCTTGCTCAGCGTGTGGAATCACATTGAAGGATGTTTATGGTGCTGTAGCAGAGGAATTCATTCACGTTCATCACATCGTACCTCTATCTGAAGTCGGGGAAGGCTATCAGGTTCACCCCATAAATGATCTTCGGCCCGTATGCCCGAATTGCCATTCCATTATTCACCGTCGCAAAAAGCCACTGGCGATTGATGAGGTGAAAAATCTACTCGGCAAGTAAACCGTTGAGCGCATCCGTTCACGGCGGTGATGCTGCAACAGCGATGAATTGCTACGCCGACGCGGCTAACTTCAGCAATGTCCGCACAACTGACCGTCGTCACTGATGGCGGAACCTTGTGGCAGATGTGCGCCAGCAGGGCGTCAATGACAGGATCCCGCCCGCGCCGTCAGGGCGCGGGCGCCGAGTGTCGCTCAGTCCAGGCCGCGGGCCATGTTGCGGGCGGTGACCAGCCGCTTCTGGATCAGCCAGACCAGCGCGCCGGTGCCCAGCCCGATGGCATCGGACAGCCAGCCGCCGGCGATCATCGCCAGCGCCGCCACCAGCAACAGCCCCCGCAGCCAGACCGACAGCGGGCCGAAGAACCAGCCCTGCACCGCCGCCGCCAGCAGGAAGATGCCCAGGCAGGCGGTGAAGAAGACATGGATGATGTCCACCCATTCGCCCTGCATCAGCAGCGCGGGAGAGGAGAAGAACATGAACGGCACGACAAAGGCCGCAAGCCCGATCTTGAAGCTTTCCACGCTGGTCTTCATCGGGTCGGAGCCGGATATCGCCGCCCCCGCATAGGCGGCCAGCGCCACCGGCGGGGTGATTGCCGACATCACCGCGAAGTAGAAGATGAAGAAATGGGCGGTCAGCACCGGGATGCCCATCTGGATCAGCCCCGGCGCGATGACGCTGGCCGCCACCGCATAGGCGGCGGTTGTCGGCATCCCCATGCCCAGCACGATCGACACGACCATGGCGAAGAAGAGCGCGATGATCTGGTTCTGGTCGGCCAGCCCCAGCAGCAGGGCCGAGAAGCGCGTGCCGATGCCGGTGAGTGCGATGACGCCGACGATCACGCCCGCAGCAGCACAGACCGCGACCAGTTGCAGCGACATCTTGGCCGCGATCTCGAACGCATAGAGGATCGCGCGCGGCCCCATCCGGTGCGGCGTCAGCCAACTGACCACGGCGGCCGCCGCCATCGCCATCGTGCCCGCGCGGATCACCGAATAGCCCGCGAAGAGGAAGCCGATCAGGATGAAGATCGGGATGAACAGGAATGCCTGCTTCGCCAGCTTGCGGAACTCCGGCAGTTCGCTGCGCGGCAGGCCCTTCATGCCGAACTTCAGCGCCGCGAGATCGACCATGAAATAGACCGAGGCGAAGTAGAGCACCGCCGGAATGATCGCGGCCACGACGATGTCGGTATACTGGATGCCCGTGATTTCGGCCATGATGAAGGCGCCGGCGCCCATGATCGGCGGCAGGATCTGCCCACCGGAACTGGCCGCGGCCTCGACGCTCGCCGCGGTCTGGGGCTTGTAGCCCACACGCTTCATCAGCGGGATGGTCAGCGAGCCGGTGGAGACGACGTTGCCCGCCGAGGTGCCGTTGATCATCCCCATCAGGCCCGAGCCGAAGACCGCCACCTTGGCCGGGCCGCCGCGCGCGGCACCCGCGCCCGCGAAGGCGAAGTTGACGAAATATTCGCCCACCCGGCTGGCCTGCAGGAAGGCCGCGAAGGTCACGAACAGGATGATGTAGGTGGAGGAGATGGCGACCGGCGCGCCGATGATGCCGTTGTCGGTGTAGATATAGGTGAAGAACCGCTTCACCGTGTAGCCGCGATGCTGCAGCACGCCGGGCAGCCATGGCCCGACAAAGGCGTAGAGGATGAAGATCGCGGCGATGATGACCAGCGCGAGGCCGGCGAGGCGGCGGGTGAGTTCGAGGATCAGCGCGATGCCGACGATGGCGGCCCACATGTCGCCCTCGGTCGCCATCGGCATCCCGGCGCGCATCTGCAACTGGGCGCGGAAGAAGATCAGGTAGAGCGCGATCGCAATGGCCGACAGCGCCAGTAGCACGTCAGCGGCATTGAGCCGGCTTTGCGAGGTGTCACGGAACACCCAGGACGCGATCATCGCCAGCAGCGTGCCGAGCGCGAGGACGGGGCCGTAATAGTCGAGGATGAAGTCCGCCGGGCGGGCATTGCCGCTGATGAACCAGTCGGCCCACATCCAGACGATGCCGGCAAGCCCGGCCAGCACGCCGAGCGCGGCAAGGCCCAGAACCCCGGTCTCGGCGCCCGACCGGACATGGGGGCGCGGGTCTGCCGCCGCATCGTCCAGCCCGTAAGAGGCAAAGAGCAGGAAGCCGAGCGCGAGGCCGCCGCCGACATGGATCAGGCGGTAGGTCCACGTCTCCAGCGGATAGAGGTTCATCACGCCGACATGGAACAGCGTGTAGGCGACGCAGAGGAAGACGACAACCAGCCCGGTCGTGCCAGAGAATTCGCGCTGGTTCGAGGTTCGGATCTCGCGGTCCGCGCCTTCGGCCAGGTTGATTTCGGTGTTGGGTGATGCAGTGTGCTGGGCGCGATCCGCCATCGTCTTTCCCCCCTGAACGCCGTCGTCTTTTTTTCTTGTTGCCCGGGGCGCGGTGGCCGCCCCGGGGAAGTGTCAATGCGATGACGGATCAGTCGCGCAGGTTGTCGGGCACGGTGATGCCCTGCTCCTCCAGATAGCGCACGGCGCCGGGGTGATAGGGCAGGAAGCCGTTCTTGTCCCAGTTCTCGATCAGCGTTTCGCTGGCGGCGGCGTGGATCTGCATCATCCGCTCGTTGTTCTCCAGCACCAGCTTGGTGATCTCGTAGGCCAGGCTTTCCGGCATGTCCTTGTGCGCGACGGCGAAGTTCCACATCGCCACCGACGCCTCGTCCGCGTCCTGCACGGTGTAGGTTCCGGCCGGGATGGTGAAGGCGGACACTTCGGGGAAGGCGTCGAGGATCGCCGCATGCTCGTCGGGCGTGAACGAGAAGGTGACCACGTCAGCCTCGGCCGCGAGCTGGCTGAAGGCGCCGATCGGCAGACCGGCAGCGAACACGAAGGCGTCGATCAGCCCGTCCTTCAACTGGCTTGCCGCGTCTGCGGCACCGGCGAAGGAGACGTTGGCGTTAACGTCCAGCGCCTCGAAGAAGCGCGGCCAGTAGGTGCCGGGCGTGCCGCCCGCCGGGCCGACGCTGACGCGCTTGCCAGCCAGATCGCCGACCGATGTGATGCCGGCCGAGCGTAGCGCGATGCCCTGGAACGGCGTCATGTACATCGGGAAGAGCGCGCGCACATCGGTATGCTCGACACCCGGCGCCAGCTCGGATTCGCCGATCCAGGCCTCATACATCGGGCCAAGCGTTACCAGGCCGATGTCATGGTCCTGAAACTGCACGAGCGTGACGTTCTGGACCGGGCCGCCCGTGACCTCGCCCGAGGCGTTGACGCCGAGAGCCTCGGCAATGAAGCCGGCAAGCCCGTTGCCATAGACGAAGTAAACCCCGCCCTGGCTGGCGGTGCCCACGGTCAGGTCGCCGGGCCAGCCGTCGCGATCCTGAGCGACGGCGCCCGTTGCCATTACGATGGAAGTTGCCGCGGCCGCGGCGAAGGTTTTGAAGTGCATGTTCCCCCCTAGGAGTCTTTTCTTCAGATTGCGGGTTAGCGCCCGGATGCCCGTGACACCCAATGGCGCAGGACGTGGGTCAAGATGCCGCGCGAGTTGCGGATTTATCAACAGCTAATCGCACCCGTCCGAAGGTTTTCGGCGGATTCCCCGCGACCCGGCGCCGCGCGGGTGCCCTCTGTCGGGTGCCTCAGCCCTCGGCCTGATCGGCGGGCAGGGCGTTCAGCAGGCCGTAGCGCTCCTCGCCCAGCTTCTCGAAAAGGTCGATCTGGGTTTCGAGGAAGTCGATATGGCCTTCTTCGTCGGCGATCAGTTCCTCGAACAGGTTCTTCGACACATAGTCGCCGACCTTTTCGCAATGATCGCGCGCCTCGATGTAAAGCGTGCGGGCATCGTGTTCGCCGGCGAGGTCGCAGTCCAGCGTCTCGCGGATCGTCTGGCCGATGCGCAACGGATCCAGCTTCTGCAGGTTCGGGTGGCCCTCCAGAAAGATGATGCGCGTGATCAGCTTGTCGGCATGGTGCATTTCTTCCACGCTTTCGGCGCGGGATTTCGCGGCCAGCCGGCCGAAGCCCCAGTCGTCCTGCAGACGGTAGTGCAGCCAGTACTGGCTGACGGCGGTCAACTCACTCCGCAGTGCCGCGTTCAGATACTCGATGACCTTCTTGTCGCCCTTCATGCCGTTCCTCGTCTACCTGTGTGATGGCGCGGCCGCAGCCGCGCGGTTTCATGGGTACTTTCAGACTGTCGTTCTGCCGCATCGTGTCAAGGAACAGCGGCAGACATCCGCCACAGTCGGACCGCTTGCCGAGGGCACGATAGATGCGGCCGGGCGTGATGATCGTCTGCGCATCCGCGGCGCGCATCCAGTCGATGGCGGCGTGGATGTCGCGGTCGGTGATGGACATGCAGTGGCAGACGATCATCGGGCGGGCCTATTTGGTCAGGATCAGCTTTCCCTGACGCGTGATGCGCAGGGTATAGATCTGGTTGCCCAGCCGGATCTGCGCAAGGGCGCCGCCGCAGGTCAGGTCAACGGCGTTGTGCTGGGGCAGGGCCTGCGGGGCGGTGTCGCGGTCGGGGCGGGTCGGCAGCAGGGCGTTCATGGCCGCAGGCCCGGTGTCATGGCGGGGGCTGCGTCCACGCGGGTCAGCCGGTCGATCAGCGCCTCGATGCGGATCTCCGACAGGCCGGCGCCTTCGAGCAGCAGGCCGAGGATCTGGTAGCGGCAAAGCGGTGCCGGGGCAGGTTGCGCCGACGGGTGGGCAAGGTGGGTCATCCGGTCATCCCTTCGGTTGGGTCACGCTGTCCGGGCTTCCCGTCACGGGTGGCTTGGCTTTGCGGAAGGTGACTGAAAAAGTCGGAATTGTAAACCCGATTCTTTTGGTCAGAAAATTCGCGCGACTAGCGGTCGCGGTGGTTGTTCCGCCGAAGCAGGCGACCGATCAGGAAGGATGTGCGGGGTATGTAGACATAGCCCGTCCGTTCCCCCGGCGCCGGGCGCGCACGACGGCGGACCAGCCCGAACAGGCAGAGACCCGCATGGGCCAGCGCGATGAAAGCGAACATCCCTGCCGGCCCGAACACCCCGATCAGCACCGAGGCGATGACCGGGCTGGCGATGGCGCCGATGGCGTAAAGGAACATCAGCGCGGCCGAGAGTTCGACGCGCTGCATCGAATCGGCGAAGTCATGGGCATGGGCGGCCGAGACGGAGTAGATCGGGAATGTGGTAAAGCCGAAGAAGGCCGCCGCCAGAAAGACGGCCGTCGCCCCGCCCTCGGCCGCCCAGATGGTGGCGGCGCAGGCCGCGACCGAGGCGACGGAGAGCCAGATCAGCACCGCGCGGCGGTCGAACTTGTCGGCCAGCCAGCCGATGGGGATCTGCGCAACTGCGCCGCCCAGCACATAGGCGGCGAGGAACAGCGCGATCAGGTCGGCGGTCAGCCCGACGGCCAGGCCGTAGATCGGCCCGACCATGCGGAACGCCGCCCCGGTGATGCCCGAGACGACGACCCCGACCGAGGCGAGCGGCGACATCTGCCATGCCATCATCGGGCGCAGGCGGGGCGCGTCGGGGGTTTGGGGCGGTTCGGCTTTGGTCAGCGTCAGCGGGAACAGGGCGGCGCAGCACAGAAGGGCCAGCAGGTTGTAGGAGACGTAGCTGGCCGGTTCCAGCACCGCGATCAGAAGCTGCGCGCCGAGGGAGCCGAGGATGTCCACCACCCGGTAGACGCCCATGGCGCGGCCGCGGGTTTCGTTTGTGACCTTGGATTGCAGCCAGGCCTCGATGATCGTGTAGCAGCCGGCGATGCAGATGCCTGACGCCACGCGCATCACGGCCCAGGCGTAGGGGTCGATCACCAGCATGTGGGCAAGGATGCCGATGGTGCCGGCGGCGGTCAGGGCGGCGAAGGCGCGGGAATGGCCGACCTCGCCCATCAGGCGGGGCGCCCACCAGCAGCCGATGAAGAAGCCGACGAAATGGGCCGAGCCCAGCAGGCCGATCTGCGCGGTGGTGAAATCGAGCTGGGCGCCGGACAGGGCATCGAGCGGCGCGACCCCGCCGGAGCCGAGTTGCAGGAGCACCACCGACAGGAACAGCGCGGCAAAGGAGATCAGAAGGCGCATGGACGGCGGCTCCGCGGCGATGCCCCTGATTGCGCCGATGCGGGGACAGGGTCAATGGCTGGCGGGTGGCGCGGCTTTTCGCCGGCGGGGTCGTGATCGGGCGGCTGTGGCTTGCGCATGGGGGCGGGGCGGCGCAGGATCGGGGTGTAGCACCAGCCGGAGCCTTCCGATGCGTTCCCTTTCGATTGCCGCCGCCGCCCTTCTTGTGCTTTCGGCATGTGAATTGCCGCCGCCCGTGACGCCTGCGCCCGATCCGGGGCTGGAGGGGAATTGCGGGGCCGCGGGCATTCAGGGAATGGTCGGGCAGCCGGTTTCGGCGCTGGGAGGGATGAGCTTTCCGGGGCCGGTGCGGGTGATCCGGCCGGGGGATGCGGTGACGATGGATTTCATCCCCAACCGGCTGAACGTGGAACTGGATGCGCGCGAGCGGATCACGCGGCTGTTCTGCGGCTGAGAGGGTCTGCTCACGCGTGAGCAGAATCTCAAGTGGTTGATCTGAAACGGAAACGCTTTTTCTGTTAACGTGATCTCAACCCTTTCGGGCAGGGATCCGCGCGGTTTCGTGCGATCCGGCGGCGGGCAGACGGTCCTGCCGCCCCCTGAGTTCGTTAAAATTCGATTGAAATTATGTGGGCTCGGCAGGGTCTCGTTAACCTCGTGGAAGTCATCGGGGGGGTCAGACTGCGCGCGTCGATTTGACGAGTAGGGAGATCGCGATGCCTGCGCTCGGGACCGGAGTGGCCCGGTTGTCCGCATTGTTGCGGATGATTGCGCTGGGTGCCGCGGTGATCGTTGCCGGGACAGTTCTGACCGTGTCGGTCTGGCTGGCGAGCGAGCTTGACGCCGCCGCCCGCGCCCATGCCGAGCCGATGATCGAGGGCGGCCTTGCCGCGATGCGCGGATCGAACGAGGCGGTGGTGCGCGACTATGCCGAGTGGACGGCCGCCTATGAGCATGTCCGCGACAACGACGTCGAATGGATCGATGCGAATATCGGCACGGGGGCGACGGTCACCGGCACGATGGATGCCCTGCTGCTGACCGGGGCGCCGCTGTCCGGAACGCTGGGTTGGATCGCCGGCGAGACCGAGGCGCCGATGCCCGCGGAAATGGCCGATCGGTTTGCGGCCATCGCGCTGGCCGCGGCGGCAGAGGCCCCGGTGGATATCACGGCCGCCGCCGCAAGCACCTTTGCATGGGTCGACGGCACGCTTTGGCTGGTGTCGTTCACCCGCGTCATTCCGCATGACAGCGCCATTCCAACGGACGAGCCGCTGGCCCTGCTGATTTCGGCCATGCGGATGGACGCCGCCGTGATGGAGCAGCTTGGCGCGGCGTTTCTGATCGACGGGCTGCGCCTTGGGGTCGATCCGGTGGCCGGGTTCGCCACGATGCCGCTGATGGGATTGCGGGGGCCGGTGGCGCATCTGATGTGGCCGCCCCCCGCGCCCGGCACCGAGGCGCTGCGCGCCGTGGCACCGCCGCTGGCCTTTGCGCTGATCGTCGGCGGTGCGGCGCTTCTGTTCGGGACGCTGGCGGTGGGCCGGCTGGCCGCACGGCTGGAGCGCGCGCTGCTGGCCGCCGAGGGCGCGGACCGGACCAAGGCGGAGTTCATCGCCACCCTGAGCCATGAATTGCGCACCCCGATGAACGGCATCGTGGGGATGCTGGATCTGCTGGCGACGACCGAGCTTTCCGACAAGCAGAGGGCGTTTCTGGACGTGGCCAACAGGTCGGCGGAATCGCAGGTGGAGATGATCGAGCGGCTGCTGGAATTCGGGCAGGTGGAATCCGGGCAGGCGCATCTGTCCGCCGCGCCGCTGAAACCGGCCGAGATGCTGCGCGAGGTCGTCGCGCTGGCCGGGCCGCAGGCAGAGCGCAAGGGGCTTCACCTGACGCTGTCGGTCAAGGGGCCGGTGGATACCCATGTGATGGGCGACCGGGTGGCGCTGCGCCAGATTGCCGTCAACCTGCTGGGCAATGCGATCAAGTTCACCGAAAGGGGATCGGTAAGCGTGACCCTGACCGCGCGTGAACGCTTTGGCATGATGCAGCTTTCGCTGAGCGTCGCCGACACCGGGCCGGGCATCCCGGTCTCGATTCAGAGCCAGATCTTCGAGACCTTCTCGCGCGGCGAGGCCAAGACGTCGCGGATGACCGGCGGGCTTGGCCTGGGACTGTCGATATCGCGGCGGATCGCGGAACTGATGGGCGGGTCGCTGACCGTTCGCAGCGCGCCCGGAAAGGGCGCCACATTTACCCTGTCCGTCTCGTTGGAGACGGCGCCGGAGGAACTTACCAGAATGGAGGATGCGGCATGAGCGGTATCGCAGAGAACGAGGCACCCGTCATCCTTGTCGTCGATGACGACAGGACCAATCGGTTCGTGCTGGCCAGCATGCTGGAAACGCGGGGCTATCGGGTGATCGAGGCAGCGGACGGGCTGGAGGCGCTGAAGAAGGCGGCCGAGGTCGGGCCGGCGCTGATCCTGATGGACATCAACATGCCGAACATGACCGGGATCGAGGCGGCGCTGCGCATTGCGGATCTGATGCGAGATCCGACCCCGCGCATCGTGGCGGTCACCGCCAACGACACGACCGCGCAGCGGGTCGAATGCGAACAGGCGGGGTTCTGCGGCTTCATCGGCAAGCCGGTGAAGATGAAGACGCTGTTCGATGTGGTGGATTCGGTGGCGCCCGTTCACTGACGGGCGCCAGAAGACCCGGCGGCTGCGGGGTCAGTGAACGTTGACCGGGGCCATGTCGTTCTGCCGCGCGAGGATGAAGGCCAGTTGCCGGTCGCGGACCAGGGCAAGGCGTTCGCCATCGGCGTCATGGACGGCATAGACCGTCTCGATGCCGCCAGCCTGATCGCGCAGTTCCTCTGGCAGGTCGGACACCTGCACGGCGCGGACATAGACGATTGGGCGGGCGCCGTCGCCCGTGACTTTTTCGAGATCGAGTTTCGCGTCCATGCCTGCCTCCTATCCTTTCGAAATCTTTACTGTGCGCACCACCGGGTCGGGGACGACACGGGCTAGGTCGATGTGCAGCAGCCCGTTTTCCATCACCGCGCCCGAAACCTCGACCCCCTCTGCCAGGACAAAGGCGCGCTGAAAGGCGCGGGCCGCGATCCCCCGGTGCAGGAACACGCGTCCGTCGTCATCGTCGCCCTGACGGCCGCGGACGACGAGTTGCCGATCCTCTACCGTGATCGACAATTCCTCTTCCCGGAACCCGGCAAGGGCCAGCGTGATGCGATAGGCGGCGTCGCCGCGCTGTTCGATGTTGAACGGCGGATAAGCGTCGCTGCCGGACTTTGCCGTCCGCTCCACCAGCCGTTCCAATTGCTCGAAGCCCAGCAGGAACGGGTGGGCGCCGAAGGTCTGTTTCGTCATCTTGCAAGCCCTTGATGAAGCGACGTTGCGGTATCGATGGCCCCGAATCCGGCGGCCCGACCAATGATATGGGGCGCGCCGGGGGCCGCGACAAGGGGACGGGGGTGGCCGAAAAACTTTCCGCAACGGGGGAAAATGGGTATCCTGACGCCGGTTTACGATTGCGACTCGCAACCCAAGGACAAGAGGCACGGCCGAGATGAATGCCCCCATGGAACTGAATTCCGAAGACGTGCTGCGCGTGAAGCTGGAGGTGCTGAAGCGCGAACACCGCGATCTGGACGATGCGATCGAGGCGCTGGATTCGATGACCCGCGCCGACCAGCTGACGCTCAGGCGGCTGAAGAAGCAGAAACTCGCGCTGAAGGACAAGATCGCGCGGATCGAGGATATCCTGACCCCGGATATCATCGCCTGACCGCATTGCCCGTGCCCGCGCGGCGGCTATAGTGCGCCCTTCGTGAAGCGCGGGGGGCAGGATGTCGGAGCCACGGGTCGGGATCGTCATGGGCAGTCAGTCGGACTGGCCCACCTTGCGCGCGGCGGCAGAGGTGCTGGACGAGCTGGGCGTGCCGCATGAGGTGCGCATCGTCTCGGCCCACCGCACGCCTGACCGGCTGTGGGATTACGGGCGCGATGCGGTGGGGCGCGGGCTGCATGTGATCATCGCGGGCGCGGGCGGGGCGGCTCATCTGCCCGGCATGATGGCGTCGAAGACCCGCCTGCCGGTGATCGGCGTGCCGGTGCAGACCGAGGCGTTGCGCGGGCTGGACAGCCTGTATTCCATCGTCCAGATGCCGCGCGGCTATCCGGTGGCGACCATGGCGATCGGCGCGGCGGGGGCGATGAACGCGGGGCTGATGGCGGCGCAGATCCTGGCGCTGAGCGATGCCGAACTGGCGCTGCGGCTGGAACGCTGGCGGTCGGATCTGTCGGCCTCGATCCCCGAGGTGCCGGGCGATGCGTGAACTGCCGCCCGGCGCGGTGATCGGAATACTGGGCGGCGGGCAGTTGGGGCGGATGCTGTCGGTCGCGGCGAGCCGGCTGGGGTATCGGTGCCATGTCTACGAGCCCGCTCCGAATCCACCCGCGGGCGAGGTGGCGCATCGGGTGACGACGGCGGGCTATGACGATGCCGCTGCGCTGGCCGCGTTCGCGCAGTCCGTCGACGTCGTGACCTATGAGTTCGAGAATGTGCCCGCCGCCGCGCTGGACGCGATAGAGGCCCTGCGCCCGATCCGGCCGGGGCGCGGGGCGCTGGCCACCAGCCAGGACCGGCTGGAAGAAAAGGCTTTTCTTCAGGGGCTTGGGCTGGCGGTTGCACCGTTCGCTCCAGTCGAGGATCATGACAGCCTGATGGCCGCCATCGACGCCGTGGGGGTGCCCGCGATCCTGAAGACGCGGCGGCTGGGGTATGACGGCAAGGGGCAGGTGCGGATTGCATCGCGCGATGGGGCGGTGGGGGCGCTGGATGCGGTCGGTGGGGCGGCATCGGTGCTGGAAGGGTTTGTCGAGTTCAGCCATGAGGTTTCGGTGATCGCGGCGCGGGGGCTGGATGGGTCGGTTGCGGCCTATGACCCCGGCGAGAACCTGCATGAGGGCGGCATCCTGCGGCGGACGACGGTTCCGGCGCGGCTGTCGGCGGCGCAACGGTCGGATGCGGTGCTGATCGCAGCGCGGATCCTCACTGCGCTGGACTATGTCGGCGTCATCGGGGTGGAGCTGTTCGTGACCGCCAAGGGGTTGATCGTGAACGAATTTGCGCCGCGTGTGCACAATTCGGGTCACTGGACGCAGGCCGGTTGCGCCGTAGATCAGTTCGAGCAGCACATCCGCGCCATCGCCGGCTGGCCGCTGGGGGATGGGGGGCGCTATGCCGATGTGGAGATGGAGAATCTGATCGGCGATGACGTGCTGCGAGTGCCCGAGATTGCGCGGGAAAGCGGTGCGCAGGTGCATCTGTACGGCAAGGCCGAGGCACGGCCGGGGCGCAAGATGGGGCATGTGAACCGGGTGCGCCGGGGCTGAAACCGGGGTGTGCATCCACGTATGTTTTGCGTGCATCTGCCGTGCATCCCAAGCCGGTCTCAGAACGCCCCCTAGGTCGTGTCTGCATTCATCTTAGCCAGTCGAGGGCTGAGACGAGGAAGACGGATCCCATGAAGCTGGTTAGCGTTCTCTCGCAGCGCAGGGCGATGCGGCGGAAGCGTTTGATCCTCTGAAAGAAATTCTCGACCTTGTGCCGCTCGGCATAGAGGTTCGGATCAAGCGATGGCTTGATCGCGCGGGATGGATTTGCCTGGATCTGGGCCTCTGCCCCAAGCTCTGTCTTCTGCGGTATCGCCGGTGATTCCGGCGGGGCGCCGCCGTTCAACCTGACGCTTTTGGCCATGATCCTGAAGGCGTCGGCGTCCGACACCCAATTCACACCCAGATGACGCTCGTTTGACGCCGGGTGCGCATGATTCCTTCGGTCCCGGCTTGCGGGATCGCAGCAGGTCGAATGCGCGACACCAGGCAACGGGAGCGCCATGTGAAACATCGCAGAACGAACTGGCGGCAGACTGGCACCGTTGGCGGTTCGGCCCGATGCGGGCGGTCGCTTGCACGCGACAGGACGCGGCACACCCGTATCGCACCGGTATGCGGCGGGAGCTTCGATTGGCAGTGCCGGGGATCGGCGCGATGACCGCGGTTTGCCTGCTCGCGCTTCTGGCCGCGACGGCGGTGAATTCGGTGATACCTGGTCCCGGCTTGATGCTGGCCCTGGGCCGGTCTGCGGCGCGGGGCCTTGGTGCGGGCGTCCAGGTCAGCCTGGGCATGGCTTTGGCTACGCTGATGCTGGTCGCGGTGGTCTGGGCCGTGATGGCCGGGGCGCTGAGCCTGTCGGAAAGCGGTCTGGCGGTGCTGCGCGTCTTGGGCATCTGCGTTCTTGTCGGTTTGGCACTCACAATGCTGATCGGGTCGGGCGTCGAGGCGGTCGCCGAGCCGGGTCTGCGCGCCGGGCGGCTGGCTCAGGGCTGGTTGGGTGATATCGGCGGTGGCCTCGCCACGGGACTGACGAGTCCGGTGCATCTGATCTTCCTGCTCGCGCTCCTGCCGCAGTTCGTCGATTTTGCGGCGGCCTCGACCAGCGATCTGGCGCTGGTGACCCTGGCGATTCTGGTGATCACCACGATCCCGATGCTCGCGGTCAGCGCGCTCGGCGCTCGCTCCGGGCGCCTTGGATTCGGCTGGGCACGAAGGGTGACGCGCGTCAGTGGGGTTGCGCTCCTTGGTCTTGCGGCGTTTTCGGCCGCAGCGCTTGCATGAGGTGCGGTGCGATGGACGCTCTCATGACAGTGGCTCTCGTCGGCGCGGCAGCGGCAAATTCGGCCGCACCGGGACCCTGCATCCTGGTTGCCAGCAGCCGGGCCGCAATGAACGGCCTGCAGAGCGGCCTGCAAGTCACGCTGGGGATCGCGGCATCAAAAGTGTTCCTTCTGGTGGTTTCATGGACGATGATCATGGGGATCGTGTCGCTTACCGGCGAGGCGCGGGAGGCATTGCGCATTGCCGGGCTGGCAGTTCTGGTGATGCTGGCGATGACGATGATCACGGTGCAGTCCTCGGCACGGGCGCCGGTGATCGGGCGGCTTCGGCTTGGCGATGCCTCGCTGGGTCTGGCGCTCGGCCTGTCGAGCCCGCTGAATCTGCTGTTCATGTTCGCGCTCTTGCCGCAATTCGTCGATGTGGAGCGCCTTGATGCCGCCTCCATTGCGATCGCCAGCGCCGCAGTGCTGCTTGGCGGGGCGCTGCCGATCGCCGCCGCCTGTGTCTTCTCCGCGCGCGTATTGAAGACCAGCCCGCAGATGGTGCGACTCATCAACCGACTGTGCGGCGTGGCGCTTCTGGGCTTCGCCGGCCTGGCCGCGGTGGCCGGGCCATGATGCGGATCGTATTCATCCTGTGCGAGACCCTCGCGGCCAACAGTTGCGAGGAGCGGGTCCATGACTTCGTGCCAGCCCTGCCCATTCCCTGCATCTATGCCGCCGGACCAGAGCTCGCCCTGATCTCACCCGAAGGCTGGGGTGTCGATTCCTGGCGGTGTGAGGAGGTGTCTCAGATGGCCGAAAACTCAGGGGCTCGTCCCAGGAAGAGTGATCTTCCCTGACGGGAGTTCTTGGGCGTGCTGGTGTTCAACTGATCCTTGGTTCGAGCTTCATGTGACCTTCAAATTTGTTTCTGTGGCTTAGGTATTCGAAGTCAACTTTTCGAGCGATTCACGGGGGCGCTCCGCTATACGACCCGCGTCGCGATCATCACCAACTCAGTGCGACGCACGGCGATCGGTGGGCCGAGCTCACCGGCGACATCGAGGCCATGCCGCTCTGCGCGGGGCAGTGCGTCGGCCTGGTTCTGCACAAGCAGCCGGCCGCGGATATCGTACGGGAAATCGTCGCCGAGGCGCGCGCCGTGGTGCAAGCCGGCGCGCGTCTGTCTGCTTAATCCGAACGAGGCGATCAAGCGCCGTGATCAGCGACCGAACCTGTGGGCGGCCGCGCGGCCTGCTGGCTGCGCATGACATCGGCGGCTCAAGAGCGTGGTCGCCGCATTTGTGGTGCAAGCCGGAGCCGGAGCGCGATCGATGGCTGACAGTATAATTGTTGGCGAGCGTCCCGAGCAGATAGCCCTCAATGCCGATCCATCCCCGCGACACCTGCTTGGCAATCAACCTCGAGGACGCGAAGTCCGCAGGCCCCCGCTGATCACCCCATCGCGCCGCTTGATCCGCTGTCTGACCTGCGTCACGCTGCGCGCAAAGGCGGGCCAGTCGGAAACCCTTGGATCGGGGAAATGGCGTCATGGAACTTCTTGCGTTTCTGATCGGTGGCTGGGCGCTTTGGGTTGCGCTGAGCGCACGGTCGCGGGTCACGCGGTTGGAGCGGGAACTGGCGGCGCTGCGCGACCAGAACCGCGTGGCGGAGCCCGGCGCGGAAAGCCCGACACTGCCTGACGGTGGGGCGGCCGAGTCCGGCGATGCCGCACCCGACCGCTCGCCCTGGGGGCAGGCCCGGCGCGCCGGAGCGATGCCCGCCGTGGGCGCGTCGCCTGAGGAGGCTGCTGCCACCGGGACCGGCACGCCGGTCGATGCCGGAAAAGGGTCCGGCAGGCCGGGACGGGCCGAGGATGCCTTTGCCCGGCTGGGGGCCTGGCTGCGCGATCACTGGATATATCCCGCAGCCGGTGCGGCGCTGGTGCTGTCGGGTGTGTTTCTGGTGCAATATGCGGTTGAAACCGGGCTGCTGACGCCACAGGCGCGGGTGCTGCTGGCGCTGCTTATGGGCGGGGTGCTTGCGGCGGGGGGCGAGTGGCTGCGCCGCCGCCCGCTGGCCGGGCTGATCCTGCCTGCGACGCTGACCGGCGCGGGGCTTGTCATCGCCATGGCCGCGGTTCTGGCCGCGCTGCATCTTTATGAAATGGTCTCGCCCGTCGTGGCGCTGCTGGCACTGGCGTTGCTGTCGCTGGCGGCCATCGCCCTGGGCTGGCTGCACGGGCCGATGCTGACGGCGCTGGGACTGGTGGCGGGAACGGCGGTGCCGTTTCTGCTGGGCGGGGGCGGGCCGCCGCCCCCGGCGCTGTTCGGCTATTTCGCGCTGCTGGCGCTGGCCGGAATGGGGATCGATGCGCGGTGGCGCTGGGGTTGGGTGACGTGGCTGGCGCTGGCTGGCCCGCTGGCCGCGATGATCCTCTGGCGTGTGGCCGGGGGCGACGCGCTGGGATTCGCGCTGGGGGTGCTGGCCGTGGCTGGCGCGGCGATGACGTTGCCCTTTGGCTACATCGCCCCGCTGGTCGATGGGCCGCGCGCCCTGGGCCGGGCGCGACCGGCGCGCGGGGTGCGGGCCAGTTTCGTGGCATCGGCTGTCGCCGCCTTTGGCGTTGCGCTGATGGTTCCCGGTCTGGCGGGGCCGGTGGCGCTGACAGTGCTGGCGGTGCTGATCGCGCTATGGTGCCTGCGGGCGCCGGCGCTGGCCGACCAGATGGTGCTGCCGGTGCTGGCCCTGCCGCTGTGGATCGTCTGGCAGGCCTGGAGCCACGGCCCGGTCTTTGGCGCGTTCGCAGTGGAGCGACTGCCGGAATCGCCGATGCCGTTGCAGGCCGGCATGGTGCTGGGCCTTGCCGTGCTTGCCGGGCTGGCGATGATCCGTCGCGGCGAGGCCGAGGCGCCCGGTCGCCATGCGCCCTGGACATTGGCGGGACTGTGCCTGCCCGGCGGCGCGCTGGTGGCGATGGAGACGACCTGGCAGCCTGCGGCGGTGCTGGGCAGCTATCCCTGGGCGCTGCATGCGATGGCGCTTGCCGCGCTGGCGACCACGCTGGCGCTGCGCTACGCCGCGCGCGATGGCGGGGGCGGGCCGCGGCTTGGCGCCTCGGCCGCGGCGGCATTCGCGCTGGTGGCGCTGGGGCTGATGCTGGTGCTGGGGCAGGCGGCGCTGACCGTGGCGCTGGCGGTTCTGATGGCTTCTGCTGCGGCGATGGACCGGCGTTTCGACATCCCCGCGCTGGGGGCGTTCCTGATCCTCGCCTCGCTGGCGCTGGCATGGCGGCTGGTGCTGGACCCCGGACTGGGCTGGCATCTGGAGTGGGCGGGCGTGGCCGAGATGCTGGCCTCTGTCCTGGCGACGCTGGCGGGGCCGCTGGCAGCGCTTTGGCTGATCCGGGCGCTGGGGGACGACCCGTTGCGCCGATACGCGCGGCTGGTGGTGGAAACCGGGCTGCTTGCCAGCGCCGCGATTGCCGCGGGGATCGTCATCGCGCGGGTGCTGCCCGACGCGATCGGCCCCCATGCCCAGTTGGGGCTTCAGGCCGGTGTGCTGATCGCGCTGGCCTGGGTTCAGGTGCGTCGCGCCGAGATGCCGATCCTGCGCCGCCTGCGGCTGGCCCTCGCCTGGGTTCTTGGCGTGGCGGCCGCGGTGGCGCTGATCGCCGCGGTGGTGTTCCCGGCCTCGCCGGTTTTCGGCGAGTGGCCGTTCGTCGGTCGGGTGGTTGGCTGGCCGGTGCTGAACGACCTGCTGCTGGCCTATCTGTTTCCCGCGGTGCTGATGGTCGCGCTGTCGGGCTGGCGGTGGCTGTGGGCGGCGGGCTGGGCCTTGGGTGCGGTCTGGCTGGCCAGCGCGATCCGGCATCTGTGGCAGGGGCCGGATCTGCGGATCATGCGCGGGTTCGAACAGGGGGAGCTTTACGCCTATACCTTTGCGCTGCTGGTGGTGGGCGCGGTGCTGCTGGCGCGGGCCATGCTGAGCGCACGCCCCGATCTGCGCAAGCTGGGGCTTGTGCTGGCCGGGCTGGCCGCGGCCAAGGCGTTTCTGATCGATGCGGCCGAACTGGACGGGCTGTTGCGGGTGGGCGCGTTTCTGGGGCTGGGGCTGTCACTCGCGGGGCTTGCCTGGCTGAACGGCTGGGCCGTGGCGCGCGAGGGCAAGGAGCGCCCGGCTGCGCCCGAGTCCTGAACTGGGCCAAAGGTTTCGGCGGCTTTTGCTGTCGTTGACCGAATCCCGTGGGACTGATATTTATTGAACGAGCGTTCAATAAGGGGGAGGACGGGGCATGTTCATGGCCTCGATGCCGTTCGATCTGGGCGAGGATATCGCGTCCCTGCGAGACATGGTGCACCGCTGGGCGCAGGAGCGGGTGAAGCCGATTGCCGCCCAGGTGGATCGTGACAACATCTTTCCCGCCAACCTGTGGCGCGAGATGGGCGAGTTGGGCCTGCTGGGGATCACCGTGGACGAGGAATACGGCGGCGCGGGCATGGGCTATCTGGCCCATGTCATCGCGGTCGAGGAGATCGCCCGCGCCTCGGCCTCTGTCAGCCTGTCCTATGGGGCGCACAGCAACCTGTGCGTCAACCAGATCCGTCTGAACGGCACCGAGGAACAGAAGCGGAAATACCTGCCGAAGCTGACCTCGGGCGAGCATGTGGGCGCGCTGGCCATGTCCGAGGCAGGTGCCGGGTCGGACGTGGTGGGGATGAAGCTGCGGGCCGAGAAGAAGAACGGCTACTATACGCTGAACGGCACGAAATACTGGATCACCAACGGCCCCGATGCCGCGACGCTGGTGGTCTATGCCAAGACCGACCCCGAGGCCGGGTCGAAGGGGATCACCGCCTTTCTGGTCGAACGCGGTATGAAGGGATTCACCTCCAGCCCGCATTTCGACAAGCTGGGGATGCGCGGATCGAACACGGCCGAACTGATCTTCGACGATTGCGAGGTGCCGTTCGAGAACGTGCTGGGCGAGGAGGGGCGCGGCGTGCGGGTGCTGATGTCGGGCCTCGACTATGAACGGGTTGTGCTTTCGGGGATCGGCACCGGCATCATGGCCGCCTGTCTGGACGAGGTGATGCCCTATTTGCGCGAGCGCCGGCAGTTCGGCCAGCCGATCGGAAACTTCCAGCTCATGCAGGGCAAGATAGCGGACATGTATACTGCGATGAACACGGCCCGCGCCTATGTCTACGAGGTGGCGAAGGCTTGTGACCGGGGTGCCGTGACGCGGGCCGATGCGGCGGCCTGCGTGCTCTATTCCAGCGAACAGGCGATGGTGCAGGCGCATCAGGCGGTGCAGGCGCTGGGTGGGGCCGGGTTTCTGGCCGACGCGCCGGTCAGCCGCCTGTTCCGCGACGCCAAGCTGATGGAGATCGGCGCAGGCACCAGCGAGATCCGGCGCATGCTGATCGGGCGCGAACTGATGGGGGCAGGGGCATGAGGTGGCTGGCCCTGTTCCTGATGCTGCCACTGGGCGCGACGGCCGAGCAGGCAGACGAAATCCGCGCCTGTCTGGCGGATGCGGATGTGCCGGGGGACTGTATCGGGACGGTCTCGAGTTCGTGCATGGAGGCCCGTGACGACGGCGAGACGACCCAGGGCATGACCGAGTGCATCGCCGAGGAAGCCTCCGCCTGGGACGGTATGCTTAACGCGCAATACGACGCGATCATGGCGCTGTTCCGGATGCAGGACGCGAGCGGCGATGTGTTGAGCGAGGATCTGACGCGCGAGGCGACGCTGCTTGCTGCCCAGCGGGCCTGGATCACCTTTCGGGATGCCGATTGCACGATGCAGGCAGCGCGCTATGGGCAGGGCACTTTGGGGCGGGTGGCGGCGGCCAACTGCCTGATGAGCATGACGGCAGAGCGCACGATCGAACTGATGGCGATGGAGGGGCCGTGACATGCGCCTGAAGTCAGACGCCATTTCCAGTTCCGAGGCGTTCCGAACCAACCGCAATGCGCATCTGGCCGCGCTGGACGAGATTGCACAGGCCGCGGCGCAGGCCGCTGCGGGCGGAGGCGAACGCGCCTTGGCCCGGCATGTGTCGCGCGGGAAGATGCCACCGCGGCAGCGGGTGGCGGGGCTGCTGGATCCTGGATCGCCGTTTCTGGAGATCGGCGCGACGGCCGCGCACGGGCTTTACGGCGATGATGCACCGGCCGCGGGTGTGATCGCCGGCATCGGCCGGGTGATGGGGCAGGAGGTGATGGTGGTCGCCAACGACGCCACCGTGAAGGGCGGGACCTACTATCCGCTGACCGTGAAGAAACACCTGCGCGCGCAGGAGATAGCCGAGGAATGTCATCTGCCCTGCGTCTATCTGGTGGACAGCGGCGGGGCCAATCTGCCGAACCAGGACGAGGTGTTCCCCGACCGCGACCATTTCGGCCGGATCTTCTACAACCAGGCGCAGATGAGCGCGAAGGGCATCGCGCAGATCGCGGTGGTGATGGGGTCCTGCACCGCCGGGGGCGCCTATGTGCCGGCGATGGCGGATGTGTCGATCATCGTGCGCGATCAGGGCACGATCTTTCTGGCCGGCCCGCCGCTGGTCAAGGCCGCGACGGGAGAGGTGGTGAGCGCCGAGGATCTGGGCGGGGGCGACGTGCATACGCGCCTTTCGGGCGTGGCGGATTATCTGGCCGAGGATGACGCCCATGCGCTGGCGCTGGCGCGGCGGGCGGTAGGCAACCTGAACCGCGCGAAGCCCGACACGGTGCAGTGGATCAGCTCGGAAGAACCAGCGTACGATCCGGATGAAATCCTGGGCGTCGTGCCGGCGGGGCTGCGCACGCCCTATGACATCCGCGAGGTGATCGCGCGGATCGTCGATGGCAGCCGGTTCGACGAGTTCAAGGCGCGGTTCGGCGAGACTCTAGTCTGCGGTTTCGCCCATGTGATGGGCTGCCCGATGGGGATCGTGGCCAACAACGGGGTGCTGTTTTCGGAAAGCGCGGTGAAGGGCGCGCATTTCGTGGAGTTGTGCAGTCAGCGATCCATCCCATTGGTATTCCTACAGAACATCACTGGCTTCATGGTAGGCCGGCGGTACGAGAACGAGGGGATCGCGCGGCACGGGGCCAAGATGGTCACCGCCGTTGCCACAACGTCGGTACCCAAGATCACGATGCTGGTAGGCGGCTCGTTCGGGGCCGGGAACTACGGCATGGCAGGGCGGGCCTATCAGCCGCGCTTCCTGTGGACCTGGCCAAATTCCCGCATCTCGGTGATGGGCGGAGAGCAGGCGGCGGGCGTGCTGGCGACGGTGAAACGTGAGGGAATTGAACGCTCTGGCGGTAGCTGGTCGGCCGAGGAGGAGGCCGAGTTCAAGCGCCCGACCATCGAGATGTTCGAGCGGCAGAGCCACCCGCTCTATGCCTCGGCCCGGCTGTGGGACGACGGGGTGATCGACCCGCGCAAGAGCCGTCAGGTGCTGGCGCTGTCGCTGTCGGCGGCGCTGAACGCACCGATTCCGCCGACCCGGTTCGGCGTCTTTCGGATGTGAGCATGCACATGCAACTTACGTGCATCCTGCGTGCATATCACGTGCATACGTTGCGACCGGTGGTGCGGCGGTCGCGCAACGGGCCGTACGGCCACGTCGCGGCGGGGATGGCCAGCACCGGCGGCCGGCCCCATGATGGCGGCGATGAACAGGCGCAGTGTCATTCCCCCTGGCCGGTCCCGTCGGCGCCGGCCGCCCAGCCGCATCCATCGCCCCGGCGGGCGCTGGCGGCTGGCCGATCCGCGCTTCTACCTGAAGGTGGTGATGCTGCTGGCCGGGCTGGGCTGGTTCGTCGTGCCCTATGGCGCGGATGCGATCAACGCGGGCTTCGGCGCGAAGGGAACCGACGGCTGTCGGGTGCTGCGGGTGGTGGATGGCGACACGGTGACGCTGTGGTGCCCGGACTACGGAATGGAGCGAGTGCGGCTGACCGGCTTCGACGCGCCGGAACTGTTCGGCCCCGAATGCGCCGGGGAATACGCTCAGGCGGTGGCGGCGACGTGGCATCTGCGCCGCCTGCTGGCCGAGGGCGAGCTGCTGACCGTGCAGCACGGGCGGCTCGACCGCTACGAGCGGCGGCTGGCGGCGCTGTCGATCGACGGGGTGCCGGTGGCGCAGACGATGATCGCGGCGGGGTATGGTCGGGCCTATGGCGGGGGGCAGCGCGGCGGCTGGTGCTGACCCCGGAAGCGGAGGACGGCATGGCAATACCCGTTGAGGACGCATTGGCGCGCTATCCCGGTGCGCAGACCTTTCGTTTCGGGGACACGCCGGAGTTGACAGCCAAGTTGCTGGCACTGGTGCGGGCGGGGCGGAAGCGGGCGACCTGTTCGGCGCTGGCCGAGATCGAGGCCGGCGCGGCGGCGCCGGTCGTGGGGCGCCGGGACATCTCGCTGGATGCCGCAGGGCGGGCGGCGCTGGTGATCGAGACGGTGCGGCTGGTGCCTCTGCGGTTCGACGAGATGACCTGGGATCTGGCCGTGCTGGAGGGCGAGAACGCCGATCTGGACGGCTGGCGTGCGGACCATGAACGCTATTACCGCCGGCTTGGCAGCTTCGCGCCCGACATGCCGCTGATCTGGGAGGAGTTCCGCGTGGTCGAGGATTTTGCGGGGGGCGCGGCGTGTTCGACCGGATCCTGATCGCCAACCGGGGCGAGATCGCCTGCCGGATCATCGAGACCTGCCGCCGGCTGGGCGTGGCGACGGTGGCGGTTTATTCCGACGCCGATGCGGGCGCAAAGCATGTGGCGATGGCCGATCAGGCGGTGCATATCGGCGGGCCGCGTCCGGCCGACAGCTACCTGCGGGGCGCGGCGATCATCGCGGCGGCGCAGGCCACCGGCGTGCAGGCAATCCATCCCGGTTACGGCTTCCTGTCGGAGAACCCGGATTTCGTCGATGCGGTGACCGCGGCGGGGCTGGTCTTCATCGGGCCTTCGGCAGATGCGATCCGGGCGATGGGGCTGAAGGATGCGGCCAAGGCGCTGATGACCAAGGCGGGCGTGCCGGTGGTGCCGGGCTATCACGGCGACAATCAGGATGCCGAGCATCTGGCCGGCGCGGCGGACGCCATCGGCTATCCGGTGCTGATCAAGGCGGTGGCGGGTGGCGGCGGCAAGGGGATGCGCCGGGTGGAGCAGGCGGCGGAGTTCGCGGCGGCGCTGGAAAGCTGCCGGGGCGAGGCGGCGACGGCATTTGGCAATGATGCGGTGTTGATCGAGAAATATATCGAGAAGCCGCGACACATCGAGGTGCAGGTTTTCGGCGACGGACAGTCGGCGCTGCATCTGTTCGAGCGGGATTGCAGCCTGCAGCGCCGCCACCAGAAGGTGATCGAGGAAGCGCCCGCGCCGGGGATGCCGGCGGGGATGCGCAAGGCGATGGGGGCGGCCGCCGTGCGGGCGGCTGAGGCCATCGGCTATGCCGGCGCGGGCACCATCGAGTTCATCGTCGATGCCAGCGAGGGGCTGCGCGAGGACCGGTTCTGGTTCATGGAGATGAACACCCGGCTGCAGGTGGAGCATCCGGTGACAGAGGCGATCACTGGCGTCGATCTGGTGGAATGGCAGTTGCGGGTCGCCAGCGGCGAGCGGCTGCCCTGCCGACAGGAGGATCTGTCGATCAGTGGCCACGCCTTCGAGGCGCGGCTTTACGCCGAGGATGTGCCGGCAGGCTTCCTGCCCGCGACCGGGCGGCTGGAGCATCTGGAGTTTCCGCCCGGCGTGCGGGCGGACAGCGGCGTGCGGACGGGGGATGCGATCAGCCCGTGGTACGACCCGATGATCGCCAAGGTGATCGTGCACGGCCCGACGCGGGCGGCGGCGCTGCGGCAACTCTCGGATGCGCTGGCGCGGACGGAAGTTGCAGGGACGGTAACGAACCTGGCCTTCCTGGGGGCGCTGGCCCGGCATGAGGGGTTCGCGGCGGGAGATGTGGATACCGGGCTGATCGCGCGGGATCTGGAGGTGCTGGTGTCCGAGGCCGCTCCGCGCCCGGCCGTCGCGGTGGCCGCGGTGCTGGCGGTGGCGGGGCTGTGGCAGGGCGCGGGGCGGCTGGCCGGATTCACGCTCTGGTCGCCGCTGCGGCGCGCGGTGACGGTGGGCGAGGTGACGGCGGCGCTGCTGGTCGAGGGGCCGGATGCGGCGGTGGTGGAGATCGACGGGCAGGCGCACCGGGCCGAGCGGCGGGCGGATGGCTGGTGGATCGACGGGGCCAAGGCGCCGAAGGTCGTCATCGGGCAGGGGGCCGTGCATGTCTTCGATGGTGGGTGCGTCAGCTTCGCTGTCCCCGATCCGCTGGACCGCATCGGCGCGGCGGGCGCGGGGGCGGATGTCACGCTGTCGCCCATGCCTGGGCTGGTGAAGGCGGTGTTCGTGGCGGCCGGGCAGGCGGTGGCGGCGGGCGAGCGGCTGGCGGTGCTGGAGGCGATGAAGATGGAGCATACGCTGATGGCCGCGCGCGACGGCGTGGTGGCCGAGGTGCTGGTGGACGCAGGCACGCAGGTCGAGGCCGGGGCGGCGCTGATCCGGCTGGAGGCGGAATGAGCCGCGCGGTCGAGATCTACGAGGTCGGCCCCCGCGACGGGTTGCAGAACGAACCCCGCGTGATCCCTGCAGCCGAAAAGATCGCGCTGGTGGACTGCCTGAGCCGGGCGGGGTTCCGGCGGATCGAGGTGGCGAGCTTCGTCAGCCCGAAATGGGTGCCGCAGATGGCCGACGGCGCCGAGGTGCTGGCCGGCATCGCCCGCGCGCCGGGCGTGCGCTACGCGGCGCTGGCGCCGAACCTGCGCGGGGCTGACGCCGCGCTGGCGGCGGGCGCGGACGAGGTGGCGATCTTCGCCTCGGCCTCCGAGGGGTTTTCGAGGGCCAACCTGAACTGCACCATCGCCGAGAGCTTCGAGCGGTTCGCGCCGGTGGCGGAGCGGGTGCTGGCGGCGGGGGTGTCGCTGCGCGGTTACGTCTCCTGCGTGACCGACTGCCCCTTTGACGGGCCGACCCCGCCGGGGGCGGTGGCGCGGGTCGTCGCGGCGCTGCGCGAGATGGGGTGCGGTGAGGTCAGCCTGGGCGACACGATCGGGCGGGGCACGCCCGAGGCGGTGGCGGCGATGCTGGCGGCGGTGGTGGGCGAGATGCCGGCGGAGCGGCTGGCTGGGCATTTTCACGATACCGCTGGCCGTGCGTTGGAGAATATCGGCGTGGCGCTGGAGGCGGGGCTGCGCGTGTTCGACGCGGCGGTGGGAGGGCTGGGCGGCTGCCCCTACGCGCCGGGGGCGGCGGGAAACGTGGCGACCGAGGCGGTGGCCGGGTATCTGGCTGGGCGGGGCTATGACACAGGGCTTGACCCGGCGGTGATTGACGAGGCGGCGGCGATGGCGCGGGCGATGCGGGGGGCGTGATGCAGACGGTTTCGATTGCAGTGGACGGGCGCGGGGTGGCGGTACTGACGCTGAACCGGGCGGACAAGCACAATGCGCTGTCGGAAGCGATGATCGCGGAACTGACCGAGGCCGCGGCGCGAATGGCGCGCGACCCGGCGGTGCGCGTCGTGGTGCTGACCGGGGCGGGCGCGAGTTTCTGCGCGGGCGGCGATCTGGACTGGATGCGGGCTCAGATGGCCGCCGATGCCGCAACTCGGGCGAAGGCCGCGACCGCGCTGGCGCGGATGCTCTCGGCACTGGACACCCTGCCGAAGCCGCTGATCGGGCGGATACAGGGACAGGCGTTTGGCGGCGGCGTCGGCATGATGTCGGTCTGCGATGTAGCGGTTGGGGTCGATACCGCGATGTTCGGGCTGACCGAGACTCGGCTGGGCCTGATCCCGGCGACCATCGGCCCCTATGTCATCGCCCGGATCGGCGCGGCGATGGCACGGCGGGTGTTCTTCTCGGCCCGCCGGTTCGCCGCCGATGAGGCCGTGCGACTGGGTCTGCTCGCGCGCGCCGTGACTGCGACCGACCTGGATCCCGCGGTCGAGGCCGAGGTCACGCCCTATCTGTCCTGCGCGCCCGGCGCCGTGGCTGAGGCGAAGGCGCTGGTCCGCCGACTGGGGCCGAGGATTGACGAGGCGGTGATTGCCGAGACGGTCGAGGCGTTGGTGCGCCGCTGGGAGTCGCCGGAAGCCGCCGAGGGAATCGGGGCGTTCTTTGATCGCCGAAAGCCGGTCTGGGCTGACTGAAACGCGGCGCCGCAGAAAACGTGGCTGCGGTGCAGCAACGCCTTGTGGCGAGAAAACAAATAATTGCGCTGGAGGCCTGCAATTATCGCAGGAACGTGGGGGTATCGCCCCTGCCGCACTGGCGCCTTCGGTTGACCATATCCGGCGGCACGGTTAAATCGAGTCTAGCCAACGGATGCGGGCATGAGCCGCGAGCGAAGGAGCCAGCCGGGTGGACGACCTGCTGAGAGAATACCTGCCGATCCTGATCTTCCTCGGACTGGCCGTCGGGCTGGGGCTGATCCTGATGCTGTCGGCCATCGTCATCGCCGTGCGCAAGCCCGACCCCGAAAAGGTGTCGGCCTACGAATGCGGCTTCAATGCCTTTGACGATGCGCGGATGAAGTTTGACGTGCGGTTCTATCTGGTGTCGATCCTGTTCATCATCTTTGACTTGGAAATCGCGTTCCTGTTCCCATGGGCCGTGGCCTTTGGCGAGATCAGCATGGCGGCATTCTGGTCGATGATGGTATTCCTGACGGTGCTGACCGTGGGCTTTGCCTATGAGTGGAAGAAGGGGGCGATGGAATGGGAGTGACGACCGCCACCGCCGGCCCCGACCGCGAGGTTGCCACGGCCGAACTGAACCGCGAGTTGCAGGACAAGGGCTTCCTGCTGACCACTACCGAGGACATCATCAACTGGGCGCGGAACGGCAGTCTGCACTGGATGACATTCGGGCTGGCCTGCTGCGCGGTGGAGATGATGCACACCTCGATGCCGCGCTATGACCTTGAGCGGTTCGGGACCGCGCCGCGAGCCAGCCCCCGCCAGTCGGACCTGATGATCGTCGCAGGAACGCTGACCAACAAGATGGCCCCGGCCCTGCGCAAGGTCTACGACCAGATGCCCGAGCCACGCTACGTGATAAGCATGGGATCCTGTGCCAATGGGGGCGGCTACTACCACTACAGCTATTCGGTGGTGCGCGGCTGCGACCGGATCGTTCCGGTGGACATCTATGTGCCGGGCTGCCCGCCAACGGCCGAGGCGCTGCTGTATGGTATCCTTCAGTTGCAGCGGAAGATCCGCCGCACCGGCACCCTGACGCGATAGGAATGCAATGACCGAGGCTTTGCAGGAACTTGCCGCCCATATCGAACTGAAGCGGCCCGACGACGTTCTGGCGGCTGAGGTTGCGCATGGCGAGTTGACGTTGGCCGTGGCGCCATCGAACATCGCGTCCTTCGTCGGCTGGCTGAAGGCCGATCCGAGCAGCAAGTTCTCGACCTTGGTGGACATCACGGCGGTGGATTACCCCGAGCGAGAGGCGCGCTTCGACGTCGTCTATCACCTGCTATCGATGTACCAGAACCACCGCATCCGGCTGAGATGTGCCGTGCGCGATGGCGCGATGGTGCCGTCGATCACCGGCACGCATCCCAGTGCCAACTGGTTCGAGCGCGAGGTATTCGACATGTTCGGTATCCTGTTCTCGGGCCACCCGGATCTGCGGCGGATCCTGACCGACTATGGCTTTCGCGGCTACCCGCTCCGTAAGGACTTCCCGACGACCGGCTACACCGAGGTGCGCTATGATGAGGCGCAGAAGCGCGTTGTCTACGAGCCTGTGAAGCTGGTGCAGGAGTATCGGCAGTTCGATTTCATGTCGCCTTGGGAAGGGGCAGACTACATCCTGCCGGGTGACGAGAAGAAGGAGGCGAAAGGCTGATGGAACTCATCCTCTGGCTGGTCTTCACCATCGCCACGATCATCCCGCTACTCAAGCTGCTCCCCCATTTCGGGGTTAACAAGAACTGGGCTTTCGCCGTGGTCATCCCGATTGCGACGCTGATCCTGCTGTGGGTCATGGCGATGAAGCTGCAAGAGCTGGAGAGACGCTGATGGATGGCGCCAAGGGTTTCGATGATGTTCTGACCGGCGAGCAGAAAATCCGGAACTTCAACATCAACTTCGGCCCCCAACACCCTGCGGCGCATGGTGTCTTGCGGCTTGTGCTGGAGCTTGACGGCGAGATCGTTGAACGCTGCGATCCGCATATCGGTCTGCTGCATCGCGGGACCGAAAAGCTGATGGAAAGCCGCACCTATCTGCAGAATCTGCCCTATCTGGATCGGCTGGATTACGTGGCGCCGATGAACCAGGAACACGCTTGGTGCCTGGCGATCGAGAAGCTGACCGGGGTTGAGGTGCCGCGGCGCGCCAGCCTGATCCGGGTGCTCTATTCCGAGATCGGCCGCGTGCTGAACCACCTGCTGAACGTGACCACGCAAGCGATGGACGTGGGCGCGCTGACCCCGCCGCTTTGGGGGTTCGAGGAGCGCGAGAAGCTGATGGTCTTCTACGAGCGCGCCTGCGGGGCGCGGCTCCATGCGGCGTACTTCCGGCCCGGCGGCGTGCATCAGGATCTGCCGCCCGCGCTGATCGACGACATCGACCAGTGGGCTGACGAGTTTCCGCGCGTTCTGGATGATATCGACGGGTTGCTTACCGAGAACCGCATCTTCAAGCAGCGCAACGCCGATATCGGCGTGGTGAGCGAGGACGAGATCCAGAAATGGGGCTTTTCCGGCGTGATGGTGCGCGGGTCCGGCTTGGCTTGGGATCTGCGCCGCTCGCAGCCCTACGAGTGCTACGACGAGTTCGATTTCAAGATCCCGGTCGGCAAGAACGGCGACTGCTACGACCGCTACCTCTGCCGCATGGCCGAGATGCGCGAGTCCACCTCAATCATCAAGCAGGCGATCGCCAAGCTGCGTGCCCCCGAAGGTCAAGGCGATGTTCTGGCCCGCGGCAAGCTGACGCCGCCGTCACGCGCCGAGATGAAGACCTCGATGGAGGCGCTGATCCACCACTTCAAGCTCTATACCGAGGGATTTCATGTTCCCGCCGGTGAAGTCTATGCCGCGGTCGAGGCGCCGAAGGGGGAGTTCGGGGTCTATCTTGTTGCCGACGGCACGAACCGGCCCTATCGCGCCAAGCTTCGTGCGCCGGGCTACCTGCATCTGCAGGCGATGGATCACGTCTGCAAGGGGCATCAACTGGCGGACGTGGCGGCCATCATCGGCACCATGGACGTCGTGTTCGGAGAGATTGACAGATGATGAGACTGAGTTCCGTGTTTGTGCTGTTCGTCCTGGCGGCCTGCCAGTCACCAGCAATGCTAGGCGGCACTGCCCCTGCGCCGCAGACTGACCCGAAATCGCGCCTGATTGCCGCGGTCGAGGCTGAGGGCTGCGTGATCACGGCCGAGAACGCCAATCGCATTCAAGCCGCCGCCGCGATCGACGAGGCCGAACTGACGGCAATATCGGAAGAACTGATTGCAGACGGTCTTATCGAACTGGCAGGGCCGCAAAGCGTGCGGTTCAGGACGGAGAATTGCGTATGATCCGGATTGCTGCAGCCTTGACGGTGGCGCTGCTCGCCGCGCCGGCATATGCCCAGGATCGGGCGACCGACGAACAGTTGGCAGCCTTTCGCGCCGCGCTGGAGCGGCTTGGCTGCGTGGTGGACAATGACGACCGGGCCAATCAGATGCATATGGAAACTGGCTTTGACGAGACGCTGCTTACGCAGATCGTTGGTCAACTCATGGCGCGTGGCGAGGTGGTGCTGATGTCGGCCGACGATGGCGGCATCAGGCTGACCTCGGGCCGTTGTCAGTGATCGGGGTGAATTGATGCTGCGCCGCCTGCACCCAGACCAGCCCGAGAGCTTTGCCTTCACGCCCGAGAACCGGGCCTGGGCCGAGGCGCAGATGACCAAGTATCCCGAAGGTCGGCAGGCTAGCGCGATCATCCCGCTGCTGTGGCGCGCGCAGGAGCAGGAAGGCTGGCTCAGCCGGGCCGCCATCGAGCATGTCGCGTCGATGCTGGACATGGCCTATATCCGGGCACTGGAAGTCGCCACGTTCTATTTCATGTTCCAGCTGCAACCTGTCGGCAGTGTCGCACATATACAGATCTGCGGCACCACAAGCTGCATGATCTGCGGGGCCGAGGATTTGGTCGCCGTGTGCAAGGAGAAGATTGCCGCACGCGCGCATCAATTGTCCGCCGATGGCCGCTTCAGCTGGGAAGAAGTCGAATGTCTGGGCGCCTGCTCCAATGCGCCGATGGCCCAGATCGGCAAGGACTACTATGAGGATCTGACGGCCGAGAGCCTGTCCAGGCTGATCGACGATCTGGCTGCGGGCAAGGTGCCGCAGCCGGGGCCGCAGAACGGTCGCTTCGCGTCCGAGCCCAAGGGGGGGCTGACCAGCCTCGAGTCGTTCCGCAATGCCAGCATCAAGGTCAATGCCTCGGTGCAGCGGGCGCTTGATCTTGGCGACACGGTGAAGCGAATTGACGGAACCGAGGAGCCGCTGCTGACACCCTGGATGGGCAAGCCAAAGGCGAACCGGAGTCCCGGCAAGCCGGATGCGCCCAACGGCGTGATCGAGGCTGCCGAGGAGGTGCGTCCGGTGATGCTGACCGAGGCGCGCGAGGGCAAGCCCGACGATCTGAAGAAGATCAAGGGGATCGGGCCAAAGCTGGAAGCCGTGCTGAACTCGATGGGCTTCTATCACTACGACCAACTGGCCACATGGACCGCAGACGAGGTGGCATGGGTCGATGCGAATGTCGAGGAATTCAAAGGCCGTGCCAGTCGCGATGGCTGGGTGGAACAGGCGCGCCAACTGATGGACCAGAGCGCCGAAAAATAACCACGGGGAGACGGACTGATGACGAAGGGTGGGGGACTTGTCTGCGCGCTGTCATGCTGGGGCATCGGTGCGCTGGGTGGATTGGTTGCGATGTCGCTGCTGATGGTGTTGGGCGGATACACGTTCATGCAGGGTGCGTTCATAGGGTTCATCGTTCTGCTTGTTGGTGGGGGCTTTCTGAGTTGGACGCTGTGTCGACCGATGCCTGCGCCCGGCGAGGTAAAGCTGACGCGCGCCGAACTGCCCGTGGTTCAGGCACCGACCGTGCCACGGACGGGTTCCGGCGCGGCGCCCGAACCGGTGCAGCCTGCGGCGATGGTCGAAGAGGCGATCGAGACAGTCACCCAGAAGGCGAAGTCGGCCGTCGTGGCCGCGCAGCCCGCGCTGGACAAGGTGGTCGAGGCGCTTGGCATGAAGGATCCCAAGGCGGCAAAGGCCGCGTCCGGCAGCGATATGCCCAAGGCGACGAGCACAAAGGCCCCCGCGCCGGACGAGAAACCCGCTGCCGCCGAAAAGCCGGCGGAGCCGGCGCCCGCGACTGCCGGTGCGGGCAAAAAGCCTGCCCTGCTGACGACGGCGCGCGCTGGCGGCGCGGACGATCTGAAAAAGATCAAGGGTGTTGGTCCCAAGCTGGAGCAGACCCTGAATGGCATGGGCGTCTATCAC
>JBJHCH010000028.1:0-34280 GCA_050485905.1 Paracoccaceae bacterium | reverse complement strand
AATGGCGCAGGCGGCGCCGATCGACGTTCTGTTTGTCGGCAACAGCTACAGTTTCGGGCACCACAACCCGGTGATGAACTACAACGCCGAGAATGTGACCGATCTGACCTCGCCCGAGCGCGGGGGAAACTTCACCGATACGACCGGCAGCAACCCCTATCAGCACCATCCCTGGGGCGGCGTCGCGGGCATCTTCAAGCAACTCACCGATCAGGCTGGCCTGAACTACAATGTCTTTCTTTCGGCGCGAAGTGCGGCGTCGCTTCGGGGGCATTTCCTGAACACCAATCCGGCGAACTGGGATCTGCGGGGCAATATCGGGCTGCAGTCATGGGACAAGGTGGTGCTGCAGGAGCAAAGCTCTGAGCCGCTGGCGAACCGGGTCAACGATTTCGGCAATGCAATCGGCTCGGTCCCCGAATACTTCTACCAGTTCTCGAACATCATCGAGAACTACATCCGCTCGGCTGACCCGATCGGGCCGATCCATTATCGCGATGCCTTTCCGGGTGACACCATTGAAGAACGTCAGGCGGCCTGCGTCGCGGCCGGGATCGCAGCGGGGACATGCAGCAACAGTCGCGGAACGTTCGAGAACCCCAACGCGAACCCCGATGCCGAGATCTATCTCTATCAGACCTGGGCGCGGCCGAACCTTGTCCACGGCGCGTTCGAGACGGTGCGCGACGATACCGACGGCAGCATCACCTGGACCGACGAGCTGTCGCAGAACACCCACTACGATAGCCTGCAGGAGATGGCGGACGAGTTGCGGGCGAGTTTCCTGTTCGCCTATGACAACGCGGCGCTTGATGGCAGCGGCGGGTTTGACGGTATCGCGCCGGTAGGCGACGCCTTCATGCGGGCCATCGCGATGGGCGTGGCCACGGGTGATTTCTGGGCGACGGACCCGGATGACGGGCTGTTGAACCTGTGGTTCGACGATGGCACCCATGCCAGCACCTATGGATCATACCTGAGCGCGCTTGTGCTGTTCGGAACCATGACCGGGCTGGACCCGGCGATGTTCGGGGCGGGCGAGATCGCGGCCTTTGAACTGGGCATCGATGCCAGAAGCGCGCTGCTGCTTCAGCGCGTCGCCAGCGATCAGCTTGGGTTCTCGGCAACGCCACCGCCTGCGGTGATTCCGCTTCCGGCAAGCGCGCCGCTGATCCTGGGCGGGCTGGGGATGCTGGTGCTGCTGCGGCGCCGGGCGCGCCGGGCCTAGGGGTACATCGCGACGGAACGGACCGGGCGGAGCGGCCTGCGCGCTTCGCCCGGTGTCATCATCGGTCAGGCCCTTGCCTGAAGCGGGCTGCCCGGCCCGGTCAACGCTGCGGCAGGTGTGGGCGGCGGCGTCACGTCCGCCCTTGACCCCGCAGTGCTTTGGCGAGAGGTTGCGCGCGCCCTTGACCCAGGACGCAGCATGACCGGCAAGACCCGCCCCTTCGCCGCATTCGAATGGATGATCGCCTGGCGCTATCTGCGCGCGCGCCGTGCCGAGGGCGGGGTCAGCGTGATGACCTGGATCAGCCTGATCGGCATTGCGCTGGCGGTCTTTGCGCTGATCGCCACGCTGGCGGTGCGGTCGGGCTTTCGCGCCGAATTCGTGGACACGATCCTGGGCGCGAATGCCCATGTCACCGCCTATACCGCGACCTATATCGAGGCGACGGGGCAGGTGGACCGCACGATCACCGATTACGAGGGGATGGCCGAACGCATCGGCGCCGTGCCGGGCGTGACCCGTGCAGCCCCCCTGATCCGGGGGCAGGTGATGGTGGCGCATGAGGGGCGCAATACCGGTGCCGAGATCTTCGGCATCGCGGCGGCCGATCTGGCGACGATCCCGCGTGTGGCCGACCCCGAGACGGGGGCGGGCGACATCGGCCGGTTCGACGAGGGCATCGCCATCGGATCGGGGATAGCGCGCGAACTGGGGGTGGAACTGGGCGACCGCATCCGCCTGATCTCTCCCGAAGGGGTGCGAACGGCATTCGGCACCAGCCCGCGGGTGAATGCCTATGAGGTGGTCTATGTCTTTTCCGCCGGGCGCTACGACATCGACCGCACGCGGATTTACATGCCGTTCGCCGAGGCGCAGAGCTATTTCAACCGAGAGGACCGGGCCGACGAGATCGAGGTGATGGTGGCAGAGCCGGAGCGGATCGACCTGCTGCTGCCCGCGATCCTGGAGGCCGGGGGCGAGCGCACGATGGTCTGGACCTGGCGCGACAGCGCCGGCAGCTTCCTGCGCGCGCTGGAGGTCGAGGACAACGTGATGTTCGTGATCCTGTCGATCCTGGTGCTGATCGCGGCGATGAACATCGTGTCGGGGCTGATCATGCTGGTGAAGAACAAGGGCCGCGACATCGGCATCCTGCGCACCATGGGCCTGACCGAGGGGTCGGTGCTGCGGGTGTTCTTCATCTGCGGGGCGAGCGTGGGGATGATCGGCACGGGCTTGGGCGTGGTGCTGGGCTGCCTGTTTGCCATCTATATCGACCCGATATTCTCGTTCGTGAACTATGCGATGGGGGGCGGGGTCTGGGATCCGTCGATCCGGGGGATCTATGCGTTGCCGGCGCAGTTGAGGGCCGAGGATGTGCTGAAGGCGGTGGGGCTGTCGCTGTTCCTGTCCTTCGTCGTCACGATCTTCCCCGCGCGCCGGGCGGCGCGGATGAACCCGGTCGAGGCGCTGCGCTATGAGTGAGGCGGTGCTGCAGCTTCAGGGCGTGACGAAAGCCTATAACCGCGGCAAGCCGGGAGAGGTGGTGGTGCTGCGCGGGGTCGATCTGACGCTGGCGCGGGGCGAGGTTGTGGCGCTGGTGGCGCCGTCGGGGGCGGGGAAATCGACGCTGCTGCATATCGCGGGGCTGCTGGATACGCCGGATGCGGGCAAGGTCGGCATCGGCGGGCAGGATTCGACCGGGCTGCGCGACGAGGCGCGGACGCGGATCCGTCGGCAGGAGGTCGGCTTCGTCTATCAGTTCCACCACCTGCTGCCCGAGTTCAGCGCGCTGGAGAACGTGGTGCTGCCGCAACTGGTGAACGGCGCGGGGCGTGGTGCGGCGGCGGACCGGGCGCGGGATCTGCTGGGGCGCGTGGGGGTGGGCCACCGGGCCGATCACCGCCCGGCGGAACTGTCGGGCGGCGAGCAGCAGCGCGTCGCCTTCTGCCGGGCGCTGGCGAATGCGCCGAAGATCCTGCTGGCGGATGAACCCACCGGCAACCTGGACCCGGCGACATCGGATCAGGTGTTCGACGCGCTGATGGCGCTGGTGCGCGAAACGGGTCTGTCGGCGCTGATCGCCACCCATAACGTCGCGCTGGCCGAGCGGATGGACCGGGTGCTGCGCCTGACCGACGGGCACCTGAGCGCGGGCTGATCAGGCGGGCACCAGCCGGTCGGCCAGATCGCCCAGATCGTCGTAGTGGTCGAGCAGCGCGTCGGGGGCGAGCGCCGCGACCTCCCGCCCCGTCGGGCCGAAGGTGACGAGTGCGACAGGCACGCCAGCGGCGCGCGCGGTGTCGCGGTCGGTCACCGTGTCGCCCAGCAGGAACGACCGCGCCGGATCACCGCCGGCGCGGCGCACGGCCTCGGTATAGGGCAGGGGGTCGGGCTTGCGCACCGGCAGCGTGTCGGCGCCGATCAGCGACGCGAAGGGCGTGCGGAAGCCCAGCCGCGTCATCAGGGTTTCGGCCAGCCCCTCGGGCTTGTTGGTGCAGATCGCCAGCCGCCAGCCATCGGCGGCCAGCGCCGCGATCGCGGCCTCGGCCCCGGGGTAAAGGCGGGTGTGGCGGTCGATGGCGGCGGCATATTCGTCGAGGAACGGCAGATACCAGCGATCGACCTCGGCCTCGGTCGCCGTGGGGTCGTGGCGGGCGAGGCCCAGCCGCAGCATCGCCCGGCCACCGCGCAGCGCGGTTGCCGCATCGGCCACCGGGTCAAGCAGATCGCCCGCGCCCATCGCCCGGAAGCAGGCGTTGGCGGCGGCGATCAGGTCGGCGCTGGTATCGGCCAGCGTGCCGTCGAGGTCGAAGACTGCGGTGCGCATCGGGCTCCTTTCGGCGGCGGGGCGGGGGGTGTAATGCTGCGTAAAGTTTCGTGATGCAGGGTGCCCTTGCCCGGCCGGGGGCAACAGGTAGAACGGGGGCCGGCAGAAGAAAAGAGCAGACCATGACGCTTTCGCTGATCGTGCTGGCCGCCGGGCAGGGCACCCGGATGAATTCCGACCGGCCCAAGGTGCTGCATGCGCTGGGCGGCGTGCCGATGCTGGCCCATGCGCTGGGCGCGGGTCTGGCGCTGGAGCCGGAGCGTGTTGTGGTCGTTATCGGCCCGGAAGGCGACCGTGTGGCAAAGGCCGCGCGGGCGGTGGACGAGCGGGTGCAGGTGATCGAGCAGGCCGAGCGGCTGGGCACCGCCCATGCGGTGGCGCAGGCGGCGGGCGTGCTGGCCGGGGCGGGCGGCGATGCCATCGTGCTTTACGGCGACACGCCCTTCATCCGGCCGGAGACGCTGGAGGCGATGCGCGAGGCGCGGGCCGATCATGCCGTGGTCGTGCTGGGGTTCGAGGCCGAGGATCCGGGCCGTTACGGGCGGCTGGTGATGGACGGCGATGCGCTGGACCGGATCGTGGAATGGAAGGACGCGACCGAAGCGGAGCGGGCGATAAGGCTGTGCAACAGCGGGGTGGTTTGCGCGGATGCGGGCCTGCTGATGGATCTGGTCGGCGCGGTGGGCAACGACAACGCAGCGGGCGAATACTACCTGACCGATATCGTGGGGCTGGCCCGCGCGCGGGGGCTGTCGGCGGGCGTGGTGACCTGCGACGAGGCCGAGACGCTGGGCATCAACACCCGCGCCGAACTCGCCGCCGCCGAGGCGCGGTTTCAGGCCCGCGCGCGGGCCGAGGCGATGGAGAACGGCGTGACGCTGAGTGCGCCGGAAACGGTGATCTTTGCCCATGACACGGTGATCGGCCGGGATGCGGTGGTTGGGCCGAACGTGGTCTTCGGCCCCGGCGTGACGGTGGAGTCGGGCGCCGAGATCCGGGCGTTCAGCCATCTGGAGGGGTGTCATGTGTCCGAGGGCGCCGTCGTCGGCCCCTTTGCCCGGCTGCGGCCCGGCGCGGAACTGGGCGGCGGGGTGCGGGTCGGCAACTTCGTCGAGGTGAAGAACGCCGTGCTGGACGAGGGCGCGAAGGTCAATCACCTGAGCTATATCGGCGACGCCCATGTCGGCGAGGGCGCGAATATCGGCGCGGGCACGGTCACCTGCAACTACGACGGCGTGTCGAAGCACCGGACAGAGATCGGCGCGCGCGCCTTCATCGGGTCGGACACGATGCTGGTGGCCCCGGTGCGGGTCGGCGCGGATGCGATGACGGCCTCGGGGTCGGTCATTACCAGTGACGTGCCCGACGGGGCGCTGGCCGTGGCGCGGGCGCGGCAGGAAAACAAGCCGGGGCTGGCGGTGAAATTGTTCGAACGATTGAAGGCGCTGCGCGCGGCGCGCGCCGCAAAGGGGTAGTGCGATGTGCGGGATTATCGGCGTTCTGGGAAATCACGAGGCGGCGCCGCTGCTGGTCGAGGCGCTGAAGCGGCTGGAATACCGCGGCTATGACAGCGCGGGCATTGCCACCGTGCACGAGGGCCGGCTGGACCGGCGCCGCGCGGTCGGCAAGCTGGTCAATCTGTCGGATCTGCTGGTCCATGACCCGCTGGCGGGCAAGGCCGGTATCGGCCACACGCGCTGGGCCACCCACGGCGCGCCCACGGTGACCAATGCGCACCCGCACCAGGCGGGCCGCGTGGCGGTGGTGCACAACGGCATCATCGAGAATTTCCGGGAACTGCGGGCGGAACTGTCTGCCGCCGGCATCGCCTGCGCGACCGAGACGGATACCGAGGTCGTGGCGCTGCTGGCCGCGAAGTATGTGGACGACGGCATGACCCCGCGCGAGGCAGCGGCGGCCACGCTGGCCCGGCTGCATGGGGCCTTTGCGCTGCTGTTCCTGTTCGAGGGCGAGGGCGACCTGATGATTGCCGCGCGCAAGGGCAGCCCGCTGGCTGTCGGCCATGGCGACGGCGAGATGTTCGTGGGATCGGACGCCATCGCGTTGGCGCCGATGACCGACCGGATCACCTATCTGGAAGAGGGCGACTGGGCGGTGGTCACCCGCGCGGGCGTCGAGATCTTCGATGCGGCCGGGCGACGGGCGAACCGCGACGTGACCGTGATCCAGATCGACTCGGCCCGGGTGGAAAAGGCGGGGCACAAGCACTTCATGGCCAAGGAAATCGCCGAGCAGCCATCGGTGATCGGCGATGCCATCGCGCATTACGTCCCCGCCAACGGGGATCGGATCGCGCTGCCCGAGGCGCTGGATTTCCGTGACTGCGAGCGGCTGACGATGGTGGCCTGCGGCACGGCCAATCTGGCCTGCATGGTGGCGAAATACTGGTTCGAGCAACTGGCCGGTCTGCCCGTCGAGGTCGATATCGCCAGCGAGTTCCGCTATCGCGAGCCGCCGCTGTCCGACAAGGGCTGGGCGGTGTTCGTCAGCCAGTCGGGCGAGACCGCCGACACGCTGGCCGCGCTGCGCCATGTGCAGGGGCAGGTCGGCAAGGTGGTGGCGGTGGTGAACGTGCCGACATCCTCCATCGCGCGGGAAAGCGACGTGGCGTTGCCGATCATGGCGGGGGTGGAAATCGGCGTCGCCTCGACCAAGGCGTTCACCTGCCAGTTGACGGTGCTCTTGTTGATGGCGCTGAAGGCGGCGGCGGATCGCGGGCGGATCGACGGGGCGGAACTGGCGGAGCATCTGAGCGCGCTGCGCAACCTGCCGGGGCTGATGAACCACGCGCTTGGCCTGTCGGCTGATGTTGCCGGGCTGGCGGCGCGGCTGGCCGAGGCGCAGGACGTGCTGTTCCTGGGGCGCGGGTCGATGTTTCCGCTGGCGCTGGAAGGGGCGCTGAAGCTGAAGGAGATCAGCTATATCCACGCCGAGGGCTATGCCTCGGGCGAGTTGAAGCACGGGCCGATCGCGCTGATCGACCGGATGGTGCCGGTGGTGGTGATGGCGCCGCGCGACGGGCTGTTCGACAAGACCGTGTCGAACATGCAGGAGGTGATGGCGCGGGGCGGGCAGGTGCTGCTGATCTCGGACTCTGCCGGTGTGGCCGAGGCGGGCGAGGGCGTCTGGCGCAGCCTGACGCTGCCGCATGTCGATCCGCTGCTCGCGCCGATCCTTTATGCGCTGCCGGCGCAGCTGCTGGCCTATCACACGGCGGTCGCCAAGGGCACCGATGTGGACCAGCCGCGCAATCTGGCGAAATCGGTGACGGTGGAGTGATCGGGCAGGGTGACGGCGACGCTGGCGGCACTAGGTCTGGCCGGTGACCGGAAATGGAGGTCCTGATGTCGCTTCACCGCCGTGCGTTCGTCCTGGGCGCGCCAGCCGCGCTGGCAGCCTGTGCCACAACGCCTGCCTCCCCGCCGCCTCCGCTGGAGCCGATCACGCTGGAAAGTGCCTTCATGGGCCGTTCGGTGGGGGCGGGCGTCTTTCGCGTCTGGCTGACGGGGCAGGAGCGGCGCTTTACCGCGCGACTGGACGGGCGGCTGCAGGGCGACCGGCTGACCGTGGTGGAGGATTTCGTATATGACGACGGCGACGAGAACCGCCTGACCTGGGTCTTTGACCGCGCGGGCCCCGGCCGCTGGACCGGGCGGCGCGAGGATACCGTTGGCGTGGCCGAGGTGATAGAGGCGGGCGACGAGATCCGCCTGACCTACACGGTCGATTTCCGGTCGCCGGATGGCGTCACGCGCCTAGGGTTTTCCGACGTGATCTACTTCGGGCGGGACGGGCGCGTCATCAACGATGCCATCGTCACCCGCTGGGGCCTGCCCGTCGCCGCTGTCCGGTTCGAGATGGTGCGCCGGTGACGGTTGCCGCCAGCGACGCGCTTTCGGCGCTACAGGCGCTGGCCGATCCTTCCAAGGCCGCCGAGATGTCGGCCTATCACAAGTCGACGCGCTGCTTTCTGGGGATGAGTGTCCCGCAGGTCGAGGCGCTGGTGAAGGACTGGCGCGCGGCCTGCACGCTGGACGACCGCATCGCGCTGGCGGCTGGGCTGTGGGAAACCGACATCCACGAGGCGCGGATTGCGGCGGCGAAGCTGCTGACGCAGGCGCGTATTCGCGACGACGCGCCGGTGTGGGACCTGATCCTGGGCTGGGCCGAGGGGTTCGACGGCTGGGCCCTGGCCGATCACGCCAGCATCGCGGGTCAGAAGCGGCTGGTGGCCGATCCATCGCGGTTGGCGGATGTGGCCACCTGGACGTCGCATCCGAACATGTGGACCCGCCGCGCGGCGCTGGTGATGACGTTGCCCTGGGCGAAGATGAATCACCCGAAACCGCAGGATCTGGAGTTCCGCGAGACGGTGCTGGGCTGGGCGGCAGGGTATGTTGCGGATCGCGACTGGTTCATCCAGAAGGCCGTGGCCTGGTGGCTGCGCGACCTGTCGAAGCGCGACCCGGAGCGGACGCGGGCGTTTCTGGCGGAACACGGCGAAGCGATGAAACCCTTTGCCCGGCGCGAGGCCGCGCGGCACCTGCCGGGCGGGGGCTGACGGGTCAGGGCCGCGCCGCGGCGTGATCCGTCTCCGGCGTGAGGCCCGATATCTCAAGCACCAGCTTGCGGCGCACGGCCTCGATGAAGCCCTCCCAGCCCTCGGCCGCGACGACAAAGGCGCCGGGGCCGCCGATGATCTGATCGCGATAGGCGGTTTCCAGATCGCGATGCGCCCAGCCGCCGCAAGCGGGGCACAGGATCGGCAGGCCGTTTATGGTGATGCCGGCGGCCAGCACCTCGGCCCGGGCCTCGGCGATGGTCGGCCCGGTGAAGCTGTTGGCGCTGTCGCCGGAAAAATCGATCACCGCGCGCAGGCCGTCGATCCCGTTCGTCTCGATCAGCCGCTTGCCCTCCAGCAGCGCCGACCCGATGGCGTTGCGCCCGAATGCCTGCCTCGGCGGGATCATCAGCGCCTCGGCAAAGGCCTGCGCGCTGTCGGGGCCGTCGATGATCGTCCAGTCCACGACCGTGGCCTGATTGGTCGCCCATTCGACATAGGTGACGGCGATGGACCCCGTGAGCGTGCTGGCAATGGCGTTCAGCACCGTGGGATCGGTGATTGCGGTCGCGTAGCCCTGACGCTGGAAGATCAGTTCCTGCTGGTCGATGGAGCGTGAGGCATCTGCCAGAAGCACAAGCTCCAGATCGATCTCATCGGCGAAGGCCGGAACGGCGGCGAGGCAGAATGCGAGGAACCAGCGCATCGGCCGACCATCGCACGGATACCCGCACCGGCGGCCTGACGATGGCGTGAGGGGGGCGTCAGACGTCCAGTTCCTCGACGAACCGGGCGTTTTCCTGAATGTACTGGAAGCGCAGTTCGGGCTTCTTACCCATCAGACGCTCCACCAGATCGCCGGTCTCGCCGGGCGCATCCTCGTCCACGCTGACCCGGATCAGTTTGCGTGTGGCCGGGTCCATCGTGGTTTCGCGCAGATCCTTGGCATCCATCTCGCCCAGGCCCTTGAAGCGGCTGACATCGATCTTGCCGCGCCCGCCGAGGCCCTTCTGCAGCCAGATCTCCTTTTCCGCCTCGTCCAGCGCATAGACCCGGTGCGCGCCCTGGGTCAGTCGGAACAGCGGTGGGCAGGCGAGGTAGAGATGCCCGCGGTCGATCAGCGGGCGCATCTGGGTGAAGAAGAAGGTCATCAGCAGCGCCGCAATGTGCGCGCCATCCACATCGGCATCGGTCATGATGATGATCTTGTCGTAGCGCAGATCGTCCAGCCGGAACTTCGTCCCCATGCCGGTGCCGAGCGCCTGGCAGAGGTCGTTGATCTCGGTGTTCTGGCCCATCTTGGCGCTGGCTGCGCCCAGCACGTTCAGGATCTTGCCGCGGAGCGGCAGCAGCGCCTGTGTCTTGCGCTCGCGCGCCATCTTGGCCGAGCCGCCGGCGCTGTCACCCTCGACGATGAACAGCTCCGTGCCCTCGCGGCTGCTGGCGCTGCAATCGACCAGCTTGCCGGGCAGGCGCAGCTTCTTGGTTGCGGTCTTGCGGGCGGTTTCCTTTTCCTGCCGGCGGCGCAGACGTTCCTCGGCCCGCAGGACGAGGTAGTCGAGGATCGCGCCCGCGGATTTCGGGTCGCTCGCCAGCCAGTTGTCGAAATGGTCTCGAACCCCGCCCTCGACCAGCCTCGCCGCGTCGGTGGTGGCGAGGCGGTCCTTGGTCTGGCCGACGAATTCGGGTTCGGAAATGAAGCAGGACACCAGCGCGCAGCCGCCCGCCACCAGATCCTCGCGCGTGATCTGGTCAGCCTTGCGGTTCCTGGCTAGCTCGCCATAGGCGCGGATGCCCTTCAGGATCGCCGCCCAGAAACCGGCCTCGTGCGTGCCGCCCTCGGGCGTGGGCACGGTGTTGCAGTAGGACTGGATGAAGCCATCGCGCGCGGGTGTCCAGTTGATCGCCCATTCGACCGATCCGGGCACCTGGAACTTGTCGCGGAATTCGACCTTTCCGGCGAAGGGACGCTCGGCATAGGTGGCAGAGCCTGCGACCTGCTCGTTCAGGTAGTCCGCCAGCCCGCCGGGGAAGTGAAACACCGCATCCATCGGCGTGTCGCCATCGGCGATGGCGGATTTCCAGCGGATCTCGACGCCGGAGAACAGATAGGCCTTGGACCGGACCATCCGCATCAGCCGCGCGGGCTTGAAGCGGTGGTGGCCGAAGATTTCCTCATCGGCATGGAAGGTGACAGTGGTGCCGCGCCGGTTCGGGGCGGGGCCGACCTTTTGCAGCGGACCCATCGGGATGCCGCGGCTGAACTCCTGCACGAACAGTTCGCGGTTGCGTGCCACCTCGACCCGCAGGTGATCGGAGAGCGCGTTGACGACCGATGCGCCCACGCCGTGCAAGCCGCCCGAGGTCTGGTAGGACTTGCCCGAGAACTTGCCGCCCGAATGCAGCGTGCAGAGGATCACCTCCAACGCTGACTTTCCGGGAAACTTCGGGTGCGGATCGACCGGGATACCGCGCCCGTTGTCGCGGACGGTCACGCTGTAGTCGCCGTGCAGTTCGACCTCGATCCGCGTGGCATGGCCCGCCACCGCCTCGTCCATCGAATTGTCCAGCACCTCGGCCACCAGATGGTGCAGCGCGCGTTCATCGGTGCCGCCGATATACATGCCGGGGCGCTTGCGCACGGGCTCCAGCCCCTCCAGCACCTCGATGGATGAGGCGTCATAGATGGCGCTGGCGCCGGTCAGCAGATCGTTTGCCAAGGGATGCTCGTGCTCGTTTGTTTGTTGGTGCGGATTAAAGCAGGAAAGCGGGGGTCGGGGCAACCGCCATCGCGCGGCGCGCGGCATCGGCAAGGGATCGCAGACAGCCCTGATCGCGCGCGGTGGCGTGTGACTGGCCTTCGTTGCGGCGGGGAGATATTCTGCGGCCATGAAACGCATGCTCTCAGCAGTGGCGGCAGGGATGCTGGCGGCCAGCCCGGTGGCCGCGCACCCGCATATATTCGTCGACACGGGGCTGCAGGTGATCTTTGACGACTCCGGCCGCGTTGCCGCGGTCCGCGTGATATGGGTCTATGACGAGCTTTACACGATGTTCGTGCTCGACGATCTGGGCCTCGACCAGGATTTCAGCGGCGAGTTGACCGCCGAGGAAGAGGCAAGGCTTGCCGGGTTCGACATGAACTGGATCGAGGGCTACGAGGGTGACCTTTACGCCCTGTCGGGCGAGAATGGTGTCGGGCTTTCCGGGCCATCCGCCTGGACGGCCGAGATGCGCGACGGTCGTATCATCACCACGCATCTCCGCACCTTTGATGACCGGCTCTCGCCCGACAACGGCGCGCCGCTGATCCTGCAGGTCTATGACCCGACCTATTACACCGCCTACCACATCGCCATCGACCCGATCCTGGAGGGGCGGAGCGATTGCGAGGCGCGGATCTTCGAGCCTGACAGGCGTGCTGCGAGCGCGCTTCTGGAGGATGCGCTGGCCGAGATGCTGGCAGATGCCGAAGCCGATATAGAGGATGATTTCCCCGCCGTCGGCGCAGCCTTTGCCGAGGAGGTGCGGCTGACATGCCCACCCGCATCCTGACCCTGGCAGGCGTCGCCGTCGCCCTTGGTCTCGCGGCGCTCTGGCTCTCGGGCGGGTTCGACGACCTGGCCCGCTGGGCCGCCGCGCGCCAGCGTGAGGTGCAGAACGCCATGGCGGGTGCTCTGCGTGCCCTGCGCGGCGGGGAGCCGGGCGCGCTGACCGCATTGATGGCCGTCGCCTTCACCTACGGTGTCGCCCATGCCGCGGGGCCGGGGCACGGCAAGGTGGCGATTGGTGGCTACGGTGTCGCCCGGCGCATCACGATGCTGCGGCTCTCCACCCTCGCGCTGGTATCCAGCCTTGCGCAGGCGACGACGGCCGTGGTGCTGGTTTACGGCGGCGTATTCGCGCTGAACTGGTCGCGCGAGCGGGTCGTTGCGCTGGCCGAGGTGCAGATGGCCTTCGTCGGCAATGTGATGATCGGCCTGATCGGGCTCTGGCTGGCGTGGCGCGGGCTGCGCGGGGTGATGCGGCAGCGCGCCCCGGTCGCCGTGGCGGCGGGCGCCGGACACCACCATCATGACCATCACCACGGGCACGACGCCCATTGTGACCATTGCGGCCATCGTCACGGCCCCACGCTGGACGAGGCGGCGGGCGTGACGACATGGCGGGAGGCGGCCGCCATCGTCGCCGCCATCGCCGCGCGACCCTGCACCGGGGCGCTGTTCCTGCTGATCCTGACCTGGCGCATGGGGCTGGAGACGGCGGGCATTGCCGGGGTCTATGTGATGGCACTGGGCACTGCAGTCGTCACGGTGACAGTCGCGGCATTGTCGGTGCTGGCCCGTGAGGGTACGCTTGGCACCGCGGGCCGCTTCACCGGCCTGCGCACCGCGCTGCCGGTGCTGGAACTGGCCGCGGGCGCGGTGATCGCTTTCGTCGCGTTCCAGTTGGCGCTGCGCACGCTCTGACCGCGCTTGCCGGGTCTGCCGGGCTGGGATAAGCCGGCGCGTCATGTCCGAAAATCTGACATATCGCCAGCACGTTCGCGCGACGCTGGTTCTGGGCCTGCCGCTGGTCGGCAGCCACATGGCGCAGTTCGGCCTGCACCTGACCGATACGGTCATGCTGGGCTGGTATTCGGTCGAGGCGCTGGCGGCCGTGGCGCTGGGGGCGAGCGCGTTCTTCACCGTGTTCATCCTGGGATCCGGATTCGCGCTGGCGGTTATGCCGATGGTGGCGAGTGCGGTGGCGTCGGGCGAGACGGCAGAGGTGCGGCGGGCCACGCGGATGGGGCTTTGGCTGTCCGTTCTGTTCGGCGTGGCGGTCTATCCCGCTTTCTGGTGGGCCGGGCCGATCCTGCTGGCGCTGGGGCAGGATCCGCATATCGCCTTGCTGGGACAGGATTATCTGCGCATCGCCGGGGCCGGGATGGTGCCGGCGCTGCTGGTGATGGTGCTGAAAAGCTATCTGGCGGCGCTGGAGCGGACGCAGGTGGTGCTGTGGACGACGGTGGGGGCGGTCGGGCTGAACGTGGCGGTCAACTGGGCGCTGATCTTTGGCAACTGGGGCATGCCCGAGATGGGCGTTCGGGGCGCCGCCGTCGCCTCGGTCGTGGTGCAATCCGCCACGTTCGCGGTGCTGGCCGTCTATGCGGCGCTGCTGCCGGAACTCAGGAAACATTCCCTTTTTACAAGGCTTTGGCGGCCGGACTGGGCGGCCTTTGGGCGGGTGTTCCGGCTGGGCTGGCCGATCGGACTGACGGGGCTGGCGGAGAGCGGGTTGTTTGCGGCGTCGGTGGTGATGATGGGGTGGATCGGGACGCAGGAGTTGGCGGCGCATGGGATTGCCATCGAGATCTCTGCGATGGCCTTCATGGTGCATCTGGGCCTGTCGAACGCAGCGACCGTGCGGGCGGGGCGAGCTTCGGGGCACAAGGACTTGATCGGGTTGAGAAAAGGGGCGGTGGCGGCCATCGGGCTTTCGACCGCCTTCGGCTTCGTCACCATCGCGGTTTTTCTGCTGCTACCGGCCCCGATGATCGGGGCCTTCCTGTCGCCGGACGACCCGCAACGCCTTGATATCATTGCGATTGGTGTCGGATTTCTGGCGGTGGCGGCGTTGTTTCAGTTCGCGGATGCGGCGCAGGTCATGGCACTAGGGCTGCTGCGCGGGGTGCAGGATACACAGGTGCCGATGATCATGGCCTCCGTCAGCTACTGGATCATCGGCATACCGACCAGCTATGTGCTTGGTTTCCATATGGGATTCGGCGGGATCGGGATCTGGGCGGGGCTTGTCCTGGGGCTGGTCTGCGCGGGTGTCGCGCTGATGTGGCGGTTCTGGACCGGCCCGGCGAGGGCGTGAGTACAACGTATGATTCACGTATGTTTTGCGTGCATATGACGTGCATACGTTGGATGCATACCCAGGCCCCGACCCCAGCGGAAACAGGGGGTTGGGCCAAACGCCCCCCGATTTTCCATACCTTATCGGGTATATACCCGATAAGGTATATACCTGAAACGGTATATACCTGAAACGGTATATACCTGAAACGGTATGGCCGCCCCGGCTTGATCTGGATCATGGTCGCACCCGCACCTCGCCCCCTAGCGTCGGCCACAGGGGAGGATCCGGGGATGATCGACACGGCAGATTTCGACACGCATCTTCGGCTGGTCAGCTGGATGAGCGACACGCTGGGCGCCGATCTGGGCGCCGCACTGGCCGAGGGCGGGCTGACAGGGGCGGAACTGCGCGCGGCGGTCCACCGCTGCTGCGACTGCCGTGAGATCGACGCCTGCACCGGCTGGCTGAAGGCCAATGCCGCGGGTGCCGAGGCACCGCCGGACTATTGCCGCAACGGCGACCTGCTGACGCGGCTGGCCGAGGGCTGATCAGCCGCGTTCCTCGGCGTAGATCAGGTTGCTGCTGCGGTCGGAAATGGCGATGGCGCAGGCGCCGTCGCGCGCCGGGCGCAGGCGGGCGACCAGCGCCTGGGCGAGATCGCCCCGCGCCTCGGTTCCCCGCGGGCAGCGTTCCACCACCGACAGCGCATAGCCGCGACCGGCGATGCAGCGGGCGAAATATTCCCGCCGCAGCCCCTCGTTCCTATCCACGGTGTAGGTATAGCCGGGGATGTAGTCGCCGCGCAGGATGCGGCAGTTTTCGCCCGCGCTGTCGCAGACCCGCCGCGACGGGGTCCAGTAGCCGGGCTCATAGCGGACCTGGGTGGCGACGGGGATGGTGCGCGTCGCCTCGACCTCGCACTGGAAGTTGTCGCGGTCGGCCTGCGCGGGAGAGGTATTGGCGCGGTAGGCATAGGTCGCGGTGCCGGGGCCGCAGGCGGACAGCAGGGCGAGAAGCGCGAGGGAGCAGGCGATACGGAACATGGCGGGCCAGCCTTTCACGATACGCGGAAAGGCTGGCACAGCACGGGCCGCCGGGCAAGGGGGGCGGGGGCAGGGCGGTCAGAACACTGCGTGATCGCCCCGGTCGTCCGCGATCTCTCCCCGGATCAGGCGGGCGTAGTGGTCGTAGAGCGTATCGGACCCCGTTTCAGGCGTGGCGTCGGCGTCGTAGCGGCCGGTGACGGGGTCAAGGACCAGCATGGATTCGGTTGCGTAGTAGCGCCCGATCCGCGCCAGTTCCGCCTTGGCCGCCAGCCGGGGCGACAGGCGGCCCAGACCGGAAAGGCCGGCGATGATCGCATCGAGCAGGGCGACGGGCACCTGCCGGAACCGGGGCGGACGGCCGAGCAGGTCGAACAGCCATTCCCCCTGCTGGCGCGGGGTGATCGCCGGGCCGGGGCCGCCGATGGGCAGGATGCGGTTCCAGCGGTCGGGCGCATCGAGACAGTCGGCCAGGTAGGCGCCAAGGTCGCGGTCGCTGATCGGCTTGCAGGCGGTCAGCCTGCCATCTCCGAACAGAAGGAAGGGCCGGCCCCGGCGCAGCCGGTCGATCTGGCCCGAGAGCGATTTGAAATAGGCGGTGGGCCGGACGATGGACCATGTCAGGCCGGAGGCGATCAACTCACCCTCGAACGCGAGCTTGGCGTGCTGGAAGGCGAGAAGGGGCTTCTGCACGCAGATCGCGGAGAGCAGGACCATGTGCCCGATGCCCGCCTGCCGGGCGGCGGCCAGCGCGCCTGCATGGGCGCGGTGGTCGATCGCCCATGCGTCGCCCGGCGCGCCGGTGCGCGAGGCGAGGCAGGAGATCAGCGCGTCGAACCTCTCGCCCCGCAGGCCGTCGCGCGAGAGCGAGGCCGGGTCGGTCACCTCGCCAAATCGCACCTCGACGCCTGCGGGCAGGCCGTGGGGTCGGTCGGCGGGTGGGCGGATCAGGCAGACGACGTGATGCCCGCGCTCCAGCAGGGCGGCGGCGGTGGCCCGGCCGATGGTGCCGGTGGCGCCGAGCAGGAAGACCCGCCGGGGTCTGGCTGCCGGTGCGGCGTCACTCACCTGCCGGCCCCGTCAGTGCCGGGCGAGGAAGTCGGAGACGCGCGCCAGCCCGGCCTTCAGGATATCGGGGTGGTTGGCGTAGCCGATGCGCAGATGCCCCTCCATCCCCATGGCGGAGCCGGGGGTGAACATCACCCCGGTTTCGCGCAACAGGTCGATGCAGAAGGATTCCGACGTCATCGGCAGGTCGAACTTCACGAGCGCGGTGGTGCCCGAGCGCGGCTTCACCCAGCCCAGCCGGGGTTCCTGCGCGATCCAGTCGGCCAGGATGGCGAGGTTGCCGCGGGTGATGGCGCGGGCGCGGGCGAGCAGCCGGTCGCTGTTTTCCAGCGCGAGCGCAGCGAAGTGATCGTCGAGCAGGCCCACGCTGATCGTGTCATAGTCGCGCTGGATCATCACCGCCTCGATCACCTCTGTCGGTGCGGCGACCCAGCCGAGGCGCAGCCCGGCCAGGCTGTAGGCCTTGGACATGCCCGCCGTGCTGATGCCGCGTTCATAAAGGTCGGCCATCGAGGCGGTGGTGCCGGGGCCGTCCTGATCCAGCCCGCGATAGACCTCGTCGCACAGCACCCAGGCGCCGGCGTCGCGGGCGATGGCGGCGATTTCCTCCAGCATCTCGCGCCCGATCAGGGCGCCGGTGGGGTTGTTGGGGTTGGTCAGCGCGATCAGCTTCGTGCCGGGCGTGGCCAGCGCGCGAAGTTCCGACAGGTCGGGCAGCCAGTCGTTTTCGGCGTGCAGGGGCAGCAGGTGCATGTCGGCGCCGATGCTGGCGGGGATGGAATGGTGCTGCTGATAGGTCGGCACGATGGAGATGACGCGGTCGCCGCGTTCGACCAGCGCGCGGTGCACCAGCATGTTGGCGCCGATTGTGCCGTGGGTGACGACGATGTTGCCGCGTGCCTGCCGGTCGTAGAGCGCGGCGATGGCGTCGCGCAGCCGTTCCGACCCCTCGATGGCGCCGTAGGTCATCTTCATCGGCAGCAGCGCCGAGAGATCGCGGGCGTTGCGGCCGGTCAGGTCCAGCAGTTCGGCGATGGTCAGGCTTTCGACGCAGGTTTCGGCGAGGTTCAACTCGCATTTCGTTTCCCAGGCGTTCATCCAGATCTCGACGCCGAAGGGTTCGATCTTCATTGCGATGTCCTTAGCTGCGGCCGGGCCGGTTGGCGATGCCGCCCGCCACCGGCGGGCAGGGCAGACAGTGGCAGGCATTGCCGCGGGATGCCAGAGCCGTAGCCATTAGAGCCGCCGGGATGATCGCTTCGTGCGGCGCTGGCAGTCCCTCCACCGCGACCGGCCGGGGACCTTCGCTCAATCAGCGCCTTGTGTCTCCACCGGGCCTTGCGGGGTGACAGAAACGGTCGAGGTTCAGGGCGCCACCGGATCAAAGTTCAGCGGCGAGGCGCCAGCCTGATCCCGGGGCAAACTCCGGTCACGCGCTGCGGCAATGTCGTGTTGATCTGCGCTTTCGATGCGGCGCTGTTGTCCCAACCCTGCGAGGAATTGACCCCGTGACTCCACCGTGGACGCCGGGTTGCGTGAGCAACCCGCACCGCAACCTCAGGACGCGACGATATGCAGCGCGTTCGGGGCCGGCTCCAGCCCGACGATGTCACCGACCGAGAAAAGCCCTGCGGCGCCGGGGTTCGGCTGGTCGACGAGCCATTGCGCGCCGCCCTCCACCTCGACCAGGTATTCCGCGACAGAGCCCAGGAACATCGCGCGCACCACGCGACCGCGCAGCGGCAGCGGTTCCGCACTCAGGCGAACGGCTTCCGGACGCACCAGCACCGTCACGGTCTCGCCCTGGGCCGCCTTGCCCGTGTATCCCGTGCTCAGCACAGCCTCTCCGACCCGAAGCTCGCCCCCGGTGCCTACTATCGCGGTCAGGAAGTTAGCCTTGCCAATGAAGTCCGCGACAAAGCGGGTTGCCGGCCGCGCATAGACCTCCACCGGTGTCCCGATCTGCTCGATGACGCCGCCGTTCATCACGACGATCCGGTCAGAAATACTCATCGCCTCGACCTGATCGTGGGTGACGTAAAGGCTGGTGATGCCGACGCGCTGTTGCAGATCGCGGATCTCGACCCGCATCTGGTCGCGCAGCTTTGCATCGAGGTTCGAGAGCGGCTCGTCGAACAGCAGGACCTGCGGCTCCATCACGATGGCGCGGGCCAGGGCCACGCGCTGCTGCTGGCCGCCAGACAACTGGCTGGGAGAGCGGCGGGCCATCTGGGACAGGCCGGTCAACTCCAGCACGCGCTCGATCCGGCGATTGGCTTCGGCGCGCGAAATGGATTTCAGGCGCAGACCGAAGCCCACATTCTCGAACACGTCCAGATGCGGAAAGATGGCGTAGGACTGAAAGACCATCGTGGCGTCGCGCCCGTTCGGCGGCACGTTGTTCATCAGCCGGTCGCCAAAGCGGATTTCTCCGGAACTCGGCTCCTCGAAACCTGCGATCATGCGCAAGAGCGTGGTCTTGCCGCAACCCGACGGACCAAGCAGCGTGACGAGTTCACCGGAGGAAACCGACAGGTCGACATCGCGCACGGCGTGAACCGATGCGCCCTTCTGGTCGGCCGAGGGAAAGACCTTGCTCAGACCGGCAATCGTGACGGGTTGGCTCATCTCAGAAACGCACCATCGAACTGTGCCGGGTCATGCGCCCGACGAAGAAGCTGATCAGGCCGATGGCGACCAGCACGATCGCGATGACCAGGATGGAATAGGCTGCGGCCACGCCCAGACGCCCCGAACCCACCTGATTGAGGATCTGCACGGTCATCAGGTTCCAGTTGGCCGAGACCAGGAAGATCGCCGCGCTGATTGCGGTCATGGCGCGCACAAAGGCATAGACCAGCCCGGTAAAGAACGCCGGTGCGATCAGCGGCAGCGTGACCTTGCGGAATGTCTGCATTGTGCTGGCTCCCAGATTCTGGGCTGCCTCCTCAATCGACGGGTCGATCTGGCGCAGGATCGCCATGCCCGACTGGATGCCGACCGGCACATAGCGGAAGACGAAGGCCAGAACGAGGATCGTGAGTGTCCCGGTCAGGATGATGGGCGGTCCGTTGAAGGCAAGGATGTAGCCAATGCCCACGACCGTTCCCGGCACCGCGTAGCTGAGGATGGAGCCGAACTCCAGCAGACCCTTTCCGGGGAAGGTCTTGCGCACAATCAGGAAGGCAATGATCATTCCCAGCAGTCCGCTGACCGGCGTCGAGATCACCGCGATGAGCAGCGTGTCGGTGACGGTCTTGAACCCCACCTGAAACACATAGGCGAAATGGTCGAGCGTGAAGGCATAGTTGAAGCCCCAGACCTGGGTGAACGCGCCCACGACGATGACCCCGTAGAACAGCACCACGATCAGAGCGAACAGAACCACGAACGAATACAACAGCCATTTCATCAATGGGCTGACGATCCTTGAGGCCGTATTGCTGGGCTTCCCGGTGATCGTCACATACTGCCGCTTGGACAGGTAGTAGCGTTGGATCGCGAAGGCTGTCAGCGAGGGCAGCAGCAGGATCACCGCCAGCGTGGCGCCGCGCGCCAGGTTGAACGAGCCGGTAATCTCCAGATAGGCCTGTGGGGCGAGCATCGGAAAGGCCGCCCCGGCGAGCACCAGAGGGTTACCGAAATCGGCCATCGACTCGATGAAAACGATCAGGAAGGCGCTCGCGATTCCGGGAACCGAGAGCGGCAGCGTGACCTTCCAGAAGGTCTGCCAGCGGGATGCGCCCATGTTCAGCGCCGCATCCTCCAGCGTCGGGCTGATAGAGGCCAGCACGCCGCGCAGCGACAGGTAGGCGATCGGCGCAAAGGTGAAGACCTGCGACCAGAGCACGCCATGAAATCCGTATATGTTGAAGTCCTGCAGCCCCAGCACCTGCCGCGTGATCAGCCCGTTGAAGCCGAACAGGAACAGGATCGAGACCGCCGATACAAAGGGGGGTGAAATGATCGGCAACATGGTCAGGTAGTGCAGCGTTCGACGAAACGGCACATCAAGCCGCGTCAGCACGAACGCTGCAACATACCCGATGACCACTCCCAGCAACGCAACCAGCGTGCCCACGCTGAGGCTGTTCCACAGGGCTGCACGATACAGCCTGCGTTCAGCCATCAGCGCGTAGTTGCTCAGCGTCCAATCCCCCCTGACCTGAAAGCTGGCCAGAAAGACCATGATCAGGGGGTAGACGACGAACAGCGCGATCGACACGAATATGACCAGAACCAGCGCAAGCAGGATCGGATCGCGCGCAAGGATGCGCAGCGTTGAGGGAGGCGAAGTTCTCAACTTCTGGACGTTCCTTACTGCCCCAGAACTTCGTCGGCCCAGCGGTCGACCAGCCGCTCTCGGTTCTCGGACGCATAGGCGGGATCGTAGGAAACCAGATTGATCTCGTCCAGTGACGGGATACCCTCACCGGCACTGACATCGCCACGGATCGGCAGGAAGTAGGTCCGGTTCTCGGTCAGCTGCGCCTGCCCCTCGGCCGAGGTGATCCAGTCTACCAGCGTCTGGGCATCCTCCAGATTGGACGCGCCTTCGAGGATCGACACCGCCGCGACTTCGTAGCCGACCCCTTCGGAGGGGAAGATGACCTCTACCGGAAAGCCCTCATCCGCGAGTTTCAGGAAGCCGGGGGAAAACTGCAGCGCGATAGGCGTCTCGCCCACGCCCAACGCGCCGCTTGGTGCGGTTCCGCTTTGGGTATAGGTCTGGATGTTGGGGTTCAGGTCGCGCATGAATTCGAACGCCCGATCCTCGCCCCACAATTCCGCCAGCGTCAGGATTACGGCATATGCTGTCCCCGACGATTGCGGCGACGGCATCTGGATCAGCCCTGCATAGTCGGGATTGAGCAGATCTTCCCAGCTTGCCGGCACAGGGGCGCCGCGCTGCTCCAGAATGTCCGTGCGCACACCAAGCGCGAGCGGGTTGGTATAGATCGCATGCCAATAGCCGTCCGCGTCGTGAAACTCGTCGCTCAGATCGGCGGCGTTCTGCGAGACGTAGGCCTGGGTCAGGCCGCGCTCCTGTGCGAGGATATGGTTCTCGCTCGGGGCGCCGAACCAGACATCGGCTTGCGGGCGGCTGGACTCAGCCTCGATCCGGGAAAGCGCCGGACCCGAGGAAAGGAAAACCATCTGGACATCGATCCCGGTCGCTTCCGTAAAGGCCGACAGAATCCGCGATGCGTTCTCCTCGTCCACGCTGGTATAGATCACCAGGGCCTGCGCCGTGCTGGCCAGGATGCTGCCCGCCAGAAAAGTGCCAATCAGGGTCGCGCGCGTCTTCATCATTCGTCTCCTCCTGTAACGAAGCTGGTGCCAGATCCGAGTTCGCCTCACGCTCTGGCGCGGCTTTTGTGACACTATCGTGACGGTGAAAGGGACCACAAGGCGAAACGTCACCCCGATGCCGCAGCAGTTCTCGCACCCCTGTGCCGGGTTGGTTTTCTGAGGGAAACGCCGGGTTTCGCGAAAGCCGCTGTCCGCGGAATGCGGCTTGAACAGCAGGCCGACGAACGGGTTCTGCCACTGACGCTTCAGCACTATTGTTGGGGCGCCGGCGCGTCCCGCGTGACGCTCCGGCGCGCGACCGGCGGTGTCGCCGAAACTTCACGAAGGCTTCACCGACATGTCACGCCGCCTGCCTACTCGGGGGCCATCGCTTCAATCCGACCTTGAAATCGAGGAACCTCGACATGACACGTTTGCTTGCCGCTGTATCCATGTCCGCACTGATGGCGGTGCCGGCCGCTGCCTTCCAGCTCGACTCTCGCTTCGTCGACGAAGACGGCGACATGATCGCGGATATCCCGACCGATGAATCCCAATGGCTGGACCCGTCGGTCCTCGTCTTCGCATACACGCCCGTCGAAGATCCGGCCGTTTATGCCGAGGCCTGGTCGGACTTTCTGGCCCATATGGAAGAGGTGACGGGCCGTCCGGTGCAGTTCTTCCCCGTTCAGTCGAACGCGGCCCAGATCGAGGCGATGCGCGCCGGTCGGCTGCACATTGCCGGCTTCAACACCGGGTCGAACCCTCTCGCGGTTGCCTGCGCCGGCTTCCGTCCCTTTGCCATGATGGCGGCCGAGGATGGCAGCTTTGGCTACGAGATGGAGTTCATCACCTTCCCCGGCTCGGGCATCGAGACGGTCGAGGAGATCCGGGGCCGCACCATGGCCTTCACCTCGGAAACCTCCAACTCCGGCTTCAAGGCGCCGTCCGCTCTGATGGAGGCCTCCTACGGCATGGTCGCGGGCACTGATTTCACCCCGGCATTCTCGGGCGCCCACGACAACTCGATCCTCGGCGTCGCCAACCAGGACTATGACGCTGCAGCCATCGCCAACTCGGTCAAGACCCGCATGATCGACCGCGGCGTGGTGAGCGATGACCAGTTCGTCATCATCTACCAGTCCGAAACCTTCCCCACGACCGGCTACGGCACCGTCTACAACCTGCATCCCGACCTGCAGGAAAAGGTGCGCGAGGCGTTCTTCTCCTTCGACTGGGAAGGCACGACCCTGCAGGCCGAATTCGAGCGGTCGGGCGAGGCGCAGTTCATCCCGATCACCTTTCAGGAGAACTGGAGCGTGATCCGCGAAATCGACGCTGCAATGGGCGTGGAATACACCTGCAACTGATCGTCGGATCGGAACCAGAACGGCAGGCGGTTCGCCGCCTGCCGTTTTCCCATGACCCAAAGGAGCCCCGGCATGCTGCGTGTCGAGAACCTGACCAAGGTCTACAAGACCGGCGACAAGGCACTGACCGACGTCAGCTTCGACGTGCCAGAGGGGCAGGTGGTGGGGCTCATCGGCCCGTCCGGTGCGGGCAAGTCCACCCTCATCCGCTGCGTCAATCGTCTGGTGGAACCGACATCGGGCAGCGTGAGACTTGGCAATCTTGACATCACGCGCCTGCGGTCGGGCGACTTGCGCCGGGCGCGGCGGCGCATCGGCATGATCTTTCAGGAATACGCCCTGGTCGAGCGGTTGACGGTGATGGAAAACGTCCTGTCGGGCCGTCTCGGCTACGTCCCCTTCTGGCGCAGCTTCACGCGCCGCTTTCCCGGTGCCGACATCGCCAAGGCCTTTGCCCTGCTTGATCGGGTGGGTCTGTCCGCCCATGCCGACAAGCGTGCCGATGCGCTTTCGGGCGGCCAGCGGCAGCGGGTGGGCATCGCCCGCGCGCTGGAACAGGATCCGGAACTTCTGCTGATCGACGAGCCGACCGCCAGCCTCGACCCGAAGACCTCGCGCCAGATCATGCGGCTGATCGTCGAGATCTGCCGCGAGCGGGGGCTGCCCGCGATCATCAACATCCATGACGTGGTGCTCGCCCAGCAGTTCGCCGACCGGATCATCGGGCTGCAGGCTGGCCGGGTGGTGTTCGACGGCCCGCCGGTCGGGCTGACAGAGACGGTGCTGACGCGCATCTACGGCGAGGAGGACTGGACTGCCATGCGCAAGTCCGCCGCCGAGGATGCCGCCGCCGAAGCGGACGATCAGGAGCAGGCCAAGAAGATGCTGAGGGCACTGTGACCGACGCCGCGTCCGCCCCCGCCTTCCCCACGCGATGGAAACGCCCGCCACAGATGATCCGCTCGCCGTTCTGGCGCTACGCGCTGGCCATCGGCGCGGTTGTCTACCTGGTCCTTGCGCTTGGCACGGTTGAACTGAACTGGCAGCGCATGCTGCTGGGCATCGAACGCGGCCAGCGGTTTGTTGCGGGGTTCCTGCAACCAGATTTCACCTCTCGCTGGCGCGACATTTCGCAGGGTCTGATCGAAAGCCTGACGATGACGCTGACCTCCACGGTGGTCGGTGTCCTCATCTCCATCCCCATCGGCATCGGCGCGGCGCGAAACCTCGCGCCCCGCTGGGTCTACATGATCTGCCGCGGGATCATCGCGGTCAGCCGCGCCCTGCAGGAAATCATCGTGGCGATCTTCTTCGTCGCGCTCTTCGGCTTCGGCGCCTTCGCGGGCTTCCTGACGCTCAGCTTTGCCACGATCGGCTTCATCGGCAAGCTGCTGGCCGAAGACATCGAGGACATCGACGAGGCGCAGGCCGAGGCGATCCGCGCGACGGGCGCATCGTGGTTTCAACTGATCAACTACGCTATCCAGCCGCAGGTGATGCCACGACTGATCGGGCTCAGCCTCTACCGGCTCGACATCAACTTCCGCGAATCCGCGGTGATCGGCATCGTCGGCGCGGGCGGGATCGGTGCCACGCTGAACACCGCGCTGAACCGCTATGAATACGACAGCGCGGGCGCGATCCTTCTCATCATCATCGGCATCGTCATGATCTCAGAGTATTCGTCGAGCCATCTGCGCAGGTGGGTGCAATGAACCCGCGCGACATTCCCGCCGCGGACATGCCTGTCTGGCACCACCGCACGCCCGCCGGGCGGCTTTCGCTCTATGCCGGCTGGCTCGGCCTCATTGCGCTGTTCGTCTGGTGCTGGAACCTGATGACCGAGCGCACGATGTGGGTGTTCGTCTACGATGCGCCCACCGCCGCCGCCGACCTGATGAGCCGCGCATGGCCGCCGCGCTGGTCCTATATGGAGCGGCTGTGGGGGCCGCTGTGGGACACGATCAACATCGCCACGCTGGGCACGCTTCTGGGTATCATTCTCGCCGTGCCGCTCGCGTTCCTCGCGGCGACCAATACCACCCCGTCCAGGCTCATCCTGCGCCCCATCGCGCTTTTCTGCATCGTGGCCAGCCGGTCGATCAATTCGCTGATCTGGGCGCTTCTCCTGGTGTCCATCCTCGGCCCCGGTATCCTTGCAGGCATTCTTGCCATCGGGTTCCGCTCTGTCGGGTTCATCGGCAAGCTTCTCTACGAAGCGATCGAGGAAACCGACGCAACCCAGGTCGAGGCAATCGTGGCGACGGGGGCGAGCCAGGCGCAGATACTCAACTACGGCATCGTCCCGCAGGTCTTGCCCAGCTTCTACGGCATCTCTGTCTTTCGCTGGGACATCAACATCCGCGAAAGCGCGATCCTCGGCCTCGTGGGCGCGGGCGGCATCGGGGCGCAACTCAACGCCAGCCTCAATGTGCTGGCGTGGCCTCAGGTTACGCTGATCATCCTCGTGATCCTCGCCACCGTCGTGGTCAGCGAATGGGTCTCGGCAAAGGTCCGTCACGCGATCATCTGACGGCAGGCCCCCGATGACCGGCACGCCCGAGGCTCCCCCTATCTGACCGGCCGCCGCCGCTTCGGCGCGCATCCGCAGGGTTCGTGTTATGCGGCCGCCTGGGACACGGCTGCGGGCGTGTAGTTCAGGATCGGCTGCAGCCAGCGTTCCGCCTCGGCCATGGTCATCCCCTTGCGCGCGGCATAATCCTGCACCTGATCGCGTTCGACCTTGGCGACGCCGAAGTAATAGGCGTCCGGATGCCCGATATAGAGGCCCGAGACCGAAGACCCCGGCCACATCGCCATGCTTTCGGTCAGCGTGACGCCGGTCGCGGCCTCGGCATCAAGCAGGCGGAACAGGGTCAGTTTCTCGGTATGGTCCGGCTGGGCCGGATAACCGGGGGCAGGGCGGATGCCGCGATAGGGTTCCCCGATCAGTTCCTCCGGCGCGAAGCTCTCGTCAGCCGCATAGCCCCAGTAGTCACGCCGCACCCGCTGATGCAGCAACTCGGCCATCGCCTCGGCCACACGGTCGGCCAGCGCCTTGACCAGGATGGCGGAATAATTGTCATTCGCGCGGTCGAACCGTTCGGCCAGATCCGCTTCCTCGGGGCCGGCGGTCACGACGAAGCCGCCCACGAAATCGGGCGCCTCCGGGGCGACGAAATCCGACAGGGCGACATTCGGCCGCCCGGCCCGCTTCGGCACCTGCTGGCGAAGGGTGTGCAGCGTGGCCAGAACCTCGTCGCGCCCGTCGTCGCGGAACAGCCGGATGTCATCCCCGGCCGCATTGGCAGGCCAGAAGCCGACAACCGCCCGCGGGTTGAACCAGCGTTCCGCGATGATGCGGTCCAGCATCGCCTGCGCATCGGCAAACAGCCCGCGCGCCGCCTCGCCCTGTTTCTCGTCCTGCAGGATCTTCGGATAGACGCCCTTGAACTCCCACGTCTGGAAAAACGGCGTCCAGTCGATGTAGCGCGCGATCTCGGCCAGATCCCAGTCGTCGATCACCCGCGGGCCGGTGAAGCGCGGCGCGGGCGGGGCATAGCCTGTCCAGTCGATCTTCAGCGCATTGGCCCGCGCGGCGGCCAGCGTCAGGCGATCCTTGGCGCGCTCGGCCCGCGCGTGGCGTTCGGCCACCTCGACATATTCTGCGCGAATGCCGGCGACATAATCACCCTTCTGCACGGGGCTGAGCAGCGCGCCGACCACCCCCACCGCGCGGCTCGCGTCCAGCACATAAACCGCAGGCCCCGAATAGCGCGGCGCGATCTTCACCGCCGTATGGACCTTTGACGTGGTCGCCCCCCCGATGAGCAGGGGCAGGGTAAAGCCCTCGCGCTCCATCTCGGCGGCCAGATGCACCATCTCGTCTAGGCTGGGCGTGATCAGCCCCGACAGGCCGATGGCATCGACCTTTTCCTCGCGCGCCACCTGCAGAATCTTCTGTGGCGGCACCATCACGCCCAGATCGACGATCTCGTAATTGTTGCAGGCCAGCACGACGCCGACGATGTTCTTGCCGATGTCATGCACATCGCCCTTCACCGTCGCCATCAGCACCTTGCCCGCCGACTGCCGCCCCTCACCGCCATTCGCGGCCTTCTCGGCATCCATGTAGGGCAGCAGCACCGCCACCGCCTGCTTCATCACGCGGGCCGATTTCACCACCTGCGGCAGGAACATCTTGCCCGCGCCGAACAGGTCTCCGACCACGTTCATCCCGGCCATCAGCGGGCCTTCGATCACCTCCAGCGGCCGCGCCGCCTGCACCCGCGCGGCGTCGGTATCTTCCTCGATGAACTCGGTGATCCCGTTCACCAGCGCATGTTCCAGCCGCTTTTCCACCGGCCAGTCGCGCCAGGCGAGGTCACGCGCCTTTTCCTCTCGTGCGCCGCCCTTGAACCGCTCGGCAAGCTCCAGCAGACGGTCTGTCCCGTCCGCGCGGCGGTTCAGGACCACATCCTCGCAGGCGTCGCGCAACTCGGGGTCGATCTGGTCATAGACTGCCAGTTGCCCGGCATTGACGATCCCCATGTCCATCCCTGCCGCGATGGCGTGATAGAGGAACACCGCATGCATCGCCTCGCGCACAGGCTCGTTGCCGCGAAAGCTGAACGACAGGTTCGACACCCCGCCAGAGACATGGGCATGGGGCAGGTTCGCCCGGATCCACCGCGTCGCCTCGATGAAATCGACGCCGTAATTGTTGTGCTCCTCGATCCCCGTCGCCACGGCAAAGATATTGGGGTCGAAGATGATATCCTCGGGCGGAAAGCCCACCTCCTCCACCAGTATCCGATAGGCGCGGGCGCAGATCTCGGTCTTGCGCGCGAAAGTGTCGGCCTGACCCGCCTCGTCAAAGGCCATCACCACCACCGCCGCCCCATAGGCCAGACACAGGCGCGCATGATGCCGAAACGCGTCTTCGCCCTCCTTCATGCTGATGGAGTTCACCACCGGCTTGCCCTGCACGCATTGCAGCCCGGCCTCGATCACCTCCCACTTCGAGCTGTCGATCATCACCGGCACCCGCGCGATATCGGGTTCCGATGCGACAAGATTCAGGAACTCGACCATCGCGGCGCGGGAATCGATCAGCCCCTCGTCCATGTTGACGTCGATGATCTGCGCGCCGTTTTCCACCTGATCGCGCGCAACCTCCAGGGCCGCCGCATAGTCGCGGTTGACGATCAGCTTGCGGAATTTCGCGCTGCCGGTGACATTTGTCCGCTCGCCGATGTTCACGAAGGGAATGTCCGGCGTCAGGACAAAGGGCTCCAGCCCCGAAAGGCGCAGGTAACGGCTCATGCCACGGCCCTCGGCGCACGGCCCGCCACAGCCTCGGCGATGGCGCGGATATGGTCCGGCGTCGTGCCGCAGCAGCCGCCGACCACGTTCACCAGCCCCTCCTCGGCGAAGCGCGCGATCTGGGCGGCGGTCTGGTCGGGCGTTTCGTCATACTGACCAAAGGCATTGGGCAGCCCCGCATTCGGATAGGCGCAGGTAAAGGCCGTCGCCACCCCGGCCAGTTCCGCCAGATGCGGCCGCATCGCCTCTGCCCCCAATGCGCAGTTCAGCCCCACGGTGAAGGGCTTTGCATGCATCACCGAATGCCAGAACGCCGTCGGCGTCTGCCCCGACAGCGTCCGCCCCGAGGCATCGGTGATCGTGCCCGATATCATCAGCGGCAGGCTGACGCGGGTCGCCTCGAACGCCTCCATGCAGGCAAAGATCGCGGCCTTGGCGTTCAGCGTGTCAAAGATCGTCTCGATCAGGATGATATCCGCGCCCCCGGCGATCAGCCCCGTGACCTGCTGGCCATAGGCCGCCCGAAGGTCGTCAAAGGTGACGGCGCGATAGCCCGGATCGTTCACATCCGGCGACAGGCTGGCGGTGCGATTGGTCGGCCCGATGGCCCCGGCGACGAAGCGCGGCCGCCCGTCGATGGCCATGGCGCGCTCCATCGCGCGGCGGGCGATCCGCGCGCCCTCGGAATTCAGGTCAAAGACCGCCTTCTCCAGCCCGTAATCGGCCTGCGCGATGGTGGTGGCGGAAAAGGTGTTGGTCTCGACGATATCCGCGCCTGCCATGGCATAGTTGAAATGGATCTCCTCGATCGCCTTTGGCTGGGTCAGGATCAGCAGATCGTTGTTGCCCTTCTGCGGATGGTCGGAATGGTGGCGGCAGGCACAGCCCCCCGCGCCGCGATAATCGTCTTCGGTCAGGCTCAGATCCTGGATCTGCGTGCCCATCGCACCATCCAGCACAAGGATGCGCCGCCGCGCCTCGGCGGCGAGATGGGTCAGCGTCTCGGTCGGTGGCAGCGCGCGGGCAAGTGTCACGGTCGTCTCCGGTTTCCGGGCCGGACCCTATCCCCGCGCGCCGACTGAGCCAAATTCATAATCCGCAACAGAAACATGAGCGGATTTCATCATTCCGCCAGTTCGGGATCCCGACGGCGCATGTCGTTTTCCGCGTATCGCCCCGCCCGCCCGACCTTATAGTGGCGCTGCAAGGTGCCGCTGGCGACAGTGGAGAATTGGGAAGCCGGTGCAACTCCGGCGCTGCCCCCGCAACGGTGACGGGAGAGCGGCACGATGGAACGCCACTGGGGGCAACCCCCTGGGAAGGCATCGTGCCTCGGCCGCAGGGCCTGCTCCTCAGCCCGGAAACCAGCCTTGCGAGAACAGGCAACCGCGGCGGGCGGTGGGGCCGTGCCGGATCGGCCCCGCGCCGCGCCGCACCCCCCTTCGGTCCACCGCACACACACTTACCAGCCCTTGCGGGGAGGCAGGGGCATTGCGAGGTCAAGATGCTGAGCCCCAGCGACGTCTGCGCGCAGATTCTGGCGCGAAAACCGGATCACTCCCTGTCACATGACCTGTATTGCGACCCCGGCACCTATCAGGCCGATCTTGCGCAGATCTGGTATCGGGAATGGCTGTTCGCCGTTCCAAGCTGCGAACTCGCAAAGCCGGGATCCTATGCGACGATGCAGGTGGGCGCCTATCCGGTGGTGGTGATCCGCGGCAAGGACATGCGCATCCGCGCCTTCCACAACGTCTGCCGCCACCGCGGGCAGCGGCTGTGCGCAAAGGCCACCGGCCACACGCCCAACCTCGTGTGCCCCTATCACCAATGGACCTATGACCTTGAGGGCAAGCTGATCTTTGCCCGCGACATGGGCGACGGCTTCGACCCCGCCGCCCACGGGCTGAAGCGCGTGCACTGCCTCGATCTGGGCGGCGTCGTCTATATCTGTCTGGCCGAGGTGCCGCCCCCGGTGGCCGACCTTGCCCGCGCCGCGGCCAGCTACCTCGCCCCGTTCGGTCTGGCGGATGCAAGGGTCGCGCACCGCTCGTCGATCGTGGAAAACGGCAACTGGAAGCTGGTGATGGAGAACAACCGCGAGTGCTATCACTGCGGCGGCGCGCATCCCTCGCTCTGCCGCAGCTATTCCGACGATCCCCGCCGCACCGCCATCGACGGCCCCGACGCCGCCAACCCCGAGATCACCGACCACTGGCGGCGGTGCGAGGCCGCGGGCCTGCCGTCGCGCTTCGTCGCCGGGCCGCAGATGCAATGGCGCCTGATGCGGATGCCGCTGCTGGACGGCGCCGAAAGCTTCACCATGAGCACGCGCGCAGCCGTCGCCCGGCGGCTGGGCACGATGCCGTTCAACGATGCCGGCAGCGTGCTGTTCTATCACTATCCCAACACCTGGAACCATTTTCTGGCCGACCACGCGATCACCTTCCGCATCCTGCCGATCAGCCCGACCGAGACAGAGGTTACGACCTCCTGGCTGGTCCACAAGGACGCGGTGGAGGGCACGGACTATGACCTGAAGACCCTGACAGAGGTCTGGCTCGCCACCAATGACGAGGATCGCCAGGTGGTGGAGGAGAACCAGAAGGGCATCCTGTCCCCGGCCTACGAGCCCGGCCCCTATTCGACGGCGCAGGAAATGGGCGTGATCCAGTTCGTGGACTGGTATTGCGGGCTGATGGCGGGGCGGTTGAAGCCCAGCCCGGCGATGGCGGCGGAATGACATGGCGCGCGTGAACTGGGCCGCCGAGCCCTGGACCGATGCCGAGCCGCTCGAATGTGCGATGGTCGTTCCCGACCGGCCCGATACGGCCACCTTCACCTTCCGCGCGCCCTCGGGCGCGTGGTTCGACTATCAGCCGGGGCAGTTCGTGACGCTGGACCTTCCGGTTCCCGGCTGCAACGTGCAGCGAACCTATACACTCTCCTCCAGCCCCTCGCGCCCGCTGTCGATCTCGATCACCGCCAAGGCACAGGCCGACAGCATCGGCACCCGCTGGATGCTGGATCACCTGAAGCCCGGCATGCGGATCAGGGCCTACGGGCCAAGCGGCATCTTCAGCTTCCTGCGCCACCCGTCCGCGAAATACCTGTTCATCTCTGCCGGTTCCGGCATCACGCCGCTGATGTCGATGACCACCTGGGCCTGGGATTCGGGCGAGATGCCGGACATCGTCTTCGTCCACGCCGCCCGCCGCCCGTCCGAGATCATCTTCCGCGAACGGCTGGAACAGTTCGCCAACCGCGTTCCCGGCCTGCAACTGCGCTTCACGATAGAGGAACCGGACCCCTTCCGCGCCTGGCCCGGCTATCAGGGCCGGCTGAGCCAGATCATGCTGGGCCTCATGGCCCCCGACTATCTGGAGCGAGAGGTGTTCTGCTGCGGCCCCGAACCCTTCATGCAGGCGGTGCGAGAGATGCTGGTGTCGCTGGGCTACGACATGGACCGCTACCATCAGGAAAGCTTCGGCGCCCCGGTGCGGACGGCGGCCGAGGCCCCGGTGATCGACGATGTCGTGCCCGATGCCGGAACCTTGGCGCAGATCCGCTTTGCCGCATCGGGCAAGACGGCGGCCTGTTCGCAGACCGACACGGTTCTCGCCACGGCGCGCGCGGCGGGCCTCAACATCCCGTCCGGCTGCACCTTCGGCCTCTGCGGCACCTGCAAGGTGCGCAAGATTTCCGGCGAGGTGCACATGGTCCACAACGGCGGCATCAGCGACGACGACATTGCCGAGGGCTGGATTCTTGCCTGCTGTTCCAACCCCATCGGCAAAGTGGTCGTCGATGCCTGACCGCCCGTGGCGCCCGCGCGGCGGCCGATCCCCGGCTAGAGCATGTCGCGCAGAAGTGGGGACCGGTTCTGCGCTCCCCGGACATGCGAAAACAACAAGATGGAGCCTGTCGCGTGAATGCGAATGAACGCGACAGGCTCTAGACCTCTGCCGGGGGCAGGGCGGGCACCGGGCCATAGCTGCGGTCCTCGCCCACCAGCCGCGCACCCGGCGCGGGCAGGCTGACCGGGCCGCCGGGGCTGTCCACCGTCATGCGGCGCAGATGCGGATGGGCCGACAGCCCGGCCATGTCGTTGACCCCGGCCCAGGCGATATCGGCCGCCGTCAGCCGCGCAACCGCCGCCCCGGCGTCCTGCCGGGCAAAGGCGGCGGCGACCAGCGCATCGGTTTCCGCCCGGTTGCCGACCCGCGCCACATTGGTGGCAAAGCGCGGATCGCTCCCCAGCGTCGCATCGCCGATGAACTCGCGGGCAAGCACCCGCCATTCGCGGTCGCTCTGAATGGAAATCAGGATCGGCTTGCCGCATGCCGTCTGAAACACGCCATAGGGCGCGATGGACGGATGCGCCAGGCCGATCCGCTCCGGCGTCCTGCCGCCCTCGTGGTTCAGCAGCGGCACGGTCAGCCAGTCGGCCATCACGTCGAACATCGACACCGCAATCCGCGCGCCCCGCCCGGTGATCCCGCGCCGGATCAGCGCCTCCAGTATCGCCGCATGGGCCGTGGCCCCGGTGGCAATATCGACGATGGAAATGCCCACCCGCGCCGGTTCCGACGGGCCGCCGGTGATCGCGCACAGCCCGCTTTCGGCCTGTATCAGAAGGTCATAGGACTTGCGCCCGGCCATCGGCCCGGTGTCGCCAAAGCCCGAGATCGAGCAGGAAATCAGCCGCGGGTCATCCCGATGCAGGTGGTCGAGGTCGAATCCAAGGCGCGTCAGCGCGCCGGGCTTCAGGTTCTGGATCAGCACATCGGCCCCGGCGATCAGCCCCGCCAGCCGTTCCCGCGCGGCCCTCTGGCGCAGGTCCAGCGCCACGCTCTCCTTGCCGCGGTTCAGCCAGACGAAATAGCTCGACTGCCCCCGCGCGGCCGTGTCGTAGCCGCGGGCGAAATCGCCCTCGGGCCGCTCCACCTTGACCACATGCGCGCCCGCATCCGCCAGCCGGGACGAGGCGAAGGGCGCCGCCACCGCCTGTTCGATGGCAACGACCTCCAGCCCCTCCAGCGGCCGCATCAGAACGACCTCGGCAGGCCCAGCACATGCTCGGCCACATAGGACAGGATCAGGTTCGTGGAAATCGGCGCCACCTGATAGAGCCGCGTCTCGCGGAACTTGCGCTCGACATCGTATTCGCGGGCAAAGCCGAACCCGCCGTGGAACTGGATGCAGGCATTCGCCGCCTCCCACGATGCCTTGGCGGCCAGATACTTGGCCATGTTCGCCTCGGCCCCGCAGGGCTTTCCGGCATCGTAGAGCGCGCAGGCGCGATGGCGCATCAGGTTCGCCGCCTCGATCTCGATGAAGGCCTCCGCGATGGGGAACTGCACGCCCTGGTTCTGCCCGATCGGCCGCCCGAACACCTCGCGCTCGCAGACGTATTTCGTCACCCGGTCGGTGAACCAGTAGCCGTCGCCGATGCACTCCGCCGCGATCAGCGCCCGCTCGGCGTTCAGGCCGGTCAGGATATAGCGGAACCCCTGGCCCTCCTCTCCGATCAGGTTCTCGGCCGGGATCTCCAGATTGTCGAAAAACAGCTCGCTGGTTTCGTGGTTGACCATGTTCGGGATCGGCCGCGCCGTCATGCCGCCCCGCATCGCCTCGCGGATATCGACGACAAAGATCGACAGCCCCTCGGACTTGCGCGCGACCTCGGCCA
>JBJHCH010000027.1:0-35137 GCA_050485905.1 Paracoccaceae bacterium | reverse complement strand
GGCCAAGCGCGTCCTGCAGTTTGCGGCGGATCTTGCAAACGTAGACGTCGATCACCTTCGGTTCGGGCTCGTCCAGACCGCCGTAGAGATGGTTGAGAAAGGCCTCCTTCGTCACTGTGGCCCCCTTTCGCAAGGCGAGCACCTCGAGGATCTGATATTCTCGCGGTGAAAGGCTCAAGGGAACCTCATCAACGGCGGCACTCTTTTCATCCAGGTTCACCGACAGCCGACCGACGTGGACCATCGAATCTGCATGGCCGTGGGACCGTCGTACGATGGCGCGAATCCGCGCGATCAGTTCCTCGCCGTGGAAGGGTTTGGGCAGAAAGTCGTCGGCGCCAAGGCCGAAGCAGCGCAGCTTGTCCTCGGTGCCTGCGTCGCCCGTAAGCACAAGCACTGGTGTCGTGATACGCTTTGCACGCAGCGCACGCAGAACGTCGCTACCGTGCATGTCCGGCAGGTTAAGGTCCAGAACGATCAGGTCGTAGCCATATATGGCGGCAAGCTCGATCGCCTCTGCCCCAAGAGTCGTGGAAAAGGTCTTAAGTCCGGCCCGGTCGAGACGCATCTCGATCACGCGGGCTACGCTGATCTCGTCTTCGACAATAAGAATTCGCATGTTTTCATTCCCGGTTCGAAAGTTGTCGTGCAACGGTGTGTCAGGAACCCGGTGCGCGGGTCACTTCCATGTATGGTCAACAGATTCGATTGGGGTTTGCAGAAGATATGCAAAGATTTTGCGGCGATTTGTAAGTAAACGCTCATGAAAGCGGCGCGGAGCCGGGCATCAGTGCGCTGGCAGCCCGGCGGTCGCGTGACCGAAGGCGATCCGGTCCACGTCAGCGACATCCAGCACGGGATGAAGGTCGACACCGGCATAGTCTCGGCTCGTCCAACCCACGGTACCGGTCAATTCCTGACTGTCGACGCCGATCCGAATGGTCGTGCCGACGGGCCAATTCTCGCCATTGGTCTGAAGCTTGCAGCCGTGGCAGCTCAGGTCCAGCAGCCAGCCTTGCCGAACCCGGCCGCCCACGCTGTAGAGAGCCGGCACGTAGCAATAGACCCTTCTGGACCGCCGCTGGGTGCGCCCAACGAGTTCGCGGAGGATGACGACAACACATATCGTAAAGAGTGCGAGGATCAGCAGCGCGAACGCATCAGCCTGTAGTACTGACGAACCGACCGGGATACGCAGTTGGCCTGTCAATGCCTGATCCCCACCTGTGCCGCCCTGGTCGCCAACCCCCACACCTCTCTCCATCGGACGCACGTTGCCGCCTTCCGTTCCGCACAGCGCCAACTCCTGCGCAAACGCCTGCTCGCGCCATGGTAGCGGGTGCACTGTTCGGGCGTTGCGCCTAGCGACTGAAGTGTCACCCGGCGACCGGATCGCCCGTGCCTGAGCAGCGAGATAGGCCTCGATCCGCATGGCCTTCAGTTCCGAGAAAGCGGAAGCGACGTCGGCATCCCTTAGCTGATTCTGCAGGCGGCCGGCATGTGCGACCACCTGACTCTTCTGCGCGGCATCCGTGACACTCAGGTGAAGTGCGCCGATGTCGAATTGCGCAAGCTCGTTCAGAAACCCGCAATGCGCTGGTGGCTTCTGCGGATCGGCGGCAGAAGCGTGCGTCGCGGCGATCAGCCAGCAAAGCAGCACGGATGAGATGATGCGCGACGGGGTCATGGATCAAGCCGCGCCAGCAGTCTGCACTAGCCGTGCATCGACCGCAGGGAATGGCATGCGCAGAACCATCACCGCAGTCGTCGTTGCATTGCACGACAGTTCCAGCCTGAGCGATCCGCCCATTGCGCGCGCGACCCTGCGCGCGACGCGAAGCTCTGCTGCAAGCGCCCGGCCGCCGCGCACGGGGGGCAGGCCCGCGCGCCCAGGTTGGGGCCGACTGCAAAGCGATATGCCGAGCACGTCAGCGGAAGAATCGTCCACACCTATCTCGAGCATCGCCGATGGCCAGGCTGTGGATGCAGTGCGCAAGGCATCGTAAAGCACGTGACGAAGCAGCAGCGTATCGCCGATCCGGGTCCGCAATTCCGCGCCATCAGGCGGGCGCTTCAACGTACAGTCACAGCCGCGATGCGAGAGTAGGCCGATTACCTCGCCCAGCACCTGAGAGGGATCGAACTCTTCCGACCGCCGGCCCTGTGGCAGCGTCAGGTCAGACGTCAGCGACGCGATCTCCCCTACGATACGGGTCAACTGGTCTGCGGACTCTCGCAACAGGTCGACAAACTGCCGTTGTTCGCTGTCGAGTTCTGTTTCGACCAGTACGTCGGCGGCCCCCACAATACCGTTCAGCGGGGTTCGGAACTCATGGTTGGCCTCGCGTAGCATCAGGTCACGCGCGGTGGATGCGAGTTCCGCGCGCGTCCGCGCAGCCCGTTCATCGTGCAGCGACAGGAGCAGCCTGATCTGGTCATCGACGCAGTGTGCCAACATGGTCAGCCGTTCCAGTTCGGCAGCGGTCCATCCGCGCGGAACCCGGTCGATGACGCAAAGCGCGCCGATCACCGTGCCATCCGGCCAACGGATCGGCACACCCAGATAGGCCAGAACGCCCAACTCCTCTACCGCGGGGTTGTCACTGACCAGCACATTCCGTCGAGCGTCGCTGATGATAAGCGGGCGTCGCCGTTTGCAGACGTGCTGGCAAAAGGAATAGCTCATCGGCGTCTGCCGCACCTCGGCCAGCGGACCGTCGACACCATGCGCGGCGGCCAGGAATTGCCGGTTCAGCGCCGGTTGAACGACCGTGACCAGGGCCACCGGTGCACCGATCAGGTCTGCGGCCAATCGCACCAGGCGCGAGAGCCCGTCATGCTCTGGCCCATCGACCAGACCGACCTGAGCGAAGGCGAGATCGGTCGCGGCGATCATCCGGGACCAGCGTCCGGCAGCATCTTCGGCCCTCATTGCATTGCCTCGCCCGCAAGGATGAAATGCACGGGACATCCGCCAGACTGTCGAAGGATGCTCATCATGTTCCCACTCAAAAATGGGGCAGCCCGGTCGGCGACGCCCGCTTCACCATTCTCGCCTGCAGCTATGCTTGCGAACTTTGTGTCAATTTCGACGCGATGTGCAAAGTTGTGCGCGCATATGTGGTGCCGGGCGTTAACGCGGAAACCCCGCAACCCTCTGACAGAGGACCTACGCGTCGGAATCGAAGCGCTTGCCATCGTTTTGCCATGCATCCAAGACCCATGGCGAGACTCCGTTCATCGAACGACGAGTTCCAAGTAGTCAGCATGGCGCCGCGCTGGTAGCACTGCGAGATCGGCTCGAACGGCAAGCCCGACGGCGAACGCAGCCTTGATGCGGTGCTTCATCATGCGTCGCCCGTGGCGGGACTACCTGGTTTCTGATGTGGCCGGCTTTTTCATCGCAGCTTTCAGTCTACCTGTCACCGCCCCCCTGGGTCACACAACCCGCCGGTTTGAGCATTAAGCCCGAAGCGTCCGCGAAACCGTGCGATGTCCCGCGCCTCGGGCGCCTGTCCGGTGTAGATCTCGACGTAGTTCGGTATGCGGGACAGCCGGGTTTCCAGCGTTTCCTCGACCTGCATCGAGATGTAGCCGATCTGCACCAGGTAGATCGTCCGCGCCCGGACATCGGCGTCCTGTGGCGCGTGGCCCCATCGTTCCAGCATCCCGACGAGCGCCTGCAGGCGTTGAACGTCGGCGCTTGAAATCCGCGCGCGAATGGCGGGGTCCTTCAGCCCCCAGCCGCGCATGGCGAACTCCAGCCTTGCGTCAAATGTCTCGGCTGAGAGGAAACAGGCGATGACGTTGAACATTGCCTCCGTCTCTGTCTCTGCATAGTCGCGGGTGGCTGCAACAAGCGGGGTGGTCGTGCGGGCTTCCCACAGGTCAGCAAGGGCAGCCAGAAGTGCCGCGCGATCCTTGAAGAACCAGTAGAAGCTGGTGCGCGAGAGTTTCAGTCGCTCAGCCAGTGGCATGATCTTGACGCCATCGATGCCCTCGCTGATTAGCGCGGCATAGGCTGCCTCGAGCCATCCCTCGCGGGATCCACGCCAGCCGGAGTCGGGTTTCTCGCTCTCGTTCATATGCGCAGACTAGGGAGAAGGTCGTCGCTGCACAACAAAATGTTCTATGGTGAACTCATTATTGACAGTAATGCACATTTCTCGCACGTTCCGCGAAACAGAGGAAGCTTGCATGTCCAACGACCCGTTGCTGCAACCATACCGGCTGAAGCATCTGACCCTCCGCAACCGGATCATGGTCACCAGTCATGAGCCCGCCTATCCAGAAGACGGCATGCCCAAAGACCGCTACCGTGCCTATCACGTCGAGCGGGCGAAGGCAGGCGTTGCGCTGACCATGACCGCGGGCTCGGCTTCGGTGGCACGCGACAGCCCGCCGGTGTTCAACAACATCCTCGCCTGGAGGGACGAGGTTGTTGGCTGGATGAAGCAGATGGTCGATGAGTGCCACGCCCACGGCGCCGCGGTGATGATCCAGCTCACGCATCTCGGGCGCCGCACCCGCTGGGACAAGGCCGACTGGCTGCCCGTCGTCGCCCCAAGCCACGAACGCGAGGCTGCGCATCGCGCCTTTCCGAAACGGATTGAGGACTGGGACATCTCTCGCATCATCAGCGACTTTGCCGATGCGGCAGAGCGGATGCAGGCCGCGGGCGTCGATGGCATCGAACTGGAAGCCTACGGTCATCTGCTCGAGCAGTTCTGGTCGCCGCTCACCAACGATCTGGAAGCGCCCTGGGGCGGCAGCCTCGACAACCGGCTGCGCTTCACCTTCGAGGTGCTGCGCGCGATCCGGGCGCGCGTCGGGGCGGAGTTCATCGTCGGGCTGCGCTATACCGGCGATCAGGATCTGCCCGGCGGCATGACTGCGGCCGAGGGGATGGAGGTCAGTCACAAGCTGAAGGACAGCGGACTGGTGGATTTCCTGAACGTCGTGAAGGGGCATATCGACACCGACCCCGGCCTGACCGATCTGATCCCGATTCAGGGGATGCGGAACGCGCCGCATCTGGACTTTGCGGGAGAGATCCGGGCCGCGACCGGCTTTCCGACCTTTCATGCTGCAAAGATTCCCGACGTCGCCACAGCAAGGCATGCCATCGCCTCTGGCAAGCTCGACATGGTGGGGATGACGCGGGCGCACATCGCCGACCCGCATCTGGTGCGGAAGGTGATCGAGGGGCGGGAGGACGACATCCGCCCCTGTGTCGGGGCGAACTACTGTCTTGACCGGATCTATCAGGGCGGCATGGCGCTTTGTCTGCACAACCCCGCTACCGGCCGCGAGTTGACCGAGCCGCAGACCATCGCGGCGGCATCGAAAAGGAAGCGCGTCACGATCGTCGGTGCCGGCCCTGCGGGGATGGAGGCGGCGCGGGTCGCGGCGGAGCGGGGCCATGAGGTGACGGTCTTCGAGGCGGCGGATCAGCCCGGCGGCCAGATCCGCCTGACCGCCCAGGATCCGCGGCGGCGAGAGATGATCTCGATCATCCGCTGGCGGGCCGAGCAGTGCGAGAAGCGCGGCGTGGCGTTCCACTTCAACTCTTACGCCGATGCCGACACGGTGCTGGCCACCGACCCCGACGAGGTGATCATTGCCACCGGCGGGCTGCCGCATACCGAGGTGCTGGAAGAGGGCAACGATCTTGTCTGTTCGGCCTGGGATATCCTGTCGGGGGATGTGAAGCCCGGCAGCAATGTGCTGATCTTCGACGATGCGGGCGATCATTCCGGGCTTCAGGCCGCCGACCTGATCAGCGCTACGGGGGCGAAGGTGGAAATCGTGACGCCCGACCGTGCCTTTGCGCCGGAGGTGATGGCGATGAATCTGGTGCCCTACATGCGGTCGCTGCAGGGGCGCGATACCACCTTTACGGTGACGTGGCGGCTTTCATCGGTCGTGCGGGATGGCAATCAGTTGCGGGCGACGCTGGGCAGCGATTATGGCGCGGTTCGGCGTGACCGGGTCGTGGATCAGGTCGTGGTCAACCACGGCACCCGGCCGCTGGATGACATCTATTTCGAGCTGAAGCCGCTTTCCTCGAACCTGGGGGAGGTGGATTATACCGCGCTTTCGACCGGCCTGCCGCAATCGGTCGCGTCGAATCCGGGGGGGCGATTCCGGGTCTTTCGTATCGGGGATGCGGTGGCCGCGCGGAACACCCATGCGGCGATTTATGATGCGCTTCGGCTGGTCAAGGATCTGTAGGAAACGCGGGTCCAGCCACGCCCTGCCCACCCCTTTTGGGCCGGGTGGGCAGGGGTTGGGCAACGTGCCCAAAAAATCAAGGCATTGAAAACGCTGGATTTCCCATTTTCTGTTTACTTGCCCTTAATCCTTTTCCGCCCCGAAACCGCCTGCTGTCGGGGTGAGGATCGTCACGGCCTCTCCCGCCTCCAGCACGGTCTGGGCACAGGCGTCCAGCACCTCGGTGGTGCCGTCGAGCCGCCGCACCTCGGTCCGCCCGGGCTGGCCGTCGCCGCCGCCCATCAGGCCCTGCGGCGCGCGGTTGCGGTGCGAGGACAGCATCGCGCAGTCCATCCGTTCCAGAAACCGGATCGTGCGGCGGGTGCCGTCGCCCGCCGACCACTTGCCCTGCCCGCCGGAACCGGGGCGTAGCCCGAAATCCTCCAAGAGCACCGGAAAGCGCAGTTCCAGAATTTCGGGATCGGTGAGGCGAGAGTTGGTCATGTGGACATGCACGCCCGAGGTGCCGTCGAAGCCGCGCCCGTCGTTCATCCGGCCCGCCGGGCTGCCGGAGCAGATGGTCTCATAGTACTGATACTGCGCGTTGCCGAAGGTCAGGTTGTTCATCGTGCCCTGGCTGTTGGCGATGGCGCCGAGCGCGCCGAAGATCGCGTTGGTGACGTGCTGGCTGGTTTCCACGTTCCCGGCGACCACGGCCGCCGGATAGGCGGGTTTCAGCATGCAGCCATCGGGGATGACGATGCGGATGGGCCGCAGGCAGCCCGCGTTCATCGGGATGGGCGATTCCACCATGACGCGGAAGCAGTAGAGCACGGCCGCGCGCGTCACGGGTTCCGGCGCGTTGAAGTTGTTCTTCATCACCTCTGACGTGCCGGTGAAATCGACCGTGGCCTGCCGCTTTTCGCGGTCTACGGTGATCCGGACCTTGATCTGCTGGCCGGTGTCGGTGGGATAGGTGTATTCGGCGTCGCTGAGCCGGCCCAGCACGCGGGCCACGGCCTCTGCCGCGTTGTCCTGCACATGGCCCATGTAGGCCTGCACCACGTCGAGGCCGAAATCGGCGACCATGCGGCGCAGTTCCGCGATGCCGCGGGCGTTGGCGGCGACCTGCGCCTTCAGATCCGCGATGTTCTGCGCCGGGTTGCGGCAGGGGTAGGGGTGGTCGGTGAGCAGTTTTTCCACCTCTGCCTCGCGGAAGGTGCCCTGTTCGACGAGGCGGAAGTTGTCGATCAGCACGCCCTCTTCATCGACGGTCGTCGCCAGCGGGGTCATCGACCCCGGCGCGGTGCCGCCGACATCGGCATGGTGGCCCCGGCTGGCGACCCAGAACAGGATGTCCTGTTCGGCATCGTCAAAGACCGGCGTGACCACGGTGATGTCGGGCAGGTGGGTGCCGCCGTTGTAGGGGGCGTTCAGCGCGAAGACATCGCCGGGGCGGATCTGCCCCTGATTCAGCCTGATCACGGTTTCGACGCTGCGATCCATCGACCCAAGGTGCACCGGCATGTGCGGCGCGTTGGCGACCAGCGCGCCGGTGGCGTCGAAGACGGCGCAGGAGAAATCGAGCCGTTCCTTGATGTTCACCGATTGCGCGGTGTTCTGCAGCGCAAGGCCCATCTGTTCGGCGATGTTCATGACAAGGTTGTTGAACACCTCCAGCAGGATCGGGTCGGCCTCTGTCCCGATGGCGCGGTCGCGGGCGGCGCGTTCGTGGCGCTGCATGGCGACGTGGTCGCGGGCGGTGATGCGGGCGGTCCAGCCGGGTTCGATCACCACGGTCTGGTTGGCCTCGATGATCAGCGCGGGGCCGCGTACGGTGCTGCCGGGGGTCAGCCCCTCGCGCCGGTAGATGCCGGCGTCGTGCCACTGGCCGCCGGAATAAAGCTTGCGGGTGGTGTCGGTGGCGGGGGTTTCCGGCTTCTCGGGTTGTTCGGCCTCGGCGGTGCCGGTGGTTTCGCGGCCCTCGCCCTCGATCTCTGCCGCCTCGACCACGATGGTCTTTTCCGGCGAGATGAAGCCGAACTGGGCGCGGTGCGTGGCCTCGAAATCCGCCTGCGCGGCGGCGGGGTCGCCGTCGAAATTGACCGGCAGGGCGGTGTCGGTGCCGGAATAGCGCAGGTGCAGAATGGCGCGGGTGGTGACGTCATCGGCGGGCAGGCCCTGTTCCGCCATCTCGTCCAGCACGGCGGCGCGCAGGTCATCCAGCGCGGCGGCGATGGCGTCGTCGCTGCCGGTCAGCGGCAGTTCCAGCGCCTTTTGCCGGCTGGCGAGCACGCGGGACAGGCCGATGCCATAGGCCGACAGCAGGCCGGACAGGGGGTGGATCAGCACATGCTCCATACCCAGCGCATCGGCGACAAGGCAGGCATGCTGCCCGCCCGCGCCGCCGAAGGAGTTGAGCAGGTAGCGGGTGACGTCATAGCCGCGCTGGACGGAGATCTTCTTGACCGCGTTCGCCATGTTCTCGACCGCGATGCGGATGAAGCCCTCGGCCACCTCCTCGGCCGTCTTGCCCTCGGCCTGCGCAATTTCGGCGAACTTTTCGGCCACGGTGTCGCGGTCGAGCGGCTGGTCCTGATCGGGGCCGAATATCGGGGGGAAGAAATCGGGGTTCAGCTTTCCCAGCATGACGTTCGCGTCGGTCACGGTCAGCGGGCCGCCGCGGCGGTAGCAGGCGGGGCCGGGGTCGGCGCCGGCGCTGTCGGGGCCGACGCGGAAGCGCCCCGGCTCGGCATGCAGGATCGACCCGCCGCCGGCGGCGACGGTGTGGACGCGCATCATCGGCGCGCGGATGCGGACGCCCGCGACCTCGGTATCAAAGGCGCGCTCGAACTCTCCGGCATAGTGGGCGACATCCGTGCTGGTGCCGCCCATGTCGAAGCCGATGACGCGGGAATGGCCGGCAAGCTGCCCGGTGCGCGCCATGCCGACGACGCCGCCGGCGGGGCCGGAGAGGATGGCGTCCTTGCCCTGGAAGCGTTCGGCGGCGGTGAGGCCGCCCGAGGACATCATGAATTGCAGCGTCGGGCCGGGTTCACCGGCGGGCGTGGCGCCGAGGGCGTCGGACACGCGGGCGACGTAGCGGCGCAGGATGGGGGAGAGGTAGGCATCGACCACAGTGGTGTCGCCCCGGCCGACGAGTTTTATCAGTGGGCTGACCTCGTGGCTGACCGAGACCTGGCCGAAGCCGGCGGCGCGGACGGTTTCCGCCAGCGCCTGTTCATGGGCCGGGTTCTTCCAGGCGTGCATCAGCACGATGGCGACGGCGTCGATGCCGCTGCCGCGCAGGTCATCCAGCGCGCCGGACAGGCCGGCGGTGTCGAGCGGGATCTCCACCGAGCCATCGGCGCGCAGGCGTTCGTCAACCTCGATGACGCGCTCGTAGAGCTGTTCCGGCAGGATGATTTCCTTGGCGAAGATGTCGGGGCGGGCCTGATAGGCGATGCGCAAGGCGTCGTGGAAACCGCGGGTGATCAGCAGCGCGGTGCGGTCGCCCTTGCGTTCCAGCAGGGCGTTGGTGGCGACGGTCGTGCCCATGCGGACGGTGCCGATGCGGGCGGGATCGACCGTGCCGCCCAGCAGGCGGCGGATGCCTTCGATGGCGGCGTCGTTGTAGCCTTCGGGGTTTTCGGACAGCAGTTTCAGCGGGTGCAGGGCGCCGTCGGGGGCGCGGGCGATCACGTCGGTGAAGGTGCCGCCCCGGTCGATCCAGAAGTCCCAGCGCTGGGTCTCGGCCATGTCGTTCTCCCCCTTCTCGGCGTGACGCATACAATTCGTTGACAAATTGCCAGCGAATCGTCAAGCTTCATCTGACGCAGGGGAAACTGCGGATAGCGAAGGCCCGCACGGCCGGGCCGATCACGGGGAGTATCGACAAAATGACCATGCACGGAAGACCCCACCTTCTTGGCGCGGCGCTGGCCCTTGTGGCGGCACCGGCGCTGGCGCAGAACTGGGACATGCCCACGCCCTATGGCGACGGTATCTTTCATACCCAGAACCACATGCAGTTCGCCGAGGAGGTGGCGGCGGCGACGGACGGCGCGCTGACCATCACCATCCATTCCGGCAACTCGCTGTTCGGCCATGCCGAGATCAAGGATGCGGTGCGCCAGCAACTGGTGCCGATCGGGGAAATCCTGCTGTCGCGCTTGGCCAATGACGATCCGGTCTTCGGCCTCGATTCGATCCCCTTCCTTGCGTCGAGCTACGACGAGGCGGAGGCGCTCTGGGCCGCGTCGCGCCCGGCGGTCGAGGAGAAGCTGGCGGCCGAGGGGCTGACGGTGCTGTATGCCGTGCCGTGGCCGGGGCAGAGCCTTTACCTGCGGCAGGAAGTCACCGACCCCGCGCAGATGCAGGGCCTGAGCTTCCGCGCCTATAACGTGGCGACCGAGCGGCTGGCGGAACTGCTGGGCGCGACGCCGACGCAGGTGGAGGAAGGCGACATTCCGACCGCGTTCTCGACCGGGCGGGTGGAGGCGATGATCACCTCGCCCTCGACCGGGGCCAATGCGCGGGCCTGGGATTTCACCACCCACTACATCGACACCCAGGCCTGGCTGCCCAAGAACATCGTCTTTGTGAATACCGCCGCATTCGAGGCGCTGCCCGAGGATCAGCAGGCCGCCGTGATGGAGGCCGCCGCCACCGCCGAGGCGCGCGGCTGGGAGATGAGCCGGGCCGAGACCGACGAAAAGATCGCCGCGCTGGTCGAGGGGGGCATGCAGGTGTCGGAGCCGTCCGAGGCGTTGAGCGCCAAGCTGGCCGAGGTGGGCGAGACGATGACCGCCGAATGGCTGGAACAGGCGGGCGCCGAGGGGCAGGCCGTGATCGACGCCTACCGCGGACAGTAATCCGCGACCTGCGGGCGGGGCCAAGGCCCCGCCCGTCGACATTCTGGCCCCGCCACTTCTGCAAAGGGATCGCGCCATGCGGAAGGCCCTTGATACGCTTTACGGCACGGCCCTTGTCGGTGCCTGCCTTGCCATGATCGCCATTGCCACGCTGGTCTTCGTTCAGGTTGCGGGCCGGCTGGCCGACCGGGCGCTGACGGCGCTGGGACAGCCGCGCTGGGGCATCGCCGTGCCGTCGCTGGCCGAGATCGGCGGCTTCCTGTTCGTCGCCGCCGCCTGCCTGGCGCTGCCCTATACGTTCCGCGCGGCGGGCCATGTGCGGGTGACGCTGCTGCTGCGGCTGGTCGGGCCGGCGGTGAACCGGGCGCTGACGGTTCTGGTGCTGATGATCGCGGCGGGGCTGGCGCTGTTCGCCACATGGCACATCGGGCTGCGCATGCTGGACACTTATACGATGGGTCGGGTGTCCTATGGCCTGATCCGCATTCCGCTGTGGGTGCCGCAGGCGGTGATGACCACCGGCTTCGTGATCTTCTGCATCGCCATCCTTGACGAGCTGTGGGCGGCGCTGCGCGGCGATCCCGCGTTCCGTGCCGAGGAGATGCGGCGCGAGATCGAGGGGGCGAAATGATGGACATGATGCTGCTGTCCGCCGTTCTGGTCGCGGTGCTGTTCGGGTTCCTGCTGCTGGGCGTCTGGGTCGGGTTCGCGCTGCTGGCGGTGGGGCTGGTGGCGATGGAACTGGCCAGCCCCGCGCCGGCGGGCGCGGTGCTGGCGACGCGGGTCTGGGGGTCGCTGAACGTCTGGGATCTGACCGCGCTGCCGATGTTCATCTGGATGGGCGAGATCCTGTTCCGGTCCCGCCTGTCGTCGGACATGTTCGCCGGCCTTGCCCCCTTTACCCGCCGCCTGCCGGGGGGGCTGTTGCATGTCAACATCATGGGCTGCGCGCTGTTTGCCGCCGTTTCGGGCTCCTCTGCCGCTACCACGGCCACGGTGGGCAAGATGTCGCTGCCCGAGCTGCGCGCGCGGGGCTATGACGAGCGCATGGCAATCGGCACGCTGGCTGGCGCGGGCACCTTCGGCTTTCTGATCCCGCCGTCGATCATCCTGATCGTCTATGGCGCGGCGGCGGACCAGAGCATCGCGCGGCTGTTTCTGGCCGGTGTCATGCCGGGGCTGATGCTGGCGCTGATGTTCGGCGGCTATGTGGTGATCTGGTCGCTGATGAACCGCGACCGCCTGCCGGCGCAGGAGCCGCGCCCGACATGGGCCGCGCGGGTGAAGGCGCTGACGCTGCTGATGCCCACGGTTCTGCTGATTGCCGCCGTGATCGGCTCGATCTATGCCGGCCTTGCCTCGCCGACCGAGGCGGCGGTGGTGGGCGTGGTCGGTGCGCTGCTGATTTCCGGCCTGACCGGCGGGCTGGGCTGGGACAGTTTCGTGGCCAGCCTGAAGGGATCGGCGATCACCACCTGCATGATCGCCTTCATTCTGGCCGGTGCGTCCTTTCTGACGGTGGCGATGGGCTTCACCGGCATCCCCCGGATGCTGGCGGCATGGATCGGTGAGCAGGGCTATTCCCAGTTCGCGCTGCTGACGGCGCTGCTGCTGTTCTTCATCGTGCTGGGCTTCTTCCTCGACGGCATTTCCATCGTGGTGCTGACCACATCCGTCATCCTGCCGATGGTGCTGGCGGCGGGGATCGACCCGATCTGGTTCGGCATATTCCTTGTGCTGGTGGTGGAGATGAGCCAGATCACCCCGCCGGTGGGTTTCAACCTGTTCGTGCTGCAGTCCATCACCGGGCGCGGCATCTTTCAGATCGCGCGGATGGCGCTGCCGTTCTTCCTGATCCTTGTGCTGGCGACCGCCATCCTGGCCCTTTTCCCGGAGATCGCGCTATGGCTGCCCGGAACGATGCTGAGCAGATGAGGGAGGGCGTCGGCCCCGTCGTCAGTTCCGCGCATCTGGCCAATTCCTCGCTGCCCGCGCTGAGCGAGGTGGAGTTTGCCCTGACGATGGCGAACCATGCATTTCACCGCTGGATCGTGCGCTGCATGGTGGCCGCCGGCGGCCCGGCAATGAGCCCGCTGGAGGTGCTGATCGTGCATCTGGTGCATCACCGCGAACGGCCGAAGTCGCTGGCCGACATCTGTCTGGTGCTGAATGTGGAAGACACGCATCTGGTCAATTATGCGGTGAAGAAGCTGGTGGAGCACGGGCTGGTGCAGGTGGGGCGCAAGGGCAAGGAAAAGACCGTGGGCATCACCGAAAAGGGCGCCGCGCTGTGCACCCGCTATGGCGAGGTGCGCGAAGCGCTTGTTGTGCGCGCGGCGCGGCAGATGGGCCATGACCCGGCCGATATCAGCCGGATGGCGGCGCTGCTGCGCACACTCTCGGGCGCCTACGATCAGGCCGCGCGGGCGGCGGCGGCGCTTTAGGCGGTGGTCACGATGTTTGGCCTTCTGGCGCGTCACGGGCGCGCCGTGCTGGTCGCGGGGCTGGCGGTTGGTATCGGCCTGCCGGAACTGGCGCTGGCGATGCGGCCGCTGATCGCGCCGCTGGTGGTGTTCCTGCTGTTCCTGGCCGTGCTGCGGTTGGGGCCAGAGGGGATGCGGGCGGGGATGCGCGGGTTGCACCGGGCCGCGGGCATCACGCTGGCGCTGCAACTGGCGCTGCCACTGGCGGGGATTGCGGTGATGGCGGGGCTTGGTGTGCTGGGCCATCCGCTGACGCTGGGGGTGCTGCTGGTGCTGGCGGCCGCCCCCATCACCGGCAGCCCGAACCTGACCGTGATGGCCGGCGGCGACCCCGCGCCGGCGCTGCGGCAGTTGGTCGTTGGTACGGCGCTGCTGCCGCTGACGGTGCTGCCGGTGTTCTGGCTGATCCCGGCCTTCGGCAGCCCGATAGAGGTGATCGTGGTGGTGCTGCGCCTGCTGGGAATGATCGTGCTGGCCGGGGGCGCGGCGCTGGTGCTGCGGCACTTGCGCTTGGTGGGTGGTTCGCCCCAGGCGCTGGTGGCCATCGACGGGCTGTCGGCGCTGGCGATGGGCGTGGTGGTCGTGGGGCTGATGAGCGCGGTGGGGCCGGCCCTGCGCGTGGGCGCGCCGGTGGTCTGGGTGACGCTGGCGCTGGTGATGGTGCTGGGTCTCGCGCTGCAACTGGCCGGCGCGCTGGCCGCGCGGCGGGCCGACCCGCGTCTTGCCGCCCCCATCGGCGTGGTCGCGGGCAACCGCAACGTGGCGCTGTTCCTGGGCGCGCTGCCGCCCGCGCTGGTCGAGGATCTGCTGCTGTTCATCGGCTGCTATCAGGTGCCGATGTATCTGACGCCGCTGTTGATGACCGCCGCTTACCGCCGGCTTTCGCAACCCTGACGGGCAAATGTCATCGCGGCGCCCTTGTCGCCGTGCCCCTTTCCCGCACATAAGGCGGGTCTGGAACGAAAGGCGCGCCCGATGACCGACACCCTTGCCACGCTCACCGCCGCGATGCTGAAGGCCGCCAGGGATGCCGGGGCCGAGGCCGCGGATGCGCTGGCGGTGGAGGGCACGTCGATCGGCATCGACGTGCGCGGGGGCGCGCTGGAACAGGCCGAACGGTCGGAAGGTGTGGACATCGGCCTGCGCGTGCTGATCGGGAAGCGGCAGGCCTGCGTCTCGGCTTCCGACACCGCCCCGGCGACGCTGGCCGCGATGGCCGAACGCGCCGTCGCCATGGCGCGCGAGGCGCCGGAGGATCCGCATATCGGGCTGGCAAGCGCGGATCAGCTCGCCCGCGACTGGGACGTGGCTGCGCTCGACCTCGACGATCCCGCGCCGGAACCCGCACCCGCCGCGCTGGAGGACGACGCCCGCCGGGCCGAGGCGGCGGCGCTGGCTGTTCAGGGAATCACCAAGATCGACAGCGCCAGCGCGGGCTATGGCCGCCGCCGGCTGCATCTGGCCGCGACCAACGGCTTTTCCGGCGGCTATGCGCGCACCTCGCGCTCGATCTCCTGCGTCGCCATCACCGGCGAGGGGACGGGGATGGAGCGGGACTGGTATGCCGACAGCCGCGTCTATCAGGCGGATGTCATGGCCGCCGAAGAAATCGGCCGCCTGGCCGCCGAGCGTGCGCTGGCGCGCGCGGGATCGAAGAAACCCCCGACCGGGGCCTTTCCGGTGCTCTACGACGAACGCATTGCCGGCGGGCTGATCGGGCATCTGCTGGCGGCAATCAACGGCACCGCCATCGCGCGGGGGTCGAGCTGGCTGCGCGACGCGCTGGGCCAGCCGGTGCTGCCCGCGGGCCTGAGCGTCACCGAGAATCCGCTGCGCCCGCGCGTCTCGGGGTCGCGCCCCTTCGATGCCGAGGGGCTGGCAACGCGGGCGCGCGACATCGTGGCAGATGGCGTGCTGACCGGCTGGGTGCTGGATCTGGCCACCGCGCGCAAGCTGGGGATGGACAGCACCGCCAACGCCATGCGCGGTACCGCCGCCCCACCCAGCCCCGGCACCACCAACATCGCACTGACCCAAGGCGATGTCAGCCGCGACGAGCTGCTGCGCGAGATGGGCACCGGGCTGCTCGTCACCTCGCTGATCGGTGCCTCGATCAACCCGACGACGGGGGATTATTCGCGCGGCGCCTCGGGCTTCTGGGTAAAGGGTGGCCAGATCGCCTGGCCGGTGAATGAATGCACCATCGCGGGCAACCTGCGCGAGATGCTGATGACCCTGCGCCCGGCCAATGACGCGCGGGCGCATCTGGCGACGGTCGTGCCCAGTCTGCTGGTCGAGGGGCTGACGATTGCCGGTGCCTGACGACCTGCCCCTGCTGATGGAGGCTGCGCGCGATGCCGGGCGGATCGCCGCGCGGCATTTCGGCGCCGGGCCGAAAAGCTGGGACAAGGGCGGCGGGCAGGGGCCGGTCAGCGCGGCGGATCTGGAAATCGACGCCATGCTGCGCGACCGCCTGACGGCGGCGCGCCCCGACTACGGCTGGCTGTCCGAGGAAACCGCCGACAGCCCCGACCGGCTGGACGCAGAGGCGTTGTTCATCGTCGATCCGATCGACGGCACGCGGGCGTTTCTGGACGGGCAGCGCAGCTTTGCCCATGCGCTGGCGGTGGTGCGCGCGGGCCGGCCGGTGGCGGCGGTGGTGCATCTGCCGCTGATGGGCCTGACCTATGCCGCCACGGCGGGTGGCGGCGCGCGGCTGAACGACCGGCCGATCCGCACCCCGCCGCGCGACGCGCTGGACGGGGCGCGCGTACTGGCCGCCCGGCCGCAGCTTGCCGATGCGCTTTGGCCCGGCGGGGCGCCGCCGGTGGACCGGCATTTCCGCCCATCGCTCGCCTGGCGGATTTGCCTGGTGGCCGAGGGCGCGTTCGACGCCATGCTGACGCTACGCGACGCCTGGGAATGGGACATCGCCGCCGCGGCCCTGATCGCGGCCGAGGCTGGGGCGGTGGTGACCGACCGCCACGGCGCGGCACTGGTGTTCAACGCGCCGCATCCGCAGGCACCCGGCGTTCTGGCCGCGCCTGCGGGTCTGCATGCCGGGCTGATGGCCCGGCTTCTGCCGCCGGCGGCTTGACCCCCGGCCCGCGCCGCTTAGGCTGCGTCCCGGCCGCTCACCCAGACCTGAAGGAGACCCCGATGCCCCAGCGCCTGCACCTCGTCTTTGGCGGAGAGCTTGAGAACCCGTCAGGCAGCACCTTCCGCAATGTGAACGATATCCATATCGTCGGCATGTTCCCCGACTATGCCAGCGCCCATGCCGCCTGGAAGACCGAGGCGCAGCGCACCGTGGACGACGCCCATACGCGCTATTTCATCGCCCATATCCACCGGCTGAGGGATGAGGAGCAGCCCGCCTCGCCGACCGAGGAACTGGGGGGCTGAGGCCCCTCTGCCGGGATGGGCACCGCGCCGTCGCTCTGGGTCTACAACTGGGCCGCCGCACGGCGCTGGCCGGCGGCGCCCGACCCGGCCGACTGGCCGGCCCGCCCCATCGGGCCGTTGGTGTGGCTGGCCGGCGTGGATGCCGCGCGATTGGCGTCGATCACGGCGCTGATACGGGCGCTTCGCGCCGCGCGGCCGGGGTTGTCGTTCCTGATCACCACCCCGCGGGCTGGCCTGTCGGAGGTTTCGGGACTGCCGCCGCGGTGCCGGATCATGGTGCGGCCGATTGATACGCCGGCCCATGTCGGCGCCTTCCTGGATCACTGGCGGCCCGATCTGGTGGTCTTCCTGCCCGAGCGGCTGATGCCCGCCGCTATTGCTGCCGCAGCGCGCAGGGGGGTGCCGCTGGCGCTGATCGACGCGCGCGCGCCGCTGGGCCTGCCGCGTCCGGCGCGGCAGTTGCCGGGGTTGCGCCGGGCGGTGCTGCGGCTGTTCGACCGGGTGCTGGTGCAGGATGATGCGGCGGCGCGCAGCCTGCGCCGGTCTGGCGTGCCGGTGGCGCGGCTGGCAGCCGTCGGCCCGCTGGCGGATACGCCGCCGGTTCTGCCCTGCAACGAGGCAGAGCGTGACGCGATGGGGCAGACGCTGGCCGCGCGGTTGCTGTGGCTGGCGGTCGGCGTCCCGCCCGAGGAAGAGGCGGCGATGATCGCCGCCCATCGCGCGGCGCTGGGCCTGTCGCACCGGCTGCTGCTGATCTGGGTGCCTGCCGACACGGGCAGCGGCGCCGATCTGGCCGCGCGGCTGGCGGGTGAGGGGTTCGACGTCTCGCTGCGCTCGCGCGAGGAGGAGCCGGACCCGGAGGATCAGATCTACATCGCCGATACCGAGGGCGAGCTGGGCCTGTGGTATCGGCTGGCGCCGATCACCTATCTGGGCGGCAGCCTGTCGGGTGCGCTGGTTCCGCGCCATCCGTTCGAGCCCGCCGCGCTTGGCTCTGCCGTGCTGCACGGGCCGCAGGGTGGGCCGTATGCGGCGACGCTGGCGCGGATGGATGCGGCGCGGGCGGCGCGGGCGGTGCGCGGCCCCGAGGATCTGTGCGATGCCATCGGCGACCTGCGCGCCCCGGACCGGGCGGCGCAGATGGCCCATGACGCCTGGGTCATCGCCTCGGACGGGGCAGAGGTGGCCGAACGCACCGCCCGCCACCTGATCGCAATGCTCGACGGCGCCACGACGCCGGAGCCTGCCTGATGCGCGCCCCCGGCTTCTGGTTCACCGCGCCCGACCTCCCTGATTGGCGGGCGCGGCTGCTGGCGCCGCTGGGCTGGGCTTACGGGTGGGCGACGGCGCGGCGGGTGGCGCGGGGGGCGGGGTATCGGGCGGGGGTGCCGGTGATCTGCATCGGCAACCTGAACGCGGGCGGGACGGGCAAGACGCCGACCGCGATGGCACTTGCGCTGCGGCTGACCGGGGCGGGGGTGGCAGTTCACATCGTCAGCCGGGGGCATGGCGGCAGCCTGACCGGGCCGGGGCGGGTGGACCCGCGCGCCCACAGCGCCGATCAGGTGGGGGATGAGCCGCTGCTGCTGGCGGCCTTTGCCCCCGTCTGGGTCGCGCGGGACCGGGCGGCGGGGGTGCGGGCGGCTGAAGGTGCGGGCGCGCAGGCGGTGCTGCTGGACGACGGGTTTCAGAACCCGTCCGTCGTGAAGGACCTGTCGCTGGTCGTGGTGGATGCCCGGCTGGGGTTCGGCAACGGGCGCTGCATCCCCGCCGGGCCGCTGCGAGAGCCGGTGGCGGCGGGGCTGGGGCGGGCGGATTTCGTGCTGTCCATCGGGGGAGAGGGGGCGCAGGCGGGGTTCAGCCGGGACTGGGGCCGGGCGCTGGGGGCGGTGCCGCGGGTGACGGGGCATCTGGCGCCCTTGCAGACCGGGATGGACTGGGCGGGGCTGCGGGTGCTGGCCTTTGCGGGGATCGGGCACCCGGAGAAATTCTTTGCCACGCTGCGCGATCTGGGGGCCGATCTGGCGGGGGCCGTGGCGCTGGAGGATCACCAGAGCCTGACCCCCGCCCTGCTGGCCCGGATGGAGCGGCAGGCGGCGGGCCTTGGGGCGCAGATGGTGACGACGGAAAAGGATGCGGTGCGGCTGCCGGCTGACTGGCGGGGCCGGGTGCTGACCCTGCCGGTGCGGCTGGAAATCGACGACTGGGGGCCGCTGGACGGGGCGCTGCGGCGGCTGGGGCTGCCGGTTTGAGCACGGGTGTGCACGCGTGCACAAAAACTCAAGTTATTGTAATACAATGATTTTCGATTTTTTGTTAACCTGATTGAAAGGGTTGTGCAGGGGTTGGGGGTGGGGGATCTGGCATTTCTTGGGCAGCGCATTTGCCAAGTGGTTGATCGCTTTGGGCTTGAAACATAGGAAGGTGTGACGCTTCCTCGGTTCCGAGAACGACCTGCCGCCATCACAGACTCGACAGGAATGCCTTTGGCCTCAACGCAGACGACCAAAATAACGGCTGAACTCCTTCGTTCCTACAGTAACGTCGCGCTCCGCAACGCAGATGAACTGCTGGTTGAAGCTTCGCTGTTGCGTGAGCACGGGCACTACGCGCGTGCCTATTTCTTGGCTGTTGCGTGCATTGAGGAGGCAGGGAAAGCTTTACTCGCGTTTGACGCACAAAACCGCAATCTAAATGATCCAGCGATATGGACGAAGCTAAGAGCCAGCATGGAAAGCCATGAGAAGAAGATCATCTACGCTTTGTGCACATGGGCTTCGGACAGTACCAACCAAGGCGCAGCCTTGAAGGCAGCGTCTGACCTGATCTTTCATCTAAAGGGAGGGCGCGAACCTTCGATGTACACCGATCTGCGCAACGATCCAGATCGCGCGCAGACGCCTCGGGAGATCGTCCGCGCCGAAGCCGCCCGAGATTGTATCAGATTGGCCAAGGACTCTGTCGCATATGTTCACCGCCATGTCATCGTGAAGGAACCGTTCAAGTTTACAGTCGCTCAGAACAGGCTTTTCACTATGAAGGCGAGCAAGCTTCAGGCGATGCTGAACACCAAGGAATTCTGGTTGTACTTCATCGCGCGCATGGAAGCGGGCGAGAAAGACATCGCGGAGGCGGTCCTTGGATACGAGCGCGATCACGTGAAGTCCGGCACACCATTTCCGCCTGCGCAATAGACGAGGCGTACTTGAGCAGGGCGTGCCTTGCTAACTGCTAAATTTAAGCGGTCGTCTCGCACCCTTGCAGAAAAATGGCTGGTCAGAGTTACTCCCCCTTCCCAGCCCGGTTAACAGCCGCGCAGCGGCCCGGGCAGCGGATGGCCGCCCCGGAGGCCAGCCGCTTTGGGGACGTGGGCGCGACGATTGGGGTCGCAGGGACGTGGTGCGATAAAGTGTGGACCACCGGCGGTGGGGCGGCTGACCGCGGCCATTCGCTGCCATCTGGCGTGCAGGACTGGGGGCGGCCTCGAATAGTGCAGGTGTGAATATCAAACGGGCAGGCCCGCCCACGGCGGCGGAGCGGCCCGCGCAGGGTCGGGCCGGAGCAACCTCCCCCGCCCCGCCCGCGTCACTGATCCATATAAACGTGCGTCTCCGCCTTTGCGCCCGGATGCGTCACGGCGCCCAGCCGGGTTGACCCCACCAGTTGTGCGTATTTCCACAGCGCGCCGGCGGCATAGTCGGTCTTGCGCGGGCCGGGCCAGGCGGCCTTGCGTTTCGCCAGTTCCTCGTCGCTCAGGTCCACCGACAACTCGCCGGTCAGCGCGTTGATGGTGATCATGTCGCCGTCCTGCAGCAGGGCGATGGGGCCGCCGTGGGCGCTTTCCGGCCCGACATGGCCGACGCAGAAGCCGCGCGTCGCGCCGGAAAACCGGCCGTCGGTGATCAGCGCCACCTTCTTGCCCATGCCCTGGCCCGAAAGCGCGGCGGTGGTGGCCAGCATCTCGCGCATGCCCGGCCCGCCGGCGGGGCCTTCGTTGCGGATCACCAGCACCTCGCCCTCCCTGTAGGTGCGGGATTTCACCGCCTCGAAGGCCGCTTCCTCGCCGTCGAACACCCGCGCGGGGCCGGTGAAGACCTGTTCGGCCTCGCTCATCCCCGCTACCTTCACGATGGCGCCCTCGGGGGCGAGGTTGCCCCTCAGGCCGACGACGCCGCCGGTCTTGGTGATCGGGGTGGCGGCGGGATAGATCACGCGGCCGTCGGCCTGGCGCTTCACAAGGTCCAGTTCCTCGCCCATGGTGCGGCCCGTCGCGGTCATGCAATCCTCATGCACCAGGCCCTGCTTGCGCAACTCGTTCATCACCACGGGCACGCCGCCGGATTCGTAGAGGTCTTTCGCCACGTATTTGCCGCCCGGCTTCAGGTCGACGAAATAGGGCGTGTCGCGGAAGATGTCGCAGACGTCGAAGAGGTCAAAGTCGATCCCGGCCTCATGCGCGATGGCGGGCAGGTGGAGGCCCGCGTTGGTGGAGCCGCCGGTGCAGGCCACGACGCGGGCGGCGTTTTCCAGCGCCTTGCGGGTGACGATGTCGCGGGCGCGGATGTTCTTTTCGATCAGGTGCATGACCGCGAGGCCGGATGCCTCGCAATACTGGTCGCGGGATTCGTAGGGGGCCGGGGCGCCGGAGGAGTTGGGGAGCGCCAGCCCGATGGCTTCGCTGACGCAGGCCATGGTGTTGGCGGTGAACTGGCCGCCGCAGGCGCCCGCGCTGGGGCAGGCGACGCGTTCGAGGATTTCAAGCTCGGCGTCGGAGTAGTTGCCGGCCTGATGCTTGCCCACCGCCTCGAACACGTCCTGCACGGTGACGTCCTGCCCGTCCAGCCGCCCCGGCAGGATCGACCCGCCGTAGATGAACACGGACGGCGTGTTGAGCCGCACCATCGCCATCATCATGCCGGGCAGCGACTTGTCGCAGCCGGCAAGGCCGACGATGGCGTCGTAGCAATGGCCGCGCATGGTCAGTTCCACGGTGTCCGCGATGGCCTCGCGCGAGGCGAGGCTGGAGCGCATCCCCTCATGCCCCATGGCGATGCCGTCGGTCACGGTGATGGTGGTGAATTCGCGCGGGGTGCCGCCGCCCTTTTTCACGCCGTGTTTCACGACCTGCGCCTGCCGGTTCAGCGCGATGTTGCAGGGCGCGGCCTCGTTCCAGCAGGTGGCGACGCCGACCCAGGGCTGGTGGATCTCCTCCTCCGAGATGCCCATGGCGTAGAAGTACGAGCGGTGCGGCGCGCGGGCCGGCCCCTCGGTCACATGGCGGCTGGGCAGTTTCGTCTTATCGAAACGCTGGTTCGTGGTCATCGCATCCCCCCTCGGCAATCTGGCTGGGGCAGGGATACGGCGCGGGGCGGGCGGGGGCAAGCGATTGCGCACCGCGGCCGGGGCTGGCGGGCGGTGGCGGCCTTTCGGGGGACGTGGCGCGGTGCTAGCGTCGCGGCGTCGCTTTTGCCGGAGGCCGCCATGATCCCCGCCATCGCCCTGATCCTGATCTTCCAGCTGGTGGGAGAGGTCGTCTCTCGCGCGCTGGGCCTGCCGTTGCCGGGGCCGGTGCTGGGGATGGTCGGGCTGGTCGCGGCGATGGTGGCGGTGCCGGCGCTGGGGCGGATGCTGCAGCCCACGGCCGAGGGGTTGCTGAAGCATCTGTCGCTGCTGTTCGTGCCGGCGGGCGTCGGCGTGGTGGCGCATCTCGGCGTGCTGACGCAGGCGGGGCCGGCGCTGCTGGCGGCGCTGGTCGTGTCCACGGTGGCGGCCATCGCGGCGGGGGCGCTGACCTTTGCCGCCGTCGCCCGCCTGACCGGGAGCCGCCCGGAATGACCGATCCCGCGCTGATCTGGAGCTATCTGAGCCGCGAGCCGCTCTTGTGGCTGACGGCGACGCTGCTGGCCTATTGGGCGGGCGACACGCTGTCGCGGCTGACCGGGCGGCAGCCCTGGGCGAACCCGGTGCTGATCGCGGTGGTGATCCTGGCCATGGTGCTGCAGGCGACGGCGACACCCTATCCGCAGTATTTCGAGGGCGCGCAGTTCGTCCATTTCATGCTCGGCCCCGCCACCGTGGCGCTGGCGATCCCGCTGTGGGTGAACCTGGCCCATGTGGGCCGCGCGGCGCTGCCCATCCTGGCCGGGCTGGTGGCCGGGTCGGTGACGGCGGTGCTGACGGCGCTGGCCGTGGCCTGGGCGTTGGGGGTGCCGGGCGACGTGCTGGCGGCGCTGGCGCCGAAATCGGCCACTGCTCCGGTCGCCATCGGCATCGCGGAACGGTTGGGCGGGGCGCCGACACTGGCCGCGGTGCTGGTGCTGCTGACCGGCGTGATCGGCGCCATCGTGGTCACGCCGCTGCTGAATGCGCTGCGCGTCACCGACTGGCGGGCGCGGGGCTTTTCGGTGGGCGTGGCGGCGCATGGGCTGGGCACCGCGCGGGCGCTGCAGGTGAACCCGACGGCAGGCGCCTTTGCGGGCCTTGGCATGGGGCTGAACGCGGTGCTGACGGCGCTGATCGCGCCCTGGTGCCTGCGGCTGTTCCTGTGAGCTGGACATCACGACCGCGCCGGGGCGGCTTGCGCCCGGTCGCCCCGCGCCCTAGCTGACCCGCCATGACCCCGGCCTTTGCCCGCTACATCGCCCCCGCCCAGGCCCGGCCCGAGATCTGGCGGCTGTTGCTGGGCGCGGGTTTCATCGCGGCCTTCTACGTCGGGGTGATGTTCGCGCTGGCGGTCGCCGTGCGCCTGACCGGGATGCAGGGAACGCGCGGGCCGGTGGCGACGCTGGCGCTGATCTACAGCTTCATGGCGATGGGGGCGGGCGCGCTGCTGGCCGCACGGCTGTTCCACGGCCGCGGGCCGGCCACGCTGTTCGGCCGCGCGGCGCCGCTCTTGCGCGATTTCCTGCGCTGCATGGCGCTGGTGCTGGTGCTTTACGGGCTGGCCTTCGCCTTCCTGCCCGTCCCCGGCGGGCTGCAGCCGGGCCTTGACCCGCTGCGCTGGCTGGTGCTGCTGGCCCCGGCGGCCATCGGCCTGCTGATCCAGACCGGGGCCGAGGAACTGGTGTTCCGCGGCTACCTGCAACAGCAGCTTGCCGCGCGCTTCCGCTCTCCCGTCGTGTGGATGATCGTGCCCTCGGCTCTGTTCGGCCTGCTGCATTACGAACCCACGATCATGGGCGACAACGCCTGGCACATCGTCGCGGCGACTGGGCTGTTCGGGCTGGTGGCGGCCGATCTGACCGCGCGCACCGGCAATCTGGGCGCCGCCTGGGGGCTGCATTTCGCCAACAATTTCTATGCCCTGCTGATCGTCAGCGCCCAGGGCCCGCTGGAGGGGCTGGCGCTGTTCACCATGACCGTGCCGCAATCGGATGTCGCGGCGATCCGCCCGCTGCTGTTCGCCGACATGGTGGGGCTGCTGATCCTGTGGGGGCTGGCGCGGCTGGTGCTGCGGCGCTGATTGCATTTCCCGCCCCCCCGTCTTATCTGACCGCCTATCCAAAAAGGTCGCGCGATGAACTGGATCTCGAACTACGTCCGCCCCACGATCAACTCGCTGTTCTCGCGGCGCGAGGTGCCGGAAAACCTGTGGAGCAAGTGCCCCGAATGCGGGACCATGCTGTTTCACCGCGAACTGGCCGAGAACCTGAACGTCTGCACCTCGTGCGACCATCACATGACGCTGCGCCCGCGCGACCGCTTCAAGGCGCTGTTCGATGGCGGTGTCTTCACCGAGGTGAAGGTGCCCGAGCCGCTGGCCGACCCGCTTCAGTTCCGCGACCAGAAGAAATACCCCGACCGGATGAAGGCCGCGCAAAAGGACACCGGCGAGCGGGACGCGATGCTGGTGGCCGAGGGCGAGATGGGCCGCACCCCGATCGTCGCCGCCGCGCAGGATTTCAGCTTCATGGGCGGGTCGATGGGCATGTATGTCGGCAACGCGATCATCGCGGCGGCCGAACGCGCGGTGGCACTGAAGCGCCCGCTGATCCTGTTCTCCGCCGCCGGGGGCGCAAGGATGCAGGAGGGGATTCTCAGCCTCATGCAGATGCCGCGCACCACCGTCGCCGTGCAGATGCTGAAGGAAGCCGGCTTGCCCTATATCGTCGTGCTGACCCACCCGACCACCGGCGGCGTCACCGCCAGCTATGCGATGCTGGGCGACGTGCAGATTGCCGAGCCCAACGCGCTGATCTGCTTTGCCGGCCCCCGCGTCATCGAACAGACGATCCGCGAGAAGCTGCCCGAGGGCTTCCAGCGCGCCGAATACCTGCTCGATCACGGCATGCTGGACCGGGTGACCCACCGCAAGAAGCTGCGGGATGAGCTGATCACCATTACGAGGATGCTGATGGGCATGTCCCCCGCCGTGCGTGGCGACCTGCCCGCGCCGGACCCGAGCGCGGGCGCTGCGCCAGAGGCCGCGGCCCCCGCCGATGCCGACGGCGGCCCGGTTCCCGTTCCCGCCGACCCGGCCCCCGCGCCGAAACCCTGACGCCCATGGCCACGCCCGGCAGCGACGTCATCCTGACCCGGATGATGGCGCTTCACCCCAAGATCATCGACCTGACGCTGGACCGGGTGTGGCGCCTGCTGGCGGCGCTGGACCATCCCGAACGCAGCCTGCCCCCGGTGATCCATATCGCCGGAACCAACGGCAAGGGATCGACGCAGGCGATGATCCGCGCGGGGCTGGAAGGGCAGGGCAAGCGCGTCCACGCCTATACCTCGCCGCATCTGGCGCGGTTTCACGAACGCATCCGGCTGGCGGGCGAGTTGATATCGGAATCCGCCCTGACCGCCCTGCTGGACGAGGTGGCGGCGGCGAACGGCAGCACCCCGATCACCTATTTCGAGATCACGACCTGCGCCGCCCTGCTGGCCATGGCGCGCACGCCCGCCGACTACACGCTGCTGGAGGTCGGCCTTGGGGGGCGGCTCGATGCGACCAACGTGGTGGATCGCCCGGCGCTGACCGTCATCACGCCCGTAAGCCTGGACCATCAGCAGTATCTGGGCGAGACGCTGGCCGAGATCGCGGGCGAAAAGGCCGGCATCCTGAAACGCGGCGTGCCCTGCGTCGTCGGCCCGCAGGACGATGCCGGGCTGCGGGTGATCGAGGATCGCGCGGCCCGCGTGGGTGCACCGCTGTGGGTCCACGGCCAGCACTGGTATGCCTGGGCCGAGCGTGGCCGGCTGATCGTCCAGGATGAGAACGGGCTGATGGACCTGCCCCTGCCCGTGCTGCCCGGCCCGCACCAGATCGGCAATGCCGGAATGGCCGTGGTGGCGCTGCGCCTGCTGGGGATGGCCGGGGGGGCAGAGGCCGCGGTGAGCCGCGCCGACTGGCCCGCCCGGATGCAGCGGTTGCGGACCGGGCCGCTGGCGGATGTGGCGCAGGCGGCGGGTTGCGAGCTGTGGCTCGACGGCGGGCACAATCCGGCGGGCGGGCAGGCGGTGGCCGACACGCTGGCCGCGATGCCACCCCGGCCCACCCATCTGGTCTGCGGCATGCTGAACACCAAGGACGTGACCGGCTACATGCGCCCGCTGGCCGATGTGGCCGACCGGCTGCTGGCCGTGTCGATCCCCGGCGAAAGCGCCACCCTGCCCGCCGCCGACACCTGCGCCGCCGCCCGCGCCGCGGGCCTGACGGCGGATCAGGCCGAAAGCGTCACCGCCGCCGTCGCCCGCATCGCGTCCGAGGCACCGGGCGCGCGGATCCTGATCTGCGGCTCGCTCTACCTCGCCGGCGCCGTCCTGCGCGAGAACGGCTGACGCGCGTCGCCGGTGACGATCCGCTCCCGAGCCGCGGTCTCGCAAGCCAGGCGCGATGCCACCCGGCAGTATGCACACGACATACCTGAAAAGGTATATACCGTTTAAGGTATATACCCGATAAGGTATATCAGCGCCCCCCGCGCTCCCTGACTCCTGCCTGCCGCCGGCCAGTCCCCTGCGAACCCCCGCTCGCAAGGCGGAAACGCGCAACAGACGCCAGTTCTGTGCATTTCTGCTGCGGCATGCGTCGCCCGCCCGCTTCTGTGCGTTTTTTGGGTATGCACGTCATATGCACGGCAGATGCACGTGAATCATACGTTGTGTGCACACGCCCTTCGGGGGTCGGCTTTCACCCTCTGTGCGCCCGCGCACCAATGCCATGCGCTGCCTCACGGTGGCAATTCCCGACGCTTTGCCCCATGTATGCGACAACCGGCCCGACGGGCCAAACCCGATGGAGGATGCCATGACCACCCCCCTTCCCGGCCTGCACCATGTGACCGCCATCTCCGGTCCACCGCAGCCAAATGTCGATTTCTACACGAAAATCCTGGGCCAGAGGCTGGTCAAGCAGACGGTGAACTTTGACGCGCCAGACGTCTATCACCTCTATTACGGCACCAGTGACGCGGCACCGGGATCGATCCTGACCTTCTTTCCCTTCCTCGACGCCGGCCCCGGCCGCGCCGGCCCCGGCATGGCCTGGGCCTTTGCCTATGCGGTGCCAAAGGCGTCGTTCGACGGCTGGGTGGAAAAGCTGGCGCTGCAAGCCATTGATTTCGATGGCCCTTTCGACCGCTTCGGCCAGCGCGCGATCAGCCTGAAGGATCCCGACGGCCTGACCGTGGACCTGATCGCGGATGACCGCCCCGAAGGCGAGGCGATGGGCAAGGATTTCGACGGCTTCCACTCCGCCACCCTCTGGGTGCGCCAGCCCGACAAGACCGCACGCATCCTGACGGACGTGTTCGGCTATCGGGCAACCGGCAACACGACCGGCCCCGAGGGCGAGCGCCTGCGCTTCACCGCCGGCGGCGACAAGCGCGGCCGCGCGGTCGACCTGCTGCGCTCTGACACACCGTCGATCGGCCGTCAGGGGGCGGGCACCATCCACCACGTCGCCTTCCGCGCCTTTGACAACGCGATGCAGGACGATGTGCGCGAGGCGCTGCAGAGCGCGGGCATGCAGGTCACACCGCGGATCGACCGGCAGTATTTCAACGCGATCTACTTCCGCGAACCCAACGGCGTGCTGTTCGAGGTGGCCACGGACAATCCCGGTTTCGACGTGGACGAACCGATGGCCGAACTGGGCCGCAACCTGAAGCTTCCGCCGCAGTACGAGCCGCATCGCGCCCGGATCGAACAGGCGCTGCCGCCGCTGAAGGTGCCGGCATGAGCATCGCGGCGACCGGCCCCAGCCCGGCGAACGCGCGCCTCGGCCTTGTGATGCTGCACGGCCGCGGCGCTGCCGCCGCCGACATCCTCGGCCTCGTCGATGCGCTGGGCATTCCCGACATTGCCGCTCTGGCGCCCGAGGCGCCGGGCCGGTCGTGGTGGCCGACGAGCTTTCTGGCCCCGTCGCTGGAGGTCGAGCCGCATCTGGAGCGTGGCCTGAGTGCCGTGGATGCCGCGCTGGCGGAACTGCAGGCGGCCGGGCTGGCGCCCGAACAGATCGCGCTGGGCGGTTTCAGTCAGGGTGCCTGTCTGGCGCTGGAATATGCCGCACGCCGCGGCGGTGCGTTTCGCGCCGTTCTGGGACTTTCCGGCGCGCTGATCGGCACCGGCGACAGCGGTGGCGACCCGGTCGAAGCGCTTTACGGCCATGCGCCAAAGGTCTTTGACTACACGCCGAGGCTTCACGGCGTGCCGGTCTATCTGGGCTGCCACGAGCGCGACCCGCATATCCCGCTGGCCCGCCTGCGCGAGACCGAGGCGGTTCTGGCGGGCCTTGGCGCGCAGGTGGATGCGCAGATTCATCCCGGCGCCGGGCACGGGCTGACCGAGGCCGATGTCTCGGCACTGCGACGGTATCTGAACTGACGCCCGCTTGCGCCGTGTCGGCGGTGGTGTAACCTGCCGCCGACACCGGATCGGGAGGGGAAGATGGCGGAAGCGCAGATCGTGGGCTGGGCCCACAGCCAGTTCGGAAAATCGGCGGCCGAGGATACCGAGAACCTGATGGCAGAGGTGGTGCCCGCCGCGCTGGAGCATGCGGGCATAGCGTCGGCGGACGTGGACGGCATCTTCGTCGGCGTGATGAACAACGGCTTTTCCAAGCAGGATTTTCAGGGCGCACTGGTCGGCATGGGCTTTCCCGCGCTGGGCCGGGTGCCTGCGGTGCGGTTGGAGAACGCCTGCGCCACCGGGTCGGCCGCGCTTTACACGGCTGCGGACTTTATCGCCGCGGGCCGCGGCCGCATCGCGCTGGTGGTCGGGGCAGAGAAGATGACGGCCATTCCCACGGCCGATGTGGGCGACATCCTGCTGGGCGCGAGCTATCGCAAGGAGGAAGCCGAGATCGAGGCCGGGTTTGCCGGCATCTTTGGCCGCATTGCGGATCTGTATTTCCAGCGCTACGGTGACCGGTCCGAGGAACTGGCGATGATCGCCGCCAAGAACCACGCGAATGGCATGGGCAATCCCTATGCCCATATGCGCAAGCCGTTCGACGCGGCCTTCTGCAACACGGTCAGCGACAAGAACCCGCGCGTCGCCGGGCCGCTGCGGCGCACCGATTGCAGCCTTGTGTCGGATGGTGCGGCGGCCATCGTTCTAGCTGATGCCGAGGTGGCGGAGGGGCTGGAACGCGCGATCCGCTTCCGCGCCCGCAGCCATGCCAACGACCATCTGGCGATCAGCCGCCGCGACGTGCTGGAGTTCGACGGCGCGCGCCGGGCCTGGGCGGGCGCGCGGGAGCAGGCGGGCGCGACGCTGGATGACCTGAGCCTGGTGGAAACCCACGACTGCTTCACCATCGCCGAACTGATCGAGTACGAGGCGATGGGGCTGGCCGAGCCCGGGCAGGGGCATCGCGTGGTGCGTGATGGCACCACGGCCAAGGGCGGGCGGCTGCCGGTCAACCCCTCGGGCGGGCTGAAGTCCAAGGGTCATCCTATCGGCGCCACCGGCGTCTCGATGCATGTCATGGCCGCGATGCAACTGACGGAAGATGCGGGCGAGATGCAGGTGCCGGGGGCCAGTCTGGCCGGCGTGTTCAACATGGGTGGCGCGGCGGTCGCCAATTACTGCTCGATCCTCGAACGCGCGAAATGACGCCGGTCTCCACCCGGATCATGAACCTGTCGGGGCTGCTGACCAACACCGTGCGGCGGCTGCCTGACGAGATCGGCCTGGTCTGGGGCGCGGAGGTCTGGACATGGGGCCAGATCGAGGACCGGGTGGCGCGGATAGCACACGCGCTGGTGCATCGCTTTGGCGTGCAGAAGGGCGACCGGGTGCTGGTTCAGGCGCAGAATTCGAATCAGATGTTCGAGTCCATGTTCGCCTGCTTCCGCGCGGGCGCTGTCTGGGTGCCGGCCAACTTTCGCCAGTCGCCCGAGGAGGTGGCCTTCCTGGCAGACTCCTCCGGTGCCGTGGGCATGATCTGCGGCGCGGAGTTTCCGGATCATGCCGCCGCCTGCGGGGTCAACTGGCACATCGCCATCGGCGAGGCCGAGTTCGGCCCCGATTACGATGCCATCGTGGAGGAAGTGGGCGACCGCCTTCCGCCCGTGTCGGTGGACCGCGACGATCCCTGCTGGTTCTTCTACACCTCCGGCACCACCGGCCGCCCCAAGGCGGCGGTGCTGACCCACGGGCAGATGGCATTCGTCGTCACCAACCACCTGTGCGACCTGATGCCGGGCACGACCGAGGCAGATGCCTCATTGGTAGTCGCGCCGCTGTCGCACGGGGCAGGGGTGCATCAGTTGACGCAGGTAGCGCGGGGGGCGAAGTCGATCCTGCCGAAATCGGAGAGGTTCGACCCCGCGCTGATCTGGTTTCTGGTCGAGAAATGGCGCGTGACCAATGCCTTCACCGTGCCCACCATCCTGAAGATGCTGGTCGAGCATGAGGCGGTGGACCATCACGACCGATCCAGCCTGCGCTATCTGATCTATGCCGGCGCACCGATGTACCGCGCTGATCAGATCCGCATCCTGCAGAAGCTCGGACCGGTGATCGTGCAGTATTTCGGGCTAGGCGAGGTGACGGGCAACATCACCGTGTTGCCGCCCGCGCTGCATTCGACCGATCCCGACTGGCCGCGTGAGGGCACCTGCGGCATCGCGCGCACCGGCATGCAGGTGGCGATCCAGAACGACGCGGGGGATGAGGTGGCGCCGGGCGAGACCGGCGAGATCTGCGTCACCGGCCCTGCGGTCTTTGCCGGCTACTGGAACAACCCGGAGGCGAACGAAAAGGCGTTCCGCGCTGGCTGGTTCCGCACCGGCGATCTGGGGCACATGGACGAACAGGGTTTCGTCTACATCACCGGGCGGGCGTCGGACATGTATATCTCTGGCGGGTCGAACATCTATCCGCGCGAGATCGAGGAGAAGATCCTGCTGCACCCGGCGGTGCGCGAGGTCGCGGTGCTGGGCGTGCCCGATCCGCAATGGGGCGAGGTCGGCTGGGCGGTCTGCGTGGGCGACGAGGTGCCGGATCTGCTCGACTGGCTGGTGGGCCGGGTCGGGCGCTACAAGCTGCCGCGCCGGGTGATCTGGTGGGAGGAGTTGCCGAAATCGGGCTACGGAAAGATCACCAAGAAGATGATCCGCGAGGAGTTGCAGCGGCGCGGCGAATGGCCCGAGGCGCCGTGATCCGCCACCCGGGCCCGCCTTCGCCCGACCGGGTCTGGTCGGTGCCCTGTCGGGCCGATCCGGTGACGCTGAACCTTGCTGGGGGGCAATCGCTGCTGGATGCGGTGGCCGGCGCATTCGCGGCCAGCGGCTTCCGTTCGGGCTATCTGCGGCTGGCGGATGTGGTGCTGAACCCGCTGGCCTACGTCATCCCCGCTGACGCGCCCGATGACACCCATGCCGCATGGTATTCCGATACCTTCCGCCCCACCGGTGCGGTGACGGTGACGGACGCCGGGCTGTTCCTTGGCACACGCGACGGCGTTCCGTTCTTTCACTGCCACGGCCTGTGGCAAACCGCCGATGGGTTGCGCATGGGCCACGCCCTGCCGGCCGAGACATGGCTGGCAGAGGATGTGACGGTCAACGGCTGGGGCCTGTCGGGCGCGATCTTCGACGCGGTGCCGGATGCCGAGACAAACTTCACCCTCTTCACCCCAACCGCCTTTGGCCCCCGCGTGGTGCCGAACGCCACGCTGGCGACGATCCGCCCGAACGAGGATCTGTGCCGCACCCTCGACCGCATCGCCCCCGGCGCGCGGGTCGAGGGGATCGGCTCGCTTGTCGGCTGCCGCTTCGACGACGCACCCGAGGTGCCGGCCCAACCCACCGAGATCCTCATCACCCACGCGACGGGAGGTGAGGTCGAGATTGCCCTGGTCGATCGTGCGGGCGCGATACATCGCGGCCGGGTCATGCCCGGCGTGAACCCGGTCTTCGTGACCTTCGAACTGCTGGTCCTGCATCCCTGAGCGGGCCGGCTGCCTGCAAATCGGGCAACTGCCTGCGAAACGGATTGGCAGCGCGGGAATTCCTTGTCACTGTCGGGCACACAGAAAAGGTCGTCAGTGAAACGACTCAAACGGGGGTGGACATGAACAGACTTCTGATTTCGCGGCGTGGGCTTCTGGCCGGTTCGGCCGGGGCGGCGGGGTTGGCGACGCTTGGCGCGCCGACGCGGCTCTGGGGGCAGGAACCGCTGCGGGTGGCCGGCATCTATACTGTGCCGGTGGAACAGCAATGGGTCAGCCGCATCCATCTGGCGGCCGAAACCGCGGCCGACCGGGGCGACATCACCTATACCTTCTCGGAAAACGTCTCGAACACCGATTACGCGCGGGTGATGCGGGAATATGCCGAATCCGGCATCCAGCTGATCGTGGGAGAGGTGTTCGGCGTGGAAGCCGAAAGCCGCGAGGTGGCGGCGGAATATCCCGATGTCGCCTTCCTGATGGGGTCGAGCTTCAAGGAAGACCCGGCGGTGCCCAATTTCGCGGTCTTCGACAACTACATCCAGGACGCGGCCTATCTGTCGGGCATCATCGCCGGCGCGATGACCGAAAGCGCCAATATCGGCATGGTAGGCGGTTTCCCGATCCCGGAGGTGAACCGCCTGATGCACGCCTTCATGGCCGGCGCGCGCGAGATGAACCCGGACATCCGGTTTCAGGTCAACTTCATCGGTTCGTGGTTCGACCCGCCACGGGCGAAGGAGACGGCATTCGCCATGATCGAGGCCGGCGCCGACGTGATGTATGCGGAGCGCTTCGGCGTGTCGGATGCGGCGCAGGAACGCGGCGTACTGGCGATCGGCAACGTGATCGACACCCAGGGCGATTACCCGGATACGGTTGTCGCCTCGGCCATCTGGCATTTCGAGCCGACGATGGACCGCGCCATCGCCGCCGTGCGTGACGGCACCTTTGTGGCCGAGGATTACGGCGTCTATTCCTACATGATCCACGGGGGCTGCTCGCTTGCGCCTCTTGGCACCTTTGAAGACAAGGTGCCCGACGATGCGATGGCATTGGTCCGCCAGCGCGAGGAAGAGATCCTGAGCGGGGCCTTTGTCGTCGAGATCAACGACGATGAACCGACGTCGTCGTAGATGAGCGTGGACGACGGGGCGCAGGTGGTCCTGCGCCTCGACCGGATCACCAAGCGGTTCGGCGCGCTGACCGCCAACGACGGGATCAGCCTGTCGCTGCGGCGGGGAGAGGTCGTTGCGCTGCTGGGCGAGAACGGCGCGGGCAAGACCACGCTGATGAACATCCTGTTCGGCCACTACACCGCCGACGAGGGCAGCGTGGAGGTGTTCGGCCAGCCGCTGCCGCCGGGCAACCCGCGCGCGGCGCTGGATGCGGGCGTGGGCATGGTGCACCAGCATTTCACACTGTCCGACAACATGAGCGTGCTGGAAAACATCGTGCTGGGCACCCGGCCGCTGTTTGCCCCCAGCTACGACCGGGCGGCGGCGCTGGCGCGCATCCGCCAGCTCTCCACAGATTTCGGGCTGGCGGTGGATCCACTGGCGCAGGTGGGCGCGCTGACGGTGGGCGAGAGGCAACGGGTGGAGATCCTTAAGGCGCTCTACCGTGACGCGCGCATCCTGATCCTCGATGAACCTACCGCCGTGCTGACCCCGCAGGAAACCGAGGCGCTGTTCGCCACCCTGCGTCGCGCGGTCGGGCTGGGGCTGGCGATCATCTTCATCTCGCACAAGCTGCACGAGGTGATGGCGGCAGCGCACCGCGTCGTCGTGCTGCGCCAGGGCCGCGTGGCGGGCGAGGTTGCGGCGGCCGACACCGACCGGGAGCAACTCGCTGCCCTGATGGTCGGGCACGAGGTGCGGCCTGCAAAGGTCACGCCGGGTGTGGGCGGCGCGATCGTTCTGCAACTAGACGGTGTTTCGACCGATGACATCGGCAATGCGCCGGGCCTGCGCGATGCCGACCTGTCGTTGCATGCGGGCCAGATCGTCGGCATCGCCGGTGTGTCCGGCAACGGGCAGGCGGCGCTGTCGGACCTGCTGTCGGGCCTTGTGGTGCCTGTGCAGGGGCAAATGACGCTCTTCGGCGAAAGACCTGCCCGCTGGACCCCGCGCGACGCGGTGCGCGCGGGCGTCGGCCGCATCCCCGAGGATCGCCACCGCACTGGCGCGATCGCAGATTTCGACCTGACGGAGAATGCGATTCTGGAACGCTATGCCGAGCCAGGATTCTCCCGCGCCGGCTGGCTGAACTGGCGCGCCGCGCGCGGCTTTGCCCGTGCGATCATCGAACGCTACGACGTGCGCTGCCCCGGACCTGACACGCGGATCCGGCTGCTGTCGGGCGGCAACATGCAGAAGCTGATCCTCGGCCGGGTGCTGGAGCCTGGGCCGAGGATCATTCTGGCCAACCAGCCGGTGCGGGGGCTGGATATCGGGGCAGTCACCTACGTCCATTCCCGCCTGCTAGCGGCGCGGGATGCCGGTGCAGCGGTGCTGCTGATCTCCGAGGATCTCGACGAGGTGATGGGCCTGTCGGACGTGATCCACGTTGTCTCGCGCGGACGGCTGTCGCCGGCATTCGGCCGCGGGCGGATGACGGCAGCGGAACTGGGTCTGTGGATGGCCGGAACGGGGTTTGCCGATGCGGCTTGAACCTGTCGCCCACCCCAGCCTTTTGCGCACGCTGGGCTTTCCCGCGCTGGCGCTGGGTCTGACGGTGGTGGTCGCCTCGCTGCTGGCGCT
>JBJHCH010000026.1:0-36559 GCA_050485905.1 Paracoccaceae bacterium | reverse complement strand
CAAGATAGGCGACGCGCAGTCCCGGCAGCAGAGATTTCGTTAGCCCGGTGAAGTAGTAGGTCCGCTCTGGCGCCAAAGCGGCGATGGGCGCTGCGCGCCCCGGCTCAAGCGGTCCCCAAGCGTCGTTCTCGATAATCGCCACATCATGGCGTCGCGCAATCTCGACCAGGGCAGACCGCCGATCTGCGCCCATCACGTTGGCCAGAGGCCCATTTCCGGTCGGCATAACATAAAGTATTCGTGCATTTTTCTTGGCGCAGGCGTGCTCAAAGGCTTCCGGCTCCACACCCTCGTTGTCAGAGGGAAGACCGGCGAGCCTGAGCCCCAGATAGCGTACGGTCGCTTTCAGCGTGTGATGGCTTCTCGCCTCGCTGACAACCAGATCTCCGGCTTGGGCGGCGGTCATCAGCGCGATCGTCATGGCCGGTGTATTGCCATTCGTGGGCAGAACGTGATCGGGCCGCACACGCAGTCCGCAGTTGACAAGCCATTCCGCCCCTCGCTCAGCATGGCCCTGCATCGCAAGTCGCGGCCGGAACGAAAAGAGCGCCTCCGCCGGCAGATCACCCGAAAGCTCGGCAAGCGTCTCGTTCATGGCCCGTGCGTGAAGATCGCCGATGACCGGCGTCAGCATGGAGCAATCGATCACAGGCTCGTCTCGATCCAGCCGGTGGTAGGGCGGCGCACGCCCTTCAGCCTCCGCCGACTTGACAAAGGTGCCCCGCCCAACCTCGCCCGAGATCACGTCGGCGCGGATCAGGGCATCGTATGCCCGGCTGACCGTCTGCACCGAAACTCCCAACCGAAACGCGAGGTCACGGTGAGTCGGAAGTCGATCACCGGGCTGAAGTTCACCCGCGGCAATTGCCGCGCTGATGATCTGCGCAAGCGACCGATAGGCTGGACGGCCCAGCATCTCTGAGCGAGGCGGCCACATTGTCATGGTTGCTACCATGCCAGTATCATATCAATTCGCAAGCCCCATCGCGATTGACAAGCGCGGGACCGCGCAGAAGATGGCGCGATGACACGGCTTGGCCTTGATGACCGCGATATTGCGATCCTGTCAGTCCTCACACGAGAGGGCCGGATATCGAAGGCGGACCTGGCCAAGCGTGTGAACCTGACCGCGACACCCTGCTGGCAGCGGCTGAAGCGGTTGGAAGACGTGGGCCTGATCACCGGCTACCGGGCCGAGATCGCGCTGTCACGAATTGCGCCCCATGTGACAGTCTTCGTCACGGTCGAGCTTGAAAGCCATCGGCCCGAGAATTTCCAGAGGTTCGAGCGCGCTATTGACCGCCTCAACGAGGTGGTGAACTGCTGGTCGCTTGGCGGTGGCTACGACTACCTGATGCAGGTGGTCGTGCGCGATGTTGCCGCCTATCAGGTACTGATTGATGGTTTGCTGGAAAGCCGCGCCGGGGTCAAACGCTACTTCAGCTATGTCGTCACCAAGAACGTCAAGACCGGCTGCGTCCCACCGCTTGCATCGCTGCTGGATGAATCTTTCTGACGGCACACCGGGAACAGATGATTCATCTCTGATACGCTCGGATCTGGCGACTCCCTCTCCTGCCCTCGCGCTAATGACCATCACGAAGCGATGATTGCAGGGGAAGGGAATGACCATGACGGCACAGGCCATAAGGACGCAAAAGGCGGGCAGCGCGCTGATCGACAGGTTGTCTGACCGCAATCTTCTGCGCACCGATGGATACTTTGGTGGCTGGGTCAGGTCGACAGAGCATTTTGACGTCACGGACCCGGCGGGCGGCGATACAGTGGCAACGGTCGCTCGGATGGATGCGACGCAAGCGTGCGAGGCGGTCGCCGCGGCACAGGCTGCGTTTCCCGCATGGGCGGCTGCCCTGCCACAGGATCGCGGCCAGGCCCTGCGCCGCTGGCACGACCTTATGGTTCAGAATCGCGAGGATCTGGCGCTGATCATGGTCGCCGAGCAGGGCAAGCCCCTGTCCGAAGCGCGGGGCGAGATCGACTATGCCGCCAGCTTCATGGAGTTCTACGCCGAGGAGGCAAAGCGCCCGAACATCGAGGGCGTCACCTCTCATCTGCCTGATGCCGAGGTAGAGGTGTGGCGCGAGCCGGTGGGCGTTGCCGCGCTGATCACGCCGTGGAACTTTCCGAGCGCCATGATCACGCGCAAGGCCGCCGCCGCGCTGGCGGCTGGCTGCACCTGTGTCGTTCATCCTTCGGCCGAAACGCCGCTTTCTGCGCTGGCGCTGGCCGAACTGGCTGACCGCGCCGGCCTGCCCTCAGGCGTCTTCAACGTCGTTCCCGGCGATGCGCCAGAGGTGGTGGGCGCATGGGTTGGCGATGCGCGCGTGCGCGCGCTTTCCTTTACCGGCTCTACAGAAGTTGGGCGGCTTCTCTACCGACAGTCGGCCGACACGATAAAGCGGCTGGTGCTGGAGCTTGGCGGCCACGCACCGTTTATTGTTTTTGCCGACGCGGATCTGGATCAGGCCGTCGACGAGGCGGTGAAGGCGAAGTTCGCCACAACCGGCCAGGATTGTCTTGGCGCCAACCGCTTCCTTGTCGAGCGCCCGGTCTACACCGATTTTTGCGAGAGATTCGCCAAGCGGGTCGCGGCGCTGACCCTCGGCCCCGGGATGGCCGACCGCGACCTTGGCCCGCTGATGAACGAAAAGGCCGTCGCCAAGCAGGAGGCGCAGGTCGCCGATGCGGTCGCGCGCGGTGCGCGCTGTCTGGTCGGCGGGGCGCGCGACGCGCAGGGGCCACTGTTCTACAAGCCGACGCTGCTGGTGGACGTTCCCGCCGACGCCGCGATCATGCACGAGGAAACCTTTGGCCCTGTCGCCGCCGTTGCCCCCTTCGATTCCGAGGTAGAGGTTATCGCACGGGCCAATGACACGGAATACGGGCTGGTCGCCTATGTTCATACGCTGGAGCCGCGGCGGATCTATCGCGTCTCTCGCGCACTGCAGTTCGGGATGGTGGCCGTAAACCGGACCAAGGTCACCGGCGCGCCGATCCCTTTTGGCGGCATGAAACAATCGGGTCTGGCGCGTGAAGGTGCGCGCTTTGGGCTCGAAGCTTTCACCGATATCAAATACGTATGCCGCGACTGGGGTTGAGTCCCGCAGCGCCATGAAAGGACAACCGATGCTGACCAACGATGAACTCGCCCAATGGGACCGCGAGAACTTCTTTCATCCCTCGACCCATCTGGCACAATTCGCGCGGGGCGAGGCGCCGCAACGCATCCTGACGGGGGGCGAGGGCTGCCATATCGTCGACCGTGACGGCAACCGCCTGCTTGACGCCTTTGCCGGGCTTTACTGCGTGAACGTCGGCTATGGCCGGCAAGAGATCGCGGAAGCCATCGCCGAACAGGCGCGCGAACTGGCCTATTACCATGCCTACGCCGGTCATGGCACCGAGGCATCGATCACGCTGTCCAAGATGATCCTGGACCGCGCGCCGGATCACATGTCGAAGGTCTATTTCGGCCTCGGCGGATCGGATGCGAACGAGACCAACATCAAGCTGGTCTGGTACTACAACAACATCCTTGGCCGGCCCGAGAAAAAGAAGATCATCTCGCGCCAGCGCGGCTATCACGGGTCGGGCCTGATCACCGGCTCGCTGACGGGGCTGGAACTGTTCCACAAGAAGTTCGATCTGCCGCTGGACCGCATCCTGCACACCGCGTCACCCTATTACTATCGCCGCACCGACGACGCGATGTCCGAGGCGGAGTTCACCGACTCGCTGATCGCGGATCTGGAAGCCATGATCGCACGCGAGGGCGCTGATACCATCGCTGCCTTTATCGGAGAACCGGTGCTGGGCACCGGGGGCATCGTGCCGCCGCCGGCAGGATACTGGGACCGCGTGCAAGGGGTTCTGGCGCGCCACGACATCCTGCTGATCGTGGACGAGGTCGTGACTGGCTTCGGCCGCATCGGCACGATGTTCGGGTCCACCCATTACAACCTGAAGGCTGACCTGATTACCGTCGCAAAGGGCTTGACCTCAGCCTATGCGCCGCTTTCGGGCTCCATCGTATCCGAGAAGATGTGGAGAGTGCTGGAACAAGGCACCGACGAATTCGGCGTGATCGGCCACGGCTGGACCTATTCGGCCCATCCCATCGGCGCGGCCGCCGGGATCGCCAACCTGAAGCTGATCGACAGTCTTGGGCTGGTCGAGAACGCTGGCACCGTCGGCGCGTACCTGACCAAGGTGCTGACCGAGGCGGTGGGCGATCATCCGAACGTGGGTGAGGTGCGCGGCGTCGGCATGCTCAGTTCCGTCGAACTGGTCGAAGATCGGGCGGCGCGGCGCTTCTTCGATCCCAAGGCGGGCACCTGCGCCAAGATCGTGGGCGCAATGGCGCGGCGCGGGGTAGTCGCGCGGGCAATGCCGCAGGGTGACATCATCGGCTACGCCCCGCCGCTCTGCCTGACGCGGGCGGAGGCCGACACTGTCGCTGCCGCCACGGCCGAGGCGATTGCCGAGGTACTGGGCTGACCTTGACGCGGCATCGGCTTCCTGCTCTGGCTTCGCCAAGCCAAGCGCCGGGGGACCGATGCCGCGCAAGACCCTCTTTATCATCCTTGACCAAATGCGCGCCGATTGTGTGTTCGGTGCGCTCGCCAACGCTGTCCCCCTGCCCCGCATCCGGGGTCTTGCCGCGCAGGGTGTAGCTTTCCGCCGGCACTACAGCGTTGCCAATCCCTGCGGACCCGCGCGCGCAAGCTTGCTGACCGGGCTTTACCCGATGACGCATCGCTCGGTGCGCAACGGCACGCCGCTTGCCCACCACCACACGAACCTTGCGCTGGAGGCGCGCAAGGCGGGCGTTCGGTCAATGCTCTTCGGCTATACCGACACCACACAAGACCCGCGCCAATTTCACCGGGCTGATCCGATCCTGACCAGCTACGAACAAGTCATGCCGGGCTTCGATGAAGTTCTTGAGATGCGGTTCGAGGAAAGCTGGCCGTGGCGCGCGCATCTGAAAGCGCGCGGCTACGACTTGCCCGACTATTCCGAGTTCTACGTCCCGGTCAGCCCCGATCCAAACCGACCGCCTCAGATCACCGATCCCGCATTCTACCGTGCCGAGGACAGTGACACCGCCTTCCTGACCGACCGTTTCCTGGAACACATGTCGGTGCGGGCGGACGAAAACTGGTTCGCCATGCTAACCTACATCCGACCGCACCCGCCCTTTGTGGCGCCTGCGCCATGGAACGCGCTGGTGGCACCGGCCGACGTGCCGCCGCCGCTGCGCCGAGCAACGGCAGAAGACGAGGCATCGCAGCACCCGTTCTTCGCCGCCTGCCTGAAGGAAGCACCGGCCGATCGCATGGCGAAGGGCGTTGAGTACATAGGCAACGGTCTGGACAGCGTGCAGGCGTTACGGGCCGTCTACCTGGGACTCGCGGCAGAGGTTGACCATCACGTCGGCCGCATCCTCGACTGGCTGGCAGACACTGGGCAGGACGAAGAGACTCTTGTAATCCTGACGTCCGACCATGCCGAGATGCTGGGCGACCATCATGCTTGGGGCAAGATGAATGTCTACGACCCTGCCTGGCACGTGCCCCTGATCTTGCGGGCACCGTCAGATGAAATGTCGCGTGGCGGAGCGGTCGTTGATGCGTTCACCGAGTCGGTCGATCTTGCGCCTACGGTGCTGGACTGGCTCGGCGTGCCGGTGCCGGCTGCGATGGACGGCCGGTCGCTTCTGCCCTTCCTGTCTGTTGACGCGGTCGAAGGCTGGCGCGATCATGTCGTTGCCGAACTGGACATCGGCGATCCAGAGGTGCCAACGCCTTGGCAGTATCAGATGGGATTGCCGCTGAGATCCGCCAACCTGTCGATTCTTCGAGAAGACCGCTGGAAACTCGTCCATTTCAACGGCGGCTACCCGCCCCTGCTGTTCGATCTGACGAACGATCCGGGCGAGATGACGAATCTCGCCGCCGACACGGCCTATCTGCCGACCGTTCTGCGCCTCACGCGGAAGCTGCTCGATCACCGGATGAGACATGCCGATCACGCCATTTCTGACGTGAAGATCGACGAAGGGCGGATCGTGAATTTCCCTTGAGTGGCAAGGCGCAACGGCTTTTTGCGCAGCATTAAAGTGCGCCGCCGGATCCGCTTAGACGAGCTCTTGCAGACGCCTCTCCTGCCGCCGCATCAGCAGATCGACCTCGGCCCGGCTTTCCGCCCCAAGCGTGGCTCCCGGGCGCCGCAGCGCGTCATGCGTAATTACACCCCGTCGGGCCAGAATATACTTGCGCGCTGCAAGCCCCAGACCCGGCTGCTGCTCGAACCGCGCCAGCGGCAGGTAGGCATCAAACAGATCGTGCGCACGCTCGTGCTCTCCCGCAAGGCAAAGACGCACCACATCCACCATCATCTCGGGATAGGCGAATCCGGTCATCGCGCCGTCTGCGCCGCGCGCCATTTCCTCGGGCAGGAAGACCCCACCATTGCCGCACAGGATCGAGATGCGCCGGTCGAGCGTTCCCGGAGCCCGCAGTGCGGTGATCTTGTCCAGTCCGGGCCAGTCCTCATGCTTCAGGCAGACGAAGGTGGACAGGTCGCGGACAATGCGGGCGATCACCGGCACCGACATCTGCACGCCCGTCGTCAGCGGGAAGTCCTGCACGACCAAGGGCGCATCACCGGTGAACTCGGCCGCCTGTCGATAGTAGCCGACGATCTGGTCATCGGTGCGCAGGGTGCCGGGCGGGGCGATCATCACACCGGCGGCCCCGTCATCCATCACCGCCGCGGTCAGCGTCTGGATCTGGGCAAAGCCGGGCGCCGAGACACCGACGACTACCGGCACCCGGCCCGCAACACGGCCAAGGATGCGCCGCACCACCGCCTGCGACTCGGCAACCGTCAGCTTCTGCGCCTCGCCCATGATTCCCAGGACGGTCAACCCCGTCGCCCCGACGTCGAGATAGTAGTCCACCATCCGGTCGACGCTGGCCTCGTCGATCTGCCCATCGGGCAGGAACGGTGTGACGGCGATGACAAAGACACCACTTGCCGCTTCGGTCAGTCGCATCATGGCATCCCTCCGTCGTGCCCTTTGTGCCCCAAGCGTGAGAGCGCACAACGGGCAAAGAACCGGCGCGTCACGCGGCGGATCGGGCCGTCTGTGCGAATGGGGCGGTCGCCGCGATCAGTCGTCGCGGTGGACACGTTCGCGGCGTTCGTGGCGCTCCTGCGCCTCAAGCGTCATGGTGGCGATCGGGCGAGCATCCAGCCGTTTCAGGCTGATCGGCTCTCCCGTCACTTCGCAGAAGCCGTAGTCGCCGTTCTCTATCCGGCGCAGGGCGGAGTCGATCTTGGCGACAAGCTTCCTCTGGCGATCACGGGTGCGAAGTTCCAGCGCCCGGTCGGTTTCTTCGCTTGCACGGTCGGCTATGTCGGGAACGTTGCGGGCGCTGTCTTGCAGGCCCTCCAGCGTCTCGCGGCTGCCGGTCAGTATTTCGGCCTTCCAGTTCAGAAGTTTGCGGCGGAAGTATTCTAGCTGCCGTTCGTTCATGAACGGCTCGTCTTCCGCGGGCCGGTAATCCTCGGGAAGAAAGACCTCTGCCTTCATCGATCGCCCCTTTTCCTGCCCGGATCGTGCCGCTGATTCCATTGATGAATTGTCAGTCACTTGCATCCGGCACCTTTTCGCCTGCCGTGTAGCCCAAGCCGCCGGGCTTGTCACTAGTGGATGGAGCCGCTTGCCGCATTTTGGTGCAGCAGCTACGTTTGCCACAATAATGTGAGGCAGGACATGCGATTCAACGGCACTGATGCCTATGTGGCAACCGAAGATCTGACCGTGGCCGTCAACGCGGCCGTCGCGCTTGAGCGCCCGTTGCTGGTGAAGGGAGAGCCGGGAACGGGCAAGACGGAACTGGCGCATCAGGTGGCCGCAAGCTTGGGCCTGCCGCTGATCGAATGGCATGTGAAATCCACCACCCGCGCGCATCAGGGGCTCTATGAATATGATGCCGTCAGCCGCCTGCGCGACAGCCAGCTGGGCGACGAACGGGTCCATGACGTCAGGAACTATATCCGCAAGGGCAAGCTCTGGCAGGCGTTCGAGGCCGATGGCCGCGTCGTGCTGCTGATCGACGAGATCGACAAGGCTGATATCGAGTTTCCCAACGATCTGCTGCAGGAACTCGACCGGATGGAGTTCTTCGTCTACGAGACCGGAGAAACGATCCGCGCCCGCCACCGCCCCGTGGTAATCATCACCTCGAACAACGAAAAGGAACTGCCCGACGCCTTCCTGCGCCGGTGCTTCTTCCACTACATCCGCTTCCCCGATGCCGAGACGCTGGCCCGCATCGTCGCCGTACATCATCCCGGCATCCGTGACGCGCTGCTGGCCGAGGCGCTGAGCCAGTTCTTCACGATCCGCGACGTGCCGGGTCTGAAGAAGAAGCCCTCCACCTCCGAGGTGCTGGACTGGCTGAAGCTGTTGCTGGCCGAGGATCTGACGGCAGAGGATCTTCGGCAGGACGCGAGATCCGCCCTGCCGAAGCTGCACGGTGCGCTGCTGAAGAACGAACAGGACGTTCAATTGTTCGAGCGCCTGGCGTTTCTTTCGCGCGCCGGACGCTAGCGATGGCGCACGACCAAATCGTGATCCGTACCCTAACGGCTGCAGATGAAGCCGACTGGCGGCGGCTATGGCGGGCCTACCTGGAGTTCTATGAGACCGAGGTGCCCGAGGCGGTCTATCACAGCACTTTCGCGCGTCTGCTTGGCGATGACTCGCAGGATTTTCATGGGCTGGTCGCCGTGCTTGATGGTCGCCTGGTCGGCCTTGTCCATTATCTGTTCCACCGCCACTGCTGGCGGATCGAGAATGTCTGTTACCTGCAGGATCTCTACGCAGTGCCAGAGGTCCGGGGCCATGGCGTCGGCCGGGCACTGATCGAGGCGGTTTACTCCGCCGCAGATGCGGCAGGCGCGCCGGGGGTCTACTGGTTGACCCAGGATTTCAACACCACCGCCCGGCAGCTCTATGACCGGATCGGGCGGGTCACGCCCTTCATCCGGTATGTGCGCCCATGATCCGGCGCGGCATCATCGCCCTTGCCCTGCTGCTGGCCGCCTGCGGGCCTGCCCCGGTCGTCGATGCGCCGGAACGTCGCGCGCTGGTAACCGACCGGCTGCCGCCGATGCAGATGTTCACGCGGCACAGTCCCCAGCGCCCGGCACGACCGAACGGTGAGATCGCGCGCGATTTCATCGAACTGAGCTTCTGGATGGAAAGCGGCCGCGAACTGCCGGTGCTGACCCGGTTTGAAGGCCCGGTAACCCTGGCGGTGGCCGGCAACGTGCCCCCCAGTGCCGAGGTGGACCTGCCGATCCTGCTGGCGCGACTGCGGAACGAGGCAGGTATCGACATCCGCCAGACCGCACGCGCGCCGGCCAACGTGACGGTGGAATTCGTCACCCGCGCACGAATGCAGTCCGTGGTGCCCCATGCCGCCTGTTTCGTCGTTCCGCGTGTCAGCAGCTGGGCGGAGTTCCGGGCCAATCGCCGCAGCCCCCGGCTGGACTGGACCACGTTGCAGACGCGCGAACAGGTTGCGGTCTTCGCCCCCAGCGATGCCAGCCCGCAGGAAATCCGCGATTGCCTGCACGAAGAGATCGCGCAGGCGCTAGGACCGCTCAACGACCTCTACCGGCTGCACGACTCGGTCTTCAACGACGACAATTTCCAGACCGTGCTGACCGGCTTCGACATGCTGATCCTGCGCGCCTATTACGACCCTGCGCTGCAAAGCGGCATGACGCGCGATCAGGTGGCCGCGCGGCTGCCGGGGATCCTCGCGCGCCTCAACCCTGCGGGCGAGCGCCCTGCCGGCCCACCCGCCGGCCCGACCCCGCGCGCCTGGATCGAGGCGGTTGAAACCGCGCTCGGCCCCCGCGGCAGCCGCGAAACCCGCCGCGCGGCGGCCATGCGGGCGCTGGCGATCGCGCGCGACATGGGCTGGGATGACTCTCGCATGGCGTTCAGCCTGTTCGCGCTGGGGCGTCTCGCCCGCGCGCAAGAGGGCGAGTTGGCACTGGCCTCGTTCATTCAGGCGGCAACGATCTGGCGCGACCTGCCGGGCGGTGATGTCCATCTTGCACATGTCGAAATGCAACTTGCCGCCTATGCCCTGTCGGCTGGCCAGCCAGAGCGGGCGCTGACGCTGATCGACCGCAACCTGCCGGCCGCCCGCCAGACTCAGAACGCGGCGCTTCTCGCGTCGCTTCAGATGATCCGGGCGCAATCTCTGGATATGCTCGGCCGGACCGAGGCAGCGCGGGCCGCGCGGCTCGACAGTCTGGGCTGGGCGCGTTATGGCTTCGGCCCCGAGGAAGTGGTGCGCGCCCGGCTGTCCGAGATCGCCGTGCTCGCGCCCGGAACTGCAGAGGCAGCGGCGCCATGATCGTACTGGCCGGAGTTGTGGGCGGCGCCGTGTGGGGCGCAATGCGGGCGCGGGCGCGCAAGGGGTCGCGGCTGGACATTGCGCAATACGCGGCGGTCCACGGCATCCTGTTCGGCCTGATCGGGCTCTTCGTCACGATCGGGCTGGAACGGCTGCTCTAGGGCGATGTTCGCCCCGTTCTTCGACAACCTGCGCAGCGCCGGTGTTCCAGTCAGCTTGCGCGAATATCTCGACTTCCTGACCGCCATGCGCGCGGGGCTGGTCACCTACGATATCGAGGCGTTCTATTTCCTCGCCCGCACCGCGATGGTTAAGGACGAACGCCACATCGACCGCTTCGACCGGGCCTTCGCCGAAAGCTTCGGCGGGCTGGAGAGCGTCACGCCCGAACAGGTGCTGCAGGCGCTGGACCTGCCGCCGGACTGGCTGGAGAAACTGGCCGAAAAGCACCTGACCGAAGAGGAAAAGGCCGCCGTCGCGGCCCTTGGCGGGTTCGACAAGCTGATGGAGACCCTGCGCCAGCGGCTGGAGGAACAGAAGGGCCGCCATCAGGGCGGATCGAAATGGATCGGCACTGCCGGCACCAGCCCCTTCGGCGCCTATGGCTACAACCCCGAGGGCGTGCGCATCGGGCAGGATGGCAGCCGCCACCAGCGCGCGGTCAAGGTCTGGGACAAGCGCGAGTTCCGCAATCTGGACGATCAGGTCGAACTCGGCACCCGCAACATCAAGGTTGCGCTGAAACGCCTGCGCAAATGGGCGCGCGACGGCGCGGCAGAGGAACTCGACCTCGACGGCACCATCCGCGCCACCGCCGAACACGGCTATCTGGACGTCAAGATCCGCCCCGAACGCAGGAACGCCGTGAAGGTGCTGCTGTTCCTCGACATCGGCGGCAGCATGGACCCCCATGTGCGCGTGGTGGAGGAGCTGTTCAGCGCCGCCCGCGCCGAGTTCCGGCATCTGGAGCATTTCTATTTCCACAACTGCCTCTACGAAGGCGTCTGGCGCGACAACCGCCGCCGCTGGGACGCGCAGACCCCTACGATGGAGATCCTGCGCACCTATGGGTCCGACTGGCGCTGCATCTTCGTCGGCGACGCCAGCATGTCGCCCTACGAGATCACCCATACCGGCGGCGCGAACGAGCACTGGAACGCCGAACCCGGCCACGTCTGGCTGAACCGCGCCCGCGAGGCGTGGCCGAAAAGCCTGTGGATCAACCCCACGCCGGAACGGTTCTGGGGCCACACCCAGTCGATCCGCCTGATCCGGGATATCTTCGGCGAGGGGATGGTGCCGATGACACTGGAGGGGATCGCCCGGGGCACGAGGCTGATTGGGCGCTGAGGCCCGTCAGGCCAGATGCGCCAGCACCGACCGCGCGGCGCGCAGGCCCGGCGCCTCCGCCCCCCGACCCAGCCGCTCCATCGTCAGATCCATCGCTGCCCGCTGCGCGCCCGGATCGTCCAGCGCCGCCAGCAGCGCCGGCGCGATCAGATCCGCCCGGCAGCGCGGGCCGAGGAATTCCGGCACCGCGCGGGTTTCCGACACCAGATTGACCAGCGTGACCGTATCCACCCGCAGCATCCGCCCGATCACCGCGCGGGTCAGCGGGTTGAAATCGTAGGCAATGACCATCGGCACGCCATTCGCCGCCAGTTCCAGCGACACCGTGCCAGAGGCCGCGAGCGCCACATCGGCAGCAGCAAAGGCCGCGCGCTTTTCCGCCGCATCCAGCACGATCTGCGGTGGCGTCGCCCAGTCGGCCGTCTGCGCCCGGATCAGATCCACCAGATGCGGCAGCGTGGGCAGCACCACCCGCACCCCCGGTCGCGCTGCCGCCACCCGCGCCAGCACCTGCCCGAAGCGCGGCGCCAGCCGCGTGATCTCGCCCCGCCGTGAACCCGGCAAAGCGAGGATCACCGGCCCCTCGCCCAGCTGCGCGCGAAACGCCGCGGCCTGACCCCGAGTCGCCAGCCGCTCCGCCACGACCGGGTGGCCCACGAAATCGCAGGTCATTCCCGCCGCCTGCATGTACGGCGGCTCGAACGGCAGCAGCGCCAGCACATGGTCGATCACCCGCGCCATTTTTGCCGCCCGCCCCGGCCGCCAGGCCCAGACCGAGGGCGCGACATAGTGGATGGTGCGCAGGTCCGGCCGCGCCGCCTTGACGATCCGCGCGACGCGCAGTCCGAAGTCCGGGCTGTCGATGGTGATCAGCGCCGCCGGGGCCTCGGCGATCACGTGCTCCGCCGCCTGCCTGATGCGCCGTTTCAGGTGGAAGTACTTCGGCAGAACCTCGGCCAGCCCCATCACCGACAGTTCTTCCATCGGGAACAGGCTTGTCAGGCCCTGCGCCTGCATCTCAGGGCCACCGATGCCGATGAAGCCCGCATCCGGTGCCAGCTCCCGCAGCCCCGCCATCAGCGCCCCGCCCAGCCGGTCGCCCGAGGGCTCTCCGGCGATCAGCGTCAGCTTCACGGCTCCCGCGCCCACAGGAACAGCCCGGCGGCATCGGCCCGCGCAATGGCCTCGGCGCGGTCCAGCAGCATGACGCCACCGGCCTCAAAGGCAACGCCGGCCAGCCCGGCCTCGGCCGCCCGCGTCACAGTATCGGGACCGATTGCCGGCAGGTCGATCCGCCGGTCCTGCCCCGGTTTTGGTGCCTTGAACAGCACGCCACGCGCGCCGGTCGGATCGGGGCGCAGCGCGCCCAAACCGGCGACCTGCCGCAGCATCGCATCGGTTCCGGGTAACGCCTCGACCGCTAGGCAAAGGCCCTGCGCCACTACGGCCCCCTGCCCCACATCGACCGCCCCCAGCGCCGCGACGATCCGGGCCGCGCGGGCCGCGTCGCGGGCATCGCCCTCGGATGGCTGGGCCTGGGTCAGAACCCCGGCCTCTGGCACCAGATCGGGCGCGACCTCTGCCGCGCCGGTGACGGTCAGACCGGCTTCCTCGAAAATCGCGATCACCTCGCGCAGGGTCGCGTCGTCACCAGCCTGCATCGCTGCCAGCAGGCGCGGCACCATCTGCGCCGTGGCGGTGTCGAACAGCGCGGGGTCCAGCCGGGGCCGCGTCACCGCACCGGCAAAGACCACCCGCTCCACCCCCGCATCCAGCAGCTCGTGCAGAAACGGGACCAGACGCTCAATGCGAAACCGGGTGACCGGCGCGCCAGGGTCGGCAATCTCAACCCCCTCAGGCGCGGTGATCATCGCGGGCGGCACGGGCATCGCCGAAACCAGCAGCGCCGGCAGCCGCCCCGCCCCGGCGATCAGTGCCAGCCCGCTCATCGCGGCGTCAGGTATGACCGGTCCGAGGCCGCGACGATGAACTGCGCCACCTCGCGCACATAGTCGCTGTCGGTCTCGTCCAGCAGGCGGCGGGCGCGGTCCTGAAACGCGCCCTCGCCCTGCGCCAGCATCTGATAGGCGGCGCGCAGCGCGGTGATGTCGGACCGCGCCACGCCCTTGCGCTTCAGCCCCACAAGGTTCAGCCCGTCCAGCACCCCGCGCGGCCCCTGCACCAGCCCGTGCGGGATCACGTCGTTTGTCACCATCGTCACCGCGCCGATGATCGCGCCTCGGCCGACCCGCACCCATTGGTGGATGCCCGACAGCCCGCCGACGATCACGTCATCCTCCAGCACGCAATGGCCGGCAACCGAGGCATTGTTGACCAGGATCACCCGGTTGCCGATCTGGCAGTCGTGGGCGACATGGGAATTTGCCATGAACAGGCAGTCGTCGCCCACCCGCGTCACGCCGCCCCCGCCCTCGGTCCCGGTGTTCAGCGTCGCGCCCTCGCGTATCCGGCAGCGCGCGCCGACGATCAACCGGGTGCGCTCGCCGCGATATTTCAGATCCTGCGGCACCTCGCCCACGCAGGCGAAGGGAAAGACCACCGTCTCTGCCCCGATCTCTGTCCAGCCGGTGACAACGGCGTGCGACTTGATCTCCACGCCTTCGGTCAGCGTCACGTCCGGCCCGAGCACGGCAAAGGCGCCGATCCGGCAGCCGGGGCCGACAGTCGCCCCCTCCTCGACCGCGGCCGAGGGGTGGATCTGCGCCGAGGGGTCGATCATGGCTGCGACCGCGACAGGTCGATCATGGCGGAAAACTCCGCCTCGGCCGCCATCTCGCCGCCGACCATCCCGCGCCCGTGGAACTTCCAGATCCGCGATCCGCCGCGCTTTACCGTGACATGCAGTTCCAGCACGTCGCCCGGCACGACCTTGCGGCGGAACTTTCCGCCGTCGATGTTCATGAAATAGACCAGCGGCTGCTTGTCCACCAGATCGAGCGTCAGGCCCACCAGCACCGCCGCCGTCTGCGCCATCGCCTCGATGATCGTGACGCCCGGCATGATCGGCATGCCAGGGAAATGGCCCTGGAAATGCGGCTCGTTGAAGGTGACGTTCTTGATCCCCACCGCGGATTTCCCCGGCTCCACCGCCGTCACCCGATCCACCAGCAGGAACGGATAGCGATGCGGCAGGATCCGCTGGATCAGCAGGATGTCGGCCTCATTCGGCATGGCAGCCGGATCGGCGGTTTCGGTCATTTCTGGCTCCTTCTCCCGCTCCACCGGGCCATTCGCGGCCGTATCGCTGACCGCGACAGACCCGCGCCACCCCGGCCCCGGACGGGTTCCCCTAGCAATTCGTTCCCGCGCAGGCAAGCGACCCGCCGTTCATGGTCGCAGCGGTGTGCCGTTGCCCGCGGGCAGGCCCGGCGCCTCGGCATCCTCGGGCAGATCGCGCAGTTCCGGCACATCCTCGCCCAGAAACTCGTTGATCCGCTCGATGGCCTCGGCGGTAATGTCCACGCGGCCCGAGGCAAAGAATACCAGCCGCCGATCAAGGATCAACTCTGCGTCGTAATCAGCCAAAATCGCTTGGAAAATCGGCTGTGCGGCCACCAGAAGGCGGGTGAATGCCTCTTCCTCGCGCTGCGACAGCGCCCGGCCCTTGGCGTCCTGCTCGGCGCGGATGGCCACGACGCGCGCGTCGAACTCGTCGGCAAGGGCGCGAAACTCCTCTGGCGGCAGGGTTTCGCGCAACTGGGTCAGCCGGCGCTCCTCTTCGGTCAGTTCGGCCTCGATGCGCCGGTTCTCCTCGGTCAGCGTCGTCAGCTCTGTCTCGATCTCGCGCCGCACCCGCTGACCAAAGTCCGAGTCGAGCACCAGCTGCTCCTGATCGATGATCAGAACCCGCGAGCCGGGCGTATCCACCGGCACCCCGGTCGTGAACGGCAGGCCCGCCGCACCGCCCCCCTGCTGCTGCGCCGCGCACGGCCCGGCGCATAGCGCCAGGATCAGGGCGGCGGCGATCCGCCCGCGCATCAGAACCTGGTCGAAATCGTCAGGTCAAAGGATTGCCGCTTGTCGTAGGCTTCCTTGCGCAGGGGCGTGGAGAAGTTGAAGCGCAAGGGGCCGATGGGCGTATCCCAGAAGATCGACACACCCGCCGTCGCCCGCAGCCGCAACTTGTCGTCCACCGGGTCCGCGCCCGCCGTGTTCGGCAGCCCCCAGACCGAGCCGACATCGACAAAGGCGCCGCCGGTGATCCCGTATTCCTCGGGCAGGCCGATCGGGAACTCGGATTCGAACCGCGCCACGGCAAAGTATTCCCCGCCAAGGAAATCATCCGTGCCGGTATCGCGGGGGCCGACGCCAAAGGGCTCGAACCCGCGCATCTGGCCGTTCAGCGTGAAGCGGTCGATCGCGCGCGTCTCGTTGCCGGAAACCGCGCGGATCGCACCGGCCTCCACTTCCGCGCGCAGGATCACATCGTCGCTCAGCACCCGCGTCTGCACCACGCCAAGGCCCGAGAATTTCAGGAAGCGCGTGTCGCCGCCCAGACCCGTCGCATCCGCGCCCAGCCGGAACAGGTAGAATGTGCTTTCATCGATCCCGCTGCGGCGGCTGTCCCAGTCATAGGCCAGCCCGATGCCGCTGGACCACAGCCCGCCCTCGGCCACCTCGGCCGCCAGGATCGGAGAGATCGTGGCCGCGGGCAGGCGCATCGTGTCCTTTGACAGCGCATAGTTCACGCCCAGCCGGCCATGATCCGAAACCGGAAACTCCAGCCCGGTACGGAAGCCCACGTTGCGCGTGCTGTAGCCCAGGAAGCTTTGCCCGCGCTGGCGGTAGAACCCGTCGAAGCTGAACGCGACGTCGCGGCCCAGGAAGGCCGGTTCGACAAAGCGCAGCTCCGCCGCTTCCTCGTCCTCGGTGGTGTTGACGTTGATGCCCAGGAACTGGCCACGCCCCAGGAAGTTCGATTCCGTCAGGTTGACGGCAAGCCCCACGCCCTGGCTGACACCGTAGCTGACGCCAAAGCCCAGCGATCCGGTCGGCTGCTCCTCGACGTTGACATCCACGATCACCTGATCGCCCGCCGATCCCTGACGGCCCTGCACATCGACATCGGCAAAGAAGCCAAGCGCGCGGATGCGCTCTGCCGCCTGCCGGATCTCGCGCGGGTTGAACGGATCGCCCTCTACCGTGCGGAACTGGCGCCGGATCACCTCGTCCAGCGTCGTGGTGTTGCCCTCGATGTCGATGCGCTCGACAAAGATCCGCTCGCCGCGCACCAGCGCGAACTCGATATCCAGCGTCTGGGTGCGCTCGTTGCGGCTGATCCGCGGCTCTGCCCGCACGAATGTCAGGCCCATGCGCGCGGCGCGGTCCTCCATCCGGGCGGTGGCATTGTCCAGCGCGGTCGGCGAATAGACCTGGCCGGGCCGGGCGCGGATCAGCGACTGGAATTCCGACGCATCAAGGCCGGGGATCTCGGACACGACGGACAGGTTGCCGAAGCGGAACTGCTGCCCCTCGCGGACAGAGAAGGTCACGAAGAACGCATCGCGGTCGCGCGACAGTTCCGATGTGGCCGACAGCACCTGAAAGTCGATATAGCCGCGCGACAGGTAGAAATCGCGCAGAAGCTGGCGGTCAAGCTCGATCCGGTCGGCCACAAATGTGTCGCGCTGGATGAAGATCCGCAGCAGGCCCGCCTGTTTCGTCTCCAGAACGCCGCGCAGGCGCCGGTCGGAAAACGCGCGGTTGCCGACAAAGTTCAACCGCTCGATCTCGACCACGCTGCCCTCGCGGATCTCGAACACCAGATCGACGCGGTTGTCCGACCGGCGGATGATCCGCGGCGTGACGGTCGCGGCAAAGCGGCCGGATTCGGAATAGGCTTCGGTGATGGCGCGGGCGTCGGCCTCGGCCTGGGTGGGAGAGAAGACCCGGCGCGATTGCGACTGGACCACCCGCGACAGGGCGTCGTTATCGAGCCGCCGGTTGCCCTCGAAGTTGATGATGTTGATGATCGGATGCTCGACCACGCGGATGATCAGTCGGTTGCCCTGCGGAATCACATCCACCGATTCGAACAGACCGGAATTGCGCACCCGCTGGGCGGCGGCGTTGATTTCGCCCGGCCCGATGGTCTGGCCCACGGGAAGATCGGCAAAGGCCGCGATGTTGGCCGGATCGACGCGCTGGTTCCCCTCGACCACGATCTGGCTGACCGTGAAGCTTTGCGCGATTGTCGGGGCCGGGGCCACCAGTGCCAGAAGCGACAGGGAAACCGCCGCAACTGCCATCCCCCGACCCAGCAGACGCGCCCTTGACCTGCCCGCGTGACGCGTGACCCCTTGCTGCATCGAACCGTCCCATCCCGCCAGTTTTCTTTGTGGATCTGACTAGCCGGAATGGGGGGGCTTGTCAAAAGCCCGCGGCACATCGCACCGCGGGTGTCACATGGCCGAAACAGCCGGAACGAGTGCCGCCGAAAGCATCAGTGCGACCAGCACGAAACCCAGCGGAAGAAGGCGCTGAAGGCCCAGCCGCAGCACCAGCGGCAGGCCCCGTTCGGCGGTCATCAACTGTTGCATCGCGCCCTCCTGACTGCTGACGGATCCTGAGATGCCGGGCGAATGTGGCGGCGCTTGGGCACGGACGGGGCAAAATCGGCCCCTGCCCCGCTGCTCACGCGTGAGCAGAATCGCAAGCTGTTGAAATCGCTGGAAAACGCATTTCTTGTTTACCGAATCTCAACGCTTGCTCACGCCGGGGTGCCGTGGGCCAAAGATTAAGTGCAGGTAAACAGAAATCGCGATTTCGTTTCGTTTCAATGACTTGGCATTTTGTGCACGCGTGCACACCCCGGCCCTAGCAGAACAGGTCGTTACTCAACGCAAAGATCATCAGCGTCCCGATCAGGCCAAGCCCCACCGCCATCAGAAACCTGAGCGCCCGGTCGCTGGGCGGCCTGCCAGTCACCGCCTCCCACGCGTGAAAGACCAGATGGCCGCCATCCAGAATCGGGATCGGAAACAGGTTCAGCAGGCCGACCGCGGTGGACAGGACCGCGATGAACCAGATGAAGGCCATCCCCCCCTGCGACGCCGCAGCGCCCGAGGTCTCGGCGATTCCGATGGGGCCGCGCAGGTTGCACGAACTGATCGCCCCGGTGATGATGTGGTAAAGCCCCGACAGGCTGGTGCGGGCGACATACCATGTCTGCTCTGCCCCGCGCCCGATCGCCTCCAGCGGTCCCGGCGTGCGGGTTTCCGGCTGGAACGCCATGCCGCCGGTGATGCCGATCAGCCAGCGCGTCTCGAACCCGCCGGATGCGGTGGGAATGTCCATCCGCCGCGGCACCAGCGCGATGTCGAACACCTCTCCCTGCCGCCAGACTGACAGCAGCAGCGTCCGCCCGTCCGACGCGCCCACCTTCTCTCGCAACTGCTCGAAGGCAAAGACCGGATCGCCGTCGATAGACAGGATCACGTCACCGGGCTGCATGTCGACCGAATGGGCCGCGCTTTGCGGCTGGATGCCGCCAACCAGCGGCGGGAAGGGATAGGGGCCGGCCACATCGCGTTCCGCCCCGTCGCGGCGCACGGTGTAGCCCACGACCGGCGCGGGCGTCAGCTCACCCACCACCCCGGCCAGCGCGGCATTATCGGGCGTGGGCCGGCCATCGATGGCCAGAATTCGGTCGCCCTCTCGCAGTTCCTGCACCTCTGCCGGCAGCGGGGTCAGCTTGCCCACGGTGGGCGTATCGGTGGCGATGCCCTGCACCATGAAGATGCCGCAGAAGATCAGGATCGACAGGACGAAGTTGAACACCGGCCCGGCCGCCACGGTGGCCGACCGCGCCCAGAGCGGCGCGCCGTGCATCGTGTTGCGTTCCGTTCTGCCGCCCAGGGTGGCGGTGCCGCCGTCGCCGCGCAGGCTGGCGGCATCGGCATCGCCCAGGAACTTCACATAGCCGCCCAGCGGCAGCGCGGCGACCTGCCAGCGCGTGCCCCGGCTGTCCACGCGGGAATAGATTACCGGGCCGAAGCCGATGGAAAACACCTCGGCATGGATGCCGGACCAGCGGCCGACGATGTAATGGCCGTATTCATGCACCGCGACGATGATCGACAGCGCCACGACAAAGGCAAGCACGGTGTAGATGAAGCCGCCGAAAGACGGCACCAGTCCGATCAGATCCAAAATTCTATCCCTTGCCCTGCAGAGCGGTGACGGCCGAAACGGCCGTCATCCAAGCCAGATGGCCCATTGCCATGGCCGGATCAAGGCCGGATGGGGCGATTGTGAGGCGGCTGCCCGCCGGAAACCCGCCCCGCGCGCGGGCCGCACCAGAGCCGGCGCCGGGGAATGCCCCGCCTGCGCCGATGGCTGGAATGGCAATGCGGTCACGCATCGGCTCAACCCCCGGTGACCGGCGGAAAGGCCACCACGCGTTCCACCAGAAGCAGCATGATCGCCGCGCCGAGCATGCCGTCGAAACGATCCATCAGCCCGCCGTGGCCGGGGATCAGACGCGACGAATCCTTTACCCCCGCGCGGCGCTTGATCGCGCTTTCCGACACATCGCCCAGTTGCGAGGCCATCGACAGCGCGACGGACAGCGCCAGAAGATCCGCCCCCGCGCCGGTGATCGACATGAACACCACGCCGACGATGGCGGCAGCAACCCACCCGGCGACGGTGCCGGACCATGTCTTCTTCGGGCTGACGCGGGGCCAGAACTTTGGCCCGCCGATGATGCGCCCGGCGAAATAGCCGCCGATGTCGGTGACGATGACAACCAGCAGCAGCCACAGCAGCCAGACCGCGCCGAAATCGGCGCGCATGTGCTGAAGGCCGAATCCGGCCAGGACGATGAGCGCCGAGAAGCCCGCGAGAAGCGCCCGTTCGGACCGCAGCAGCCCCAGCGCGGCGATGGAGGGCAGCAGCGCCAGCGGCAGCACGAAGGCGGCGGGCAGAACGCCGGTCAGGAACACAGCGCCCCCGGCCAGCCCGCCCAGCACCGCGCCGAAGCGGCGGTCGATCTCTGGCGTGAGCATCTGGTGCAGTTCCCAGACCATCAGCCCGACCGAGACCGCGACCAAGGTCAGGAACCACCAGCCGCCGGCCCAGATTGCCGCCGCCCCAAGCCCGGCCAGAACCAGACCCGACAACACGCGCGGCAGAAGATCCTGGAATCGGCCAGCAGCCTCTGTCACGCGCTGACGGCCCCGAAGCGGCGTTCGCGCAGGCTGTAGCGCAGCAGGATGTCGGCAAATTCGCGCGCCGTGAAATCGGGCCAGAGCGTCGGGGTGAATTCGTATTCGGCATAGGCCGACTGCCAGAGCAGGTAGTTGGAAATCCGCGTCTCGCCGCTGGTGCGGATCACCAGATCGGGGTCCGGCAGGTCGGCGGTGTCGAGGAAGCGGCCGACCATGCGCTCGTCCACCTCGTCCACCGAGATGTCGCCCCGCGCGGCGGCGGCCGCCATCCCCCGTGCCGCCCGCGCGATCTCGTTCCGGCCGCCGTAATTGATGGCCACGGTCAGGTGCAGCAGGTCGTTTTCGCGGGTCCGCTCCTCGATCCCGCTCATCAGGCGGCGCAGATGGGCGTCGAGCGGGCTGCGGTCGCCGATGAAGCGGACGCGCACGCCGCGGGCGCTCAGCTCATCCGCCTCACGCTCGATATAACGGCGGAAGAGCCGCATCAGACCGATCACTTCCTCGGTGGAGCGTTTCCAGTTCTCGGTCGAGAAGGCATAGACCGTCAGGTGCTTCACGCCCAGTTCCGGGCAGGCCTTCACGATCTGGCGCACCCGTTCCGCGCCGCGGCGGTGGCCGACCAGCCGGGGCCAGCCGCGGTTCAACGCCCAGCGGCCGTTGCCGTCCATGATGATCGCGACGTGCACGGGCAGGCGCGAGGCCACTTCACCCCTGGTATCCTTGGCCGCCAAAATACTGCCCCTCGTAAATGATCCCGCAGGATGGTCAGACCTGCATTATTTCCTGCTGCTTCGTCTCCAGCGCCTTGTCGACGGCGGCGATGGCCTTGTCGGTCAGGTCCTGCACCTCGTCGGCCCAGATCTTGTTGTCATCCTCGGACATGCCGTCGGCCTTGGCCTTCTTGAGCTGATCCATGCCGTCGCGGCGCACGTTGCGGATCGCCACGCGGGCGTGTTCGGCGAATTGCGCGGCCACCTTGGTCAGTTCGCGGCGGCGTTCCTCGTTCAACTCGGGGATCGGCAGGCGGATGATCGGACCATCGACCACGGGGTTGATGCCCAACCCCGAATCGCGGATCGCCTTTTCCACCTTGTTCACCAACGCGCGGTCCCAGACATTGATCGTGACCATGCGTGGTTCTGGCACGTTGACGGTTCCCACCTGGTTAATCGGCGTCAGGGCGCCATAGGCATCGACCATCACCGGCTCCACCATCGAGGCCGAGGCACGCCCGGTGCGAAGGGTCGCAAACTCGGTTCGAAGCGCGGCCAGGGCGCCGTCCATGCGGCGGCTGAGGTCGTCCAGATCGATCTCGATTTCGTCGGCCATTGTTCTGCTTCCTGTCGCAACGTCACCGCCCCGCGACACGCTATATGCCGCAAATCGGGGCGCAGGTATAGGCTTAGCCGTGCACGCGGGTATAGGTGCCCTCGCCGCGCAGGATGCCGCGGAATCCGCCGGGCTCGTCAAGGCTGAACACGATGATCGGCAGGTCGTTGTCGCGCGCCAGCGCGATGGCGGATGCATCCATCACCTTCAGGTTCTTCGCCAGCACCTCGTCATAGCTGATGCGGTCGTAGCGTTTGGCGTCATCGAACCTGTGCGGATCCTTGTCATAAACGCCATCGACCTTGGTGCCCTTGAAGATCGCCTCGCAGGACATCTCGTTGGCGCGAAGCGTCGCGGCGGTGTCGGTGGTGAAATACGGATTGCCGGTGCCGGCGGCGAAGATGCAGACGCGCTTTTTCTCCAGGTGGCGCACGGCGCGGCGGCGGATATAGGGTTCGCAGACCTGGTCCATCGGGATCGCGCTGATGACGCGGGTGAAGACGCCGAGGCTTTCCAGCGCGGCCTGCATGGCCAGCGCGTTCATCACCGTCGCCAGCATTCCCATGTAGTCCGCCGTCGTCCGCTCCATTCCCTGCGCGGCGCCGGACAGGCCGCGGAAGATGTTGCCGCCGCCGATCACCATGCAGATCTCGACGCCGAGGTCGTGGACCGACTTCACCTCTTCTGCGATGCGCTTCACGGTGGGCGGGTGCAAACCGTAGCCCTGATCGCCCATCAGCGCCTCGCCCGAGATCTTGAGCAGGACCCGCCGATAGGTGATGGTCTGCGACGACTGGCTGTCGGGCATGGGCGGGTCCTTCTTTTTCGGGGTCCGCGCGCTTCTCCGCCGGGCACGGCGGCGTAGCACGGTTTTCGGGGTCGGTTTTCTTGGCGCGGAAAATGTCCGAAAAGCCCGGCAGGTTCAACGCCAAACCGGCACATCCCGGCGGCGGGCGGAAATCGGCTGAGCCAGAACGCAGCGGATGGGGCTAGATGCAGGAGTTCGACACGATCATCGCCGATCTGCCCGACGACCGCCCCGTGCTGATCGCCGGGCCAACGGCGTCGGGCAAGTCGGCGCTGGCAGCGCGCCTGGTCGCCCGCCGGGGCGGGGTGATCGTCAATGCCGATGCGCTGCAGGTCTATAGGGACTGGCGGGTGCTGACTGCGCGACCCAGCGCGGAGGAAGAAGCCGCGCTGCCGCACGCGCTTTACGGCCATGTCACCCGCGACCGGCCCTATTCCGTCGGACACTGGCTGCGCGAGGTGGCACCGCTGCTGACCGGGCCGCTGCGGCCGGTGATCGTGGGCGGCACCGGGCTTTACTTCAGCGCACTGACCGCCGGGTTGGCAGAGATCCCGCCCGTGTCAGACGCCGTCCGGGCCGAGGGCGAGGCGCGACTGGCCGCCGAGGGAATCGACGCTCTGCTGGCCGATCTGGACGCCGAGACAGCCGGGCGGATCGACACCGGCAACCCGGCCCGCGTGCAGCGCGCCTGGGAAGTGTGGCGCGCGACCGGGCGCGGGCTGGCAGCCTGGCAGGCCGAGACCGCACCGCCAATGCTGCCGCTGGAACACGCCACGGCATTGGTTTTGCAGCCCGACCGCGACTGGCTTGCGGCCCGGATCGAGGCGCGGTTCGACGCGATGCTTGCCGCCGGCGCATTGGACGAGGTGCGGGCTGCCCTGCCGCACTGGACCCCCGCCGCCCCCTGGGCGCGCGCGATCGGGGCGGCGGAACTGGTGGCGCATCTGCGCGGAGAGATGACGCTGGCGCAGGCGCGCACTGCGGCCTGCACCGCCACGCGCCGCTATGCCAAGCGTCAGCGCACCTGGTTCCGCAGCCGGATGGGCGACTGGAGCGCCCTGCCCCTGCCGTAGCGGATCGGCCACGGCTTGCCGATCGCACCCGCTGAGCGATGTTTTCGCTTGGGTTCCCCGGCCGGGTCGTCCTAGGGTGCCAACCCGACAGGAACGGAATCCCTGAGCTGATGATCGAGATCCCGCAGACGCCGTCGACCCTTCGTCTGGTGCCGCTGGCCCGGCTGGCCGCCGGCGGGCGCTGGCGGGTGGAGGCGATGCGCAGCTATTCCGAGCCCGTGCTGCTGTGGTTCACCAAGGGTCAGGGCCGGATCACGGTGGCCGGCGTCACCCGCGGCTATGGCGCGCATAATGCGATCTACCTGCCGCCCGGCACGATGCACGGGTTCGAGGTGTCGGCCCAAGGCTACGGCAGCGCGCTGTTCTTTGGCCGCCGCTGCGACGTGGCGCTGCCCGATGTGCCGCTGCACCTGCGTATCCGCGACACGGCCTCTCAGGTCGAACTTGGCGCGATCCTCGAAAACATCCAGCGCGAGAGCGAAAGCGACAGGACCGGCGCCGAACGTGCCGCGCGGTGTCACCTGGGCCTGCTGGGCGTCTGGCTGGAACGTCAGTCCGCGGCCGCGGCGGGCGCGCCGGTGGCGCAGCCCGCGCGCAGCCGTGCAGCGCATCGGCTGGCGGCACGCTATGCCGCGCTGCTGGAACGCGATTTCCGATCCAGCATGGGCGTGACGGATTACGCGGCCGCACTTGGCGTGACGCCCACCCATCTGACGCGCTGCTGCCGCCAAAGCTGTGACCGGTCTGCCCATGATCTGTTGCAGGATCGCATCCTGTTCGAAGCCCGGCGCCTGCTGGCCGATACCCGCGTGCCGGTGAAGGACGTGTCGGAAAGCCTCGGCTTCACCTCGCCGGCCTATTTCACCCGCGCCTTCCAGAACCATACGGGCAAGACCCCGACCGACTTTCGCAAGGGCGCCTGACGCCCGGCAGCCCCGGCAAGGGGTTGACCTGAGCAGGTTCGTGTCCTTTCCTGATCGGGCAATGTCGCAAATGACGCGGGAGGCGCCGGATTGCGGCCTAGACTATCCGCAAGAAAGCGTGCCGACTGATGCGATATATTCGACCCGCAACAGGACGACCCCACGGATCGCGATCAGGGTCCGGCAAGCCCGGAACCTCAACAACAACCGACTATGACGACCAGGGAGAGAACCATGACAATCCACACCGAAATCGGTGAGACGATCCACCCGGCCGCGCGGATGTACGCGCGCGAAGTCGCTGCCGGCAAGCTGAGCCGCCGCGAGTTCCTGACCCGCGCGACCGCGCTTGGCGTGACCGCGACGGCGGCCTACGGCCTGCTCGGGCTGACGGCCCCCGCGGCTAAGGCGCAGACCGGCACCCGCGGCGGCACGCTCAGGATCCAGATGGATCTGCGCGCACAGAAGGACCCGCGGACCTGGGACTGGTCGGAACTGGCCAACGTCTGCCGCGGCTGGCTTGAATACCTTGCCGAGTATCAGCGCGACGGTTCGCTGATCCCGCGCCTGCTGGAAAGCTGGGAGGCGAACGAGGATGCCACCGAGTACACGCTTCTCATCCGTCAGGGCGTGACCTGGAACAACGGCGATGCCTTCACCGCCGCCGACGTTGCGCACAATTTCGAACGCTGGTGCGATGGCACGGTCGAGGGCAACTCGATGGCCAGCCGGATGACCGCGCTGATCGACCCCGAGACCAACCAGGCCCGCGACGGCGCGATCGAAGTGGTGGACGACCACACCCTGCGCCTGAACCTGTCGCAGGCCGACATCGCGATGATCGTGAACACCGCAGACTATCCGGCCGCCATCGTCCACCCATCGTTCCCCGGTGGAGACCCGTTCGACAACCCGATCGGCACCGGTCCCTACCGCCCGGTGCGCCACGAAACTGGGATCAGGGCGCGGCTGGAACGCAACGAGGATCACAATTGGTGGGGCGGTGAGGACGGCGCCTATCTGGATGCCATCGAGTTCATCGACCTTGGCACCGACCCCTCTGCCTGGCTCTCGGCGGCTGAGTCGGGCGAAGTTGACATCCACTACGAAACCGAGGGCGATTTCCTCGACCTGTTCGACGCGATCGGCATGGTCCGGTCCGAAGCGGTGACCGCCGCGACGCTTTGCGTGCGCTTCAATCAGAACAATGCCCCATATGACAACGTCAACGTTCGCCGCGCGCTGAGCATGGCGGTCGACAACGAAGTGGTGCTGGAACTGGGCTACAATGACCAAGGCATGGTGGCCGAGAACCACCACGTCTGCCCGATTCATCCGGAATATGCCGAAATGCCGCCGCTGGTCGTCGATCCAGAAGCAGCCCGCCAGATGCTTGCGGACGAGGGGCTGGCAGATCACGAGTTCGAACTGATCTCGGTCGATGACAGCTTTCAGGCGGCGACCTGCGATGCGGTGGCCGCGCAGTTGCGCGACGCTGGCATCAACGTGAGGCGCACCATCCTGCCGGGCGCAACCTACTGGAACGATTGGGCGAACTATCCTTTCTCGGCCACCAGTTGGGCGATGCGCCCCTTGGGCGTTCAGGTGCTGGCTCTGGCTTACCGTTCCGGCGAGGCGTGGAACGAGGCCGCCTTCGCAAACGAGGAGTTTGACAGGACGTTGACCCAGGCGATGTCGATTGCCGATGCCGACGAGCGGAGCGTGCTGATGCGGCGGCTGCAGGAAATCATGCAGGAGGAAGGTGTGATGATCCAGCCCTACTGGCGCTCGCTGTTTCGCCATGCCCGGCCAAACGTCAAGAACGCCGAGATGCACCCGACGTTCGAGATGCATTACCTGCGTTACTGGATCGAGGCCTGATCTCGCGCTCTGACCGGGGCGCAGCCGCCTGCGCCCCGGAACGGCCGGACCCGGCCGCAACCGCTTCGCCACTGCCGCCGGCCTGACCGACGGCCCAGCCCGAAAAGGCGCGAGCCATGCTCTTTTTCTTCGCGCGCCGCGTCGGCACCATGCTGCTCACCGCACTGTGCCTGACCTTTATCGTGTTCTTCCTGACGAACATGGAGGCGCGGCTCGAAACCCTGGCCAAGACCCAGGGGTCGGTGCGGATGACGGATGCCGAGGTGCAAAGCTGGATCATCCGCAACGGCTATGACCAGCCGCTGCTGGTGCGCTACGGAGAGTGGCTGGGGGTGATGCCCGGCTGGACGCGCGAGGAAGCCGACGGCACGATGCGCGGGCGATGTATCGACCGGGTGTCGGATCCGGCCAACGCCGCCACCTTCTGCGGGTTGATCCAAGGCTATTGGGGCTATTCGACTCGCTTCAACGCGCCGGTGGGAGAGGTGATCGCCACCCGGCTGGGCGCCACCGGCATGCTGATGCTGTGGGTGATGATCGTCATGGTGCCCTCGGCGCTGCTGGTGGGCGTGCTGGCGGGCATGCGCGAGGGGTCGCGCACCGACCGCGCGCTGTCGACCGGCGCAATCGTCACCACCGCCACGCCGGAATATGTCTCGGGTGTGGTGTTCATCGCCTTCTTCGCGTCATCGACCGTGGGGCTGTCGCCCTTCCTTGTAAAATGGGGCGTGATTGACGGGCCGGTGCTGTTTCAGGGGAACGCGCGCAGCGCCATCGACCGGATCACCTTCTGGAACTTCACCCTGCCGGTCATCACCATTGCGCTTTACGGCATGGGCTATATCGCGCGGATGACCCGCGCCTCGATGACCGAGGTGATGACGCAGCAATATATCCGAACCGCCCGGCTGAAGGGGGCGAGTTTTGCCTCCATCGTGATGAAGCACGCGCTGCGCAACGCGCTGATCGCGCCCTTCACGGTGATCATGCTGCAGTTTCCGTGGCTTCTGAACGGTGTGGTCATCGTCGAGGTGCTGTTTTCCTATCCCGGCTTCGGCTGGACGCTGGTCGAGGCGGCGGGCAACAACGACATCGAGCTTCTGCTCGCCTGCGCGGTCGTCGCGGTGATCGTCGTGCTGACAACGCAGCTGATATCCGACATCGGCTATGTCTACCTGAACCCCCGGATCCGGATAAGCTGAGGAGCGCGCCATGGAAGAGCTTGGCTGGGGGGCGATCCTGGGGCGGATGGCGGTGCAGTTCACGCCCGTCTGGATCGGCATGGTCGCGGTCTTCGTGCTGTCCATCGCGTTCAAGCGGCGGCTGGGGCTGTATGGCAAGCTGTTCGACAGCCCGATCGGCATGGTCGGCTTCGCCATCGTGCTGTTCTGGGTGTTCACCGCGTTCTTTGCCGACATGATCGCCACGCACAATCCGTTGAGCCAAGTCAGCCAGATGCGCAACGTCGTGCCGGGCACGGCGCTGCCCAACCCCGATGGGCGCTATGAATACTACCTGTTCGGCGGCGACAGCCTGGCGCGCGACGTGTTCAGCCGCATGGTAATGGGCGCGCGCGAGGTGCTGAAGATCGCCCCGGCCGCCACGCTTTTCGCCTTCATGATCGGGATCACGCTGGGCCTGCCGGCCGGCTATTTCGGCGGCAGGCTCGATACCGCGCTGACCTTCGTCGCCAACCTCGTCCTGGCGTTCCCGGTGATCCTGCTGTTCTACCTGCTGGTCACGCCCGAGATCGTGGAGACGGGCATTCCCGTCTACATGGCGGCGGTGCTGTTCGTGATGCCGATCGTCTTCCTGTCGGTTCTGTTCAACGCGCGCTATTTCACCCAGCCGTTGAAGCGCAACCTCTATGTCGGGGTCACGCTGCTGATCGGGCTCTGGGCCTATGCGGGGCTGGCGTTCAACGCTGACCCGCTGGGCGTCTGGGGGATGTCGCCGAACTTGCTGAACGTCTTCGTCGCGGTCGTGTTCGTCAACGCCCCCACCGTCTTCCGCATCGTCCGCGGCCTGACGCTCGACATCAAGAGCCGAGAGTTCGTTGCCGCCGGCCAGACGCGGGGAGAGGGGCCTTGGTACATCATGCTGTGGGAAATCCTGCCGAACGCCCGCGGCCCGCTGATCGTCGATTTCTGCCTGCGCATCGGCTACACCACGATCTTGCTGGGCACGCTGGGCTTCTTCGGTCTGGGCGTTTCCCCCGAAAGCCCCGACTGGGGTTCGACGATCAACGACGGCCGCCGCCTGCTCACCGCCTTCCCCCACCCCGCGCTGGTGCCCGCCTTCTCGCTGATGAGCCTTGTGCTCGGCCTCAACCTGCTGGCCGATGGGCTGCGCGAGGAAAGTCTGAGGGATTGACGATGACCCGCGCCGCCCAGCACCGCGCGAGCATTCCCCAAACGGCAACGGGGCGGCGCACCGCAATGCACCGCCCCGTTTCGCGGATCGTGTCGGATCAGACGACGCCGACCAGCATCAGCACGATGACCAGGCTGAGCGGAACGCCAAGAAGCCAAAGAATGATAGGCATGATTTTGTCTCCTCTTTCACTGCCTACCAAACGTCCCGGCCCCCATCCGGTTCCCTCGCGTTGCATCATCCTTGCGCGCATCCCCCGGCTGCGCGCCGCCGCCCCCCACCCCAGCACAGGACCCACGCCATGACCGACTGGGACCCGTCGAAACCGATCCTTGAGATCGAGAACCTGTCGATCTCCTTCTTCACCCGCCTGCGAGAGATCCCGGCGGTGATGGATTTCTCCTGCACCGTCCTGCCGGGCGAGGCGATGGGGCTGGTGGGCGAGAGCGGTTGCGGAAAGTCCACCGTCGCGCTGGGGGTGATGCGCGATCTGGGCAAGAACGGCCGCATCACCGGCGGGTCGATCCGCTTCAAGGGGCGCGACATCACCACCATGTCGGAGGAGGAGTTGCGCAAGATCCGCGGATCAGAGATCGCGATGATCTATCAGGAGCCGATGGCCAGCCTGAACCCGGCGATGAAGATCGGGATGCAACTGGCCGAGGTGCCGATGATCCATCAGGGCATGGCAAGGGACGAGGCGCTGAAACTCGCCCGGCAGATCGTCGCCGACGTGCGCCTGCCCGACCCCGACCGCATCCTGCAAAGCTATCCGCACCAGCTTTCGGGGGGCCAGCAGCAGCGCATCGTCATAGCAATGGCGCTGATGTCGAAACCGGCGCTCTTGATCCTCGACGAACCCACCACCGCGCTGGATGTCACGGTCGAGGCCGGGATCGTCGCGCTGGTCAAGGAACTGGGCCAGAAATACGGCACCTCGATGCTGTTCATCTCCCACAACCTCGGCCTTGTGCTGGAGGTCTGCGACCGGCTGTGCGTGATGTATTCCGGCGAGGCGGTGGAGACGGGGCGCGTCGAAGAGGTTTTCGACAAGATGCGCCACCCCTATACCCAGGCGCTGTTCCGCTCCATCCCGCTGCCCGGTGCCGACAAGAACGCCCGGCCGCTCGTTGCCATCCCCGGCAACTTCCCCCTGCCCCATGAACGCCCGCCGGGCTGCAACTTCGGCCCGCGCTGCAGCTATTTCGTCAAGGGGCATTGCGACGCCACCGACATCGCCATGCAGCCGGTCCCCGACGGCGACCGGCACGAGACGCGTTGCCTGCGCTGGTCTGAAATCGACTGGGACGCGCCGCCGAACGTGGCGCAATCCACCGAGAAGACCCCGGTGGGCGACGTGGTCCTGCGCTTCGAGGATCTGAAGAAATACTACGAGGTGTCGGGCGGCGGCCTGTTCGGCGGCGGCGACACCCGCGTCGTAAAGGCCAACGAGACGCTCAGCTTCGATGCGCGCGAGGGCGAGACACTGGCCATCGTCGGCGAATCCGGCTGCGGCAAGTCCACCTTTGCCAAGGTGCTGATGGGGCTGGAAACCGCCACCGACGGGCAGATCTTCCTCTATAACCAGTCGATTCAGGATACGCCGATCGAGAAGCGGAACACCGATACCGTCTCCACCGTTCAGATGGTGTTCCAGAACCCCTTCGACACGCTCAACCCGTCGATGACCGTGGGCCGCCAGATCATCCGCGCGCTGGAGATCTTCGGCGAGGGCAAGTCGGACGCAGAACGGCGCGAGCGGATGCTGCAATTGCTGGATCTGGTGAAGCTGCCGCGAGAGTTTGCCGACCGGATGCCGCGCCAGCTTTCGGGCGGACAGAAGCAGCGGGTGGGGATTGCGCGGGCCTTTGCCGGTGGCGCCCGCGTCGTGGTGGCCGACGAACCAGTTTCGGCGCTGGACGTCAGCGTTCAGGCGGCGGTCACGGAACTGCTGATGGACATTCAGCGCAAGAACCGCACCACGCTATTGTTCATCAGTCACGATCTTTCCATCGTGCGTTACCTCTCCGACCGGGTGATGGTGATGTATCTGGGCCATGTGGTCGAACTGGGCACCACCGATCAGGTCTTCGCCCCGCCCTATCACCCCTATACCGAGGCACTTCTGTCCGCCGTGCCCATTGCCGACACCCATGTGGAAAAGAAGCATATCGTGCTGGAAGGCGACATCCCATCAGCCATGAATCCGCCGCCCGGCTGCCCGTTCCAGACCCGGTGCCGCTGGAAAACGCAGGTGCCCGGCAATATCTGTGAGACAGAGGTGCCCCCGATGCGCCGTCTGCCCGGCGATCACCAGATCAAGTGTCACCTGCCGGATCAGGTTCTCGAGCAGATGGAACCCGTCATCAAGGTCGCGGCCGAATAGTTGCTCTAGATCAACTCGCTGCCGCGACGGCTCTGCTAGGGTGCCGCAGACGAAAGCGAGAGGAGGACAACTATGTACAAGTCAATCCTGGTCCCGGTGGACATCGGGCATGGCGATCTTGGCAAGATGCTGATGGCCAAGGCGATCCAGCTTCTCGACACAGGCGGCAAGATCCACCTGCTCTATGTGCTGGACGAAGTGCCTGCCTACATCGCCGCCGAGATCCCGGACAGGGTCCTGTCCGAACGCAAGACCGAGGCGCTGGCCGCGCTTCAGGCACTCGCCAGCGATGCCAACATGGTCTCGGAGGCGACGGTGCGCACCGGCAGCCCCTCCATCGGGATTCTCGGCGCGGCAAAGGATAACGGATGCGACCTCATCATGATCGCCTCGCACCGGCCTGACCTGCGGGATTACTTCATCGGTTCCACCGCGTCCAAGGTCGTGCGCCATGCCGAGTGTTCGGTGCTGATCGTCCGCTGATCACCGCTGCCCGGCGGCGGCCAACTCACGGGCCTCCGCCGGCAGATCCGACAGCGTGTCCAGCAACTCGCGCACCAGCTTCCGCCGCATCGCGCGTTCGAAATCCTCGAAATCCGTGGCGACCTCGACAAAGGCGCCGGGGCCCTTGATCACGTTGTCCCGGTAGTAGCGCGTCAGCGGCCCGATCCCGTCACGCAGCCCCTCGTGATCCATCGGCAGGTCGCCGGTGATCGCCAGCCCGTTGATCGTCACGCCCTGCAACTCCGGCGCCGCATGGGCCACGGCGGGGGGCGGGCCGTCGTTCGTCACCCCGTCGCCCGAGATATCCAGCGTCGCCCGCGCGCAGACCGGCCCCTCCGCCAGCATCGCGCCGCCGTAAAGGATTGCCGAGCCGATCGCCGTCGCCCCCTGCCAGTGCGTCCGCCGATGCGCCGCCACCCGTGCCGCCACATCCTCCAGCACGCCCGCATCCGTTACCATCACCCAGGGCTGGATCACCCGCTGGTATCCCGTCCCGCTCCACTCGAACAGCGCCAGCGCCACCGGCTCGCCGGGTGACAGGAAGGCCGCCACCACATCCGGCGCCACCAGCGCCCGCGCCATCCCCTCGGCCTGCAGCACATAGTCCAGATGATCGACCGAGGCCGACACGTCCAGCCCCACCGCCAGCGCCTGGCGGCAGGTGGCATCCGCCGGCCCCGCCAGCGTGCCCGCAAGAACGGACGCCAGCAGGGCCGCGCGGATCACCAGTGGCCGGTGTTGTCCATGCTGGCCCACGGCTCTGCCGGTGCCTTCGCGTCGCCCTGCTGCAGGAACTCGATCGAGATGTTGTCGGGGCTCCTCACGAACGCCATCCGCCCGTCCCGCGGCGGGCGGTTGATCGTCACGCCATTGTCCATCAGGTGCTGGCACATCGCATAGACATCCTCCACCTCATAGGCCAGATGGCCGAAATGCCGGCTGTCGCTGGGCAGCCCGTCGTCGCCGTCCCAGTTGTAGGTCAGCTCCACCGGGCATTCCGGCTGCCCCGGCGGCGCCATGAACACCAGCGTGAAGCGCCCCTTCTCGCTCTCGTTCCGATGCGTCTCCTCCAGCCCGATCAGCCGGTAGAACGCCATCGACGCCTCCAGGTCCTTCACCCGGACCATCGTATGCAGATACTTCACCTTCATCGTCATCCTCCTGAGTTTTCCCAACAATAGCCCGCCCGGCCCGAAACGCCACCCACCCTGCATCTTGGCGTTCCCGCATCGCCCGCTGCCATATATAGTGTCCGCCGACTCAACCGCTGGCGGAAGGACCCATCCATGCCCCTGACCGACGACCAACTGGCCGAGATCGCGGCCGCCCGGGCCACCCCCCGCCCCACGCTCCGCGCCGTGGCCGACGGGATGGAGAGCCACCTCTACCTCGCCCACCCGGTCCTCGACCACGGCTTCATCCGCGTCATCGACTACATGGGCGACGACGCCGCCATCGTGCAGGCCGCCCGCGTCAGCTACGGCGCCGGCACGAAACACGTCTCGAATGACGAGGGGCTGATCCGCTACCTGATGCGTCACTGGCATTCCACCCCGTTCGAGATGTGCGAGATCAAGCTGCACGTCAAACTGCCCGTATTCGTCGCCCGCCAGTGGATCCGCCACCGCACTGCCAATGTGAACGAATATTCCGCCCGCTATTCGATCCTCGACCGCGAATTCTACATCCCCGCGCCCGACCAGCTTGCCGCGCAATCCACCGTCAACAACCAGGGGCGCGGAGAGGTGCTGCAGGGTGACGAAGCCGCCCGCGTGCTAGAGATGCTGAAATCCGACGCCGCCCGCGCCTATGACCATTATCAGGACATGCTGTCACAGGACGGCCAACAAGGGCTGGCCCGAGAGCTCGCCCGCATGAACCTGCCCGCCAATGTCTATACCCAGTGGTACTGGAAGACCGACCTGCACAACCTGTTCCACTTCCTGCGCCTGCGCGCCGATGCGCACGCGCAATACGAGATCCGGGTCTATGCCGAGGCCATTGCGAATTGCGTCGCCGACTGGGTGCCGCTGGCCTATGGCGCGTTTCAGGATTACCGCATGGGGGGTGCTACACTGTCCGCCAAGGCCCTTGATTGCATCCGCCGGATGCTGAAGGGTGAGGAAGTCACGCAGGAAACCTCTGGCATGAGCAAGGGGGAGTGGCGGGAGTTTCAGGGGGTGCTGGGGTGAGTATTTCCAATACGGCGGACTTTATTGCCTGTTCGAACTGTTTTGGAGATTTTGGACTAAGAGCAACGGCAAGCAGATACGCAAAGACTTCTAATGCAGCTTGCCCAAACTGTGGGTCTACTACAGGTTCTAAGCTTTCCCTCGAAAGCCTGGAACAAGTGTGCGTTGAGTTCTTCCAGTACGGCTCCAGCTTCAAAGGGCGTGGTTGGCTAGCGAGTCAGATAGTGGTCAACGACACCGAAAGGGACTATGATCTTTTCGGGCCTGACGCGCTTAGAAAGGATATTGTTCTCCTAAGCACTTCGTTTGGTATCAAATGCTTCTTCTATGGCCCCCCGCTTTGGATGTTTGGAAAACCTTATGAGGATGACGGCACCCAACAGTGGACTCGAGAAGACTTCGATTATATTTGCGAAAGCTATACTGCGGTTAAGCTGGACTCTCAGAGCATATTTTTTAGAATACAAAGAAATTTAGACGGGAATTTCCCAGACGAGCGATTTTGTTCCCCTCCGGATGAGTATCGAAAATCCTTCGGGCGTTTTGACTGCGCTAGCCTGCCTGTCCTTTATGCAGCACTTGATATTGAAACCTGTTTGCACGAGAGCCGGATAACCGTAAAAGATGAAATCTATCTTGCAACCTTACGGCCAACTAAAGCAATAAAAATACTAGATCTTACGAGCTCCACCAAACGCGACACTACCCCATTTGAAGATCCAGACATTTGGCTCACGTGCCTGATCTTCGATAGCGACAGCTATAATATCTGTCAAAAGCTCTCGCAGCATATTCACGAACTTGGATATGACGGGTTCATCTCGAAAAGTTACTTTCAGCAAGTTGCAGAGCGTGAGCACAAGAATATCTCTTTTTTTGGCAGACCAATTAAAGATGGCCTATTGACCGTAGAGTGCATAAATCGGATTGTTCCTCAAGATGTAACCTATGAGTACTATCTTGGACCCGCAATTAGTACATTAGATAGCGCATGTTAGCAGAGTAGGCTGCGCAAACCCCGGTCCCCGAGCGGGCAGCGCCCGACCCGCCCCCCAGGGGCGGGCGCTTTCAGCCCCCACCCCTCGGGCCGGGCGCTGCCCTCCGTTGCGCACACCCTCACCGAACGCTTCTCGCCTCCCGGCCCTCCGCTTGCGCTCTGCCCTCGGCTCGCGCCTCGGGCGTTCGGGCCTGACGACGCCCCACCGGGGCCTCGTCCGGGCGGCCCTCACCGTTCGTCACTTCGGACCGTCCACTGGACGGTCCGATCCGGCCTGCGGCCGGACCGATCCTCACCACACACAATCTTGCATGACAAACCGCCCATCCCAATATACACTCCACTGCACACCACGAAAGGCACCGCCATGACCCGCCGCCTGCTGACCCCGCATATCGCCACCATGACCGAGATGCGCGAACCCCATAAGGTGCTTGCCCGCTCCGGCGGAAAGCCGGTGGCGATCCTGAAGAACTCCGCCCTCGTCGGCTACTTCGTCCCGGCCGAGGCGGTGGAGGGGATCGAGCATCGCACCGCCACGCTGGACGAGGTGATGGAAAGCCTGCGCCGCCGCCGCGCGATCAACCAGCCGGTTCTCGACTACCTGCGCGACAAATGACCTTTGCCCTGCTCTCGCCCGAACTGGTCGAGAAGGTCCACGACGCGGTGCTGAACCCCGGCGAACTGCCGGGGCGTGCCCGCGACAAGTCTCTCGAAGGCGCGCTCGCGCGGGTGGACAACCGCCTCGCCTACGGCATGATCGCCGATGCCTTCGACCTTGCCGCCGCCTATGCGGTCGCCATCGCGCAGGGTCATTGCTTCAACGACGGCAACAAGCGCACCGCGCATCAGTCGATGGACGTCTGCCTCGACCTGAACGGCATCCAGATCACCTGGGCCGCCGAAGATGTCGGCCAGACCATCATCCGCGCGGCCCAGGGGTTGATGGACGAGAGCGACCTGGCCGACTGGCTCCGCGACCGCGCGCGTCAGGGGTAAGCGTTGCGCCCAGGGGTGTTGCAGCGAACCCCTTGGTAATACACTGGAAAGTGTTGACAGCCGTCAACTTTTGCCACTTTCAGC
>JBJHCH010000025.1:0-37803 GCA_050485905.1 Paracoccaceae bacterium | reverse complement strand
GGCAGGGGTCGTCCAGCGCGGCCGGAAGACTGGAACAGTGTCGCCGCGAAAGCGACCGGAACATGGGGCAGAGCAGATGAAGATCGAACGGAAATTCACCAGCGCAGGCAAGGACGCCTATGCGAGCATCGACTTCACCACCACGGTGTCGGAGATCCGCAACCCCGACGGCACCGTCGTGTTCCGCAACGACGCGGTGGAGGTGCCGAAGGGCTGGAGCCAGGTGGCGTCCGACGTCATCGCGCAGAAGTATTTCCGCAAGGCCGGCGTGCCCGCGCGCATGAAGCGCGTGAAGGAAAAGGGCGTGCCGGAATTCCTCTGGCGGTCGGTCCCCGACGAGGCCGCGCTGGCCGAGTTGCCCGAGGGCGAGCGCTTCGTGGGCGAAACCAGCGCGCGGCAGGTGTTTGACCGGCTGGCCGGGGCCTGGGCCTACTGGGGCTGGAAGGGCGGCTATTTCACCACCGAGGGCGATGCCCGCGCCTATTTCGACGAGATGCGCCTGATGCTGGCCCGCCAGATGGCCGCGCCGAACTCTCCCCAGTGGTTCAACACCGGCCTGCACTGGGCCTATGGCATCGACGGCCCCAGCCAGGGCCATTTCTATGTCGACTACAAGACCGGCAAACTGGTGAAATCCGACAGCGCCTATGAGCACCCCCAGCCGCACGCCTGCTTCATCCAGTCGGTCAGCGACGATCTGGTGAACGACGGCGGCATCATGGACCTGTGGGTGCGCGAGGCGCGGCTGTTCAAGTATGGCTCCGGCACCGGCACCAACTTCTCGTCGCTCAGGGGTGAGGGCGAAAAGCTGTCGGGCGGCGGCAAGTCCTCGGGCCTGATGGGCTTCCTGAAGATCGGCGACCGGGCGGCGGGCGCCATCAAGTCGGGCGGCACCACGCGGCGGGCGGCGAAAATGGTGATCTGCGACATGGATCACCCGGATATCGAGCAGTTCATCAACTGGAAGGTCATCGAAGAGCAGAAGGTCGCGTCCCTTGTGGCCGGATCGAAGATGCACGAGGCGAAGCTGAACGAGATCTTCGCCGCGATCCGCGTCTGGGACGGAGCGCCGGCGGATGCCACCGACCCGGCGGCGAACGCCGCCCTGAAGGCCGCGATCCGCAGCGCCAAGAAATCCTCGATCCCCGAAACCTACATCAACCGCGTGCTGCAATACGCCCGGCAAGGCTACGATTCGATCGAGTTTCCGACCTATGACACCGACTGGGATTCCGAGGCCTACGCCACCGTCTCGGGCCAGAATTCCAACAACTCGGTCCGCGTGACCGATGCCTTCCTGCAGGCGGTGCGCGACGATGCCCCTTGGGAACTGATCCGCCGCACCGACGGCAAGGTGTCCAAGACCGTGAAGGCCCGCGAGTTGTGGGAGCAGGTGGGCCAGGCCGCCTGGGCCTGTGCCGACCCCGGCATCCAGTTCCACGACACGGTCAACGCCTGGCACACCTGCCCGGCCGACGGGGCGATCCGCGGCTCCAACCCCTGTTCGGAATACATGTTCCTTGACGACACGGCCTGCAACCTGGCGTCGATGAACCTGCTGACCTTCTTCAAGGACGGCGCCTTTGATGCCGAGGGATATGTCCACGCCACCCGGCTCTGGACCGTCACGCTGGAAATCTCGGTGCTGATGGCGCAGTTCCCGTCGCGCGAAATCGCGCAGCGCAGCTACGACTTCCGCACCCTCGGCCTCGGCTACGCCAACATCGGCGGCCTGCTGATGAACATGGGCCTTGGCTATGACAGCGATCAGGGCCGCGCGCTTTGCGGCGCGCTGACCGCGATCATGACCGGCGTGAGCTACGCCACCAGCGCCGAGATGGCGCGCGAGATCGGCACCTTCCCGGGCTACGAGAAGAACCGCGACCACATGCTGCGGGTGATCCGCAACCACCGCCGCGCGGCCCACGGGCACACGGACGGCTATGAGGGCGTGAATGTCACGCCCGTCGCGCTCGATCACGCCAACTGCCCCGATCAGGGGCTGGTCGAACTGGCCCGGCAAAGCTGGGACGAGGCGCTGCGTCTGGGCGAGGCGCATGGCTACCGCAACGCGCAGGCCACCGTCATCGCCCCCACCGGCACCATCGGGCTGGTGATGGACTGCGACACCACCGGCATCGAGCCCGATTTCGCGCTGGTGAAGTTCAAGAAGCTGGCCGGTGGCGGCTACTTCAAGATCATCAACCAAAGCGTTCCGGCAGCACTGGAAAAGCTGGGTTACCGGCAGTCGGAAATCGCCGAGATCGTGGCCTATGCGGTCGGCCACGGCAGCATCGGCCAGGCCCCCGGCATCAACCACACCGCGCTGATCGGCCACGGCTTCGGCAAGGCCGAGATCGCCAAGATCGAGGCAGCACTGCCCTCGGCCTTCGACATCCGCTTCGTCTTCAACCAGTGGACGCTGGGAGAGGATTTCTGCACCGGCACCCTCGGCATCCCGGCGGAGAAGCTGACCGACCCCACCTTCGACCTGCTGCGTCACCTGGGCTTCACCAAGGCACAGATCGAGGCCGCCAACGACCACGTCTGCGGCACCATGACGCTGGAGGGCGCGCCGCATCTGAAGACCGAACACTACAGCGTCTTCGACTGCGCCAATGCCTGCGGCAAGAAGGGCCGGCGGTTCCTGGGCGTGGAGAGCCACATCCGCATGATGGCCGCCGCGCAAAGCTTCATCTCGGGCGCGATCTCGAAAACCATCAACATGCCCAACGCGGCGACGATCGACGACTGCAAGGCGGCATACGAGCTGTCCTGGAGCCTCGGCATCAAGGCCAACGCGCTCTACCGCGACGGCTCGAAACTCAGCCAGCCGCTCGCCTCGGCGCTGATCGAGGATGACGAGGAGGCCGAGGAAATCCTCGCCACCGGCACGCCGCAGGAAAAGGCGCAGGTGCTGGCCGAAAAGATCATCGAGAAGGTGATCGTGCGCGAGATCGCCAAGGGCCGCGACAAGCTGCCCGAGCGGCGCAAGGGCTATACCCAAAAGGCCATCGTCGGCGGCCACAAGGTCTATCTGCGCACCGGCGAATACCGCGACGGGCGTCTGGGCGAGATCTTCATCGACATGCACAAGGAAGGCGCGGGCTTCCGGGCGATGATGAACAACTTCGCCATCGCGGTCAGCGTCGGCCTGCAATACGGCGTCCCGCTGGAGGAATTCGTGGACGCCTTCACCTTCACCCGGTTCGAACCGGCGGGCATGGTGCAGGGCAACGAGACGATCAAGTCCGCGACCTCGATCCTCGACTACATCTTCCGCGAACTGGCGGTCAGCTACCTCGACCGCACCGACCTCGCCCATGTGAAGCCCGAGGGCGCGGCCTTCGACGACCTGGGCCGGGGCGAGGAAGAGGGCAAGCGCAACGTCGCCGAACTGACTGACGATGCCGCCAGCCGGGGGCTGGAAGTGCTGCGCCAGATCAGCTCCACCGGCTATCTGCGCAAGCGCCTGCCGCAGGAACTTGTTGTGCTGCAGGGCGGCGCCAGCGTCACCGCGCTGGCCGCCGGCGCCGAGGGCGCGGTGCTGACCATGGGCGCCACCGAGACGGTGGTGGCCGCCGTCGACCTGCGCGCCAAGGCCAAGATGCAGGGCTACGAGGGCGACCCCTGCGGCGAATGCGGCAACTACACGCTGGTCAGGAACGGCACCTGCCTGAAGTGCAACACCTGCGGCGGGACCAGCGGATGTAGCTGAGAAATTGGGGTTGGGGCGCGGGATATCCCGCGCCTCGGCCCCTGAAATGGAAACGGGCGCGGATTGCTCCGCGCCCGTTTTCCGTTCCGCCTGTCAGCGGCTTATTCGACCTGTTGCTTGTCGCCCATCCCGCGCAGCAGGAAATCCGGCACATGGTCGCCCATGCCGACGACGGGTGCATCGCGCCGGTCGTCGCGGCGGCCGCCCCGGCGGTCGTCGCGGCGCGGCTCGCGCCGGGGGGCTTCGGCCTCGGCGGGCTCCGCCCTCGGGGCGGGGGTGTTTTCGGCAGGCTCCGGCGCCGCGACGGGCGTTTCCGCCTTTTCGCGCGCGGGGGCCTCTGCCGCGGGCTTCTCGCCCCGGCGCGGGCCACGGCCGCCACGGCCACGGCGGGCCGGGCGCTCGGCCGTTTCCTCCGGCGCCTCGTCGGGGGCCGCGTCATCCACCGCCACCGGATTCGCGCCGCGCGGGATCGGCTTGCCGATCAGCGCCTCGACCCCGCCCAGATATTTCGCGTCATTCGGTCCCAGCAGCGTGACCGCCTTGCCCGACCGGCCCGCGCGCCCGGTGCGGCCGATGCGGTGGACGTAATCCTCGGGGTGGCTGGGCACGTCGAAGTTGAACACATGGCTCACGGCCGGAATGTCGAGGCCCCGCGCCGCCACGTCCGAGGCGATCAGCAGGTGCAGCGTGCCGTCGCGGAACCCGTCCAGCGTGCGGGTGCGCACCGACTGGTCCAGATCGCCATGGATCGGCGCGGCGTTGAAGCCGTGCTGTTTCAGCGATTTCGCCACCACGTCCACATCCACCTTGCGGTTGCAGAAGACGATGGCGTTGGTGCAGGCCGCGCCCTCGGCCCGGATCAGCTCGCGCAGCACCTTGCGCTTTTCGGCAAACGTCTGGTCCTTGCGCTTCGGCTTCACCTCGACCAGCCACTGCTCGATGGTTTCCGAGGCGGTCGCCTGCCGCGCCACCTCCACCCGCGCGGGCGAGGTCAGGAAGGTGTTGGTGATCCGCTCGATCTCGGGCGCCATGGTGGCGCTGAAGAACAGGGTCTGGCGGGTGAACGGGGTAAGCTGGAAGATCCGCTCGATATCGGGGATGAACCCCATGTCGAGCATCCGGTCGGCCTCGTCCACCACCATGATCTGCACGCCGGTCAGCAGCAGCTTGCCACGCTCGAAATGATCCAGCAGCCGGCCCGGCGTGGCGATCAGCACATCGACGCCGCGGTCGATCAGCTTGTCCTGCTCACTGAAGCTGACGCCGCCGATCAGCAGCGCCTTGGTCAGCTTGGTGTACTTGGCATAGGTGTCGAAGCTTTCGGCCACCTGCGCGGCCAGTTCGCGCGTCGGGCACAGCACCAGGCTGCGCGGCATCCGCGCCCGCGCCCGGCCCTTGGCCAGCAGCGTGACCAGCGGCAGGGTAAAGCCCGCGGTCTTTCCGGTGCCGGTCTGGGCGATGCCCAGCACGTCGCGGCCCTTCAGCGCCTCGGGAATGGCCTGGGACTGGATCGGGGTGGGGGTGTCGTAGCCGGCTTCGGCCACGGCCTGCTGAACCTTGGGGTCCAACGCGAGGTCGGTGAATTTGGTCATATGCGTCCATTCATACGGCATCGGGCCGTAACGGGATATGGGACGCTGGGAACCGGGCGCCCCGGCGGATGGGCGGGAGTTAACGGAAATCGCGCCCAGCGTCAATGAGCGGGATCAAGGCGCGGGGCGTCGATCGCGGGCAATCTGGGCCATGGTGCCGATGGGCCGGAATCGTCAAATTGTATACGCTTGGATCCAAGCGTATACAATTTTTGCCCCTTTCGCGGGCTCGTATTGTATCCAAGCGTATACAGATGGATCCAAACGTATACAATTTGCCCGTCACGGAACTGTCACCTGCCGGTGATAATTCATCCCTCGGCGCCGGTCGAACCGCCCCTGAAAAGGCAACGAGGACGCGATGATACCCGAAGATCCCCGCCAGACCCGGCCCACGATCACGGCCGATATGGCGACGGAACAGGCCGTGCAGGCGGTGCTGGCGGCCTGCCTGAACGATTTCGACAGCCACCGCGCCGCGCTGATGAAGGATGACGCGCCCACCGGCCCGCACGGCGCCCGCGTCGCCCTGCGCCGGTTGCGCACGGCGCTGGACGGGTTCCGCCCGGTCCTGCGAAGATCGTCGGTCAAGCCATTGAAAGATGAGGCAAAGGCGATATTCGCGCTGCTGGGCCGGTTGCGCGATGCCGATGTGCTGGCCGGGCAACTGGCAGAGGGAGAGGATGCGGCGCGGCTGACCGATGAGGCTGCTGGCATCCGCGCCGAGGTGCGCGCCGAACTGGCGGCGCAAGAGGCCGAGGGCTTTGCCGCCGAGGCGCTGTTGGTGCTGGATCGCGGCGACTGGCACAGGCGCGGCAAGGCCGAACGCGCCCGGCGCGCGGCGCCGGTGACGGACCTGGCCGCCGGGGCGCTGGCGCTCGCCTGGGCGGCGGTGGGGTCGCACGGCAAGCATGTGGCGAAGATGGCGGATGCAGACCGGCACGAGTTTCGCAAGGATCTGAAGGCGTTGCGTTATCTTTCTGATTTCTTCTCCGACCTCTGGCCGGGCAAGGCGCAGGCGCGGTTCCTGGCGCGGCTGAAGAAATTGCAGGATGCGCTCGGGTTGCTGAACGACCTTGCCGTGGCCGAGGGCCAGTTGGGCGAGGCCGGGGCGCAGGTGCGCACGGCCCTGCGGGACGAGGCGATGGCGGCGGCGGAAAAGCATTGGAAGGCCCTGCGCAAGGCCGGGCCGTGGTGGGGCTGACACCCGGCGCGGGGGGTCAGTCCGGCGGCGGGCCGTCGTCCAGCCCGCGAAAGGCGTTGGCCTGCGCGCGCAGCGCAGCCAGCGCGTCATGGGCCTGATCGATCAGCACCTGCTGCTGCAGCGCCAGCAATTCGTCACGCGCCTCGGCCTCTCGGTCATTCGCCAGCCCGCGAGCGATGGCTTGAAGCGCCGCGCCATGGTCGCCCTGCGCGAGGGCAACGCGGGCCACGATCATCTGCGCCTCGATATTGCGCGGGGCGAGGTCGGCGGCACGGGCGGCGGCGGTGCGCGCATCCTCGATCCGGTCGCAGGCCAGATCGGCCTCGGCCAGCGCGCGCCACAGGTCGGGGGACAGCGGATTCAGCGCCAGCCCGGCGCGGGCCATGTCGGCCGCCGCCTGCGCCTCGCCCGCCGGCAGCAGCAGGCGCAGCGTGATCTCCTGCATCAGCGCCCAGTTCTGCGGATCGCGCGCCAGCGCCTGCAGGTAGAAGCCCCGCGCGGTTTCGAACATCCGCGCGCGCAGAACCTCTTGCGCGGCCTCGACCGGGGCGGAAAGCGCGCGCTGGCGCAGTCTGCCGTAGAGGTCATCGACCAGCGGCTGCAGGTCGCCAAGTGGTTGTTTCTGCAGGACGCGGGTGCAGAGGCGGCCCTCCTCCTCCTCGGGCACCAGCAGGCGCAGGTCGTCGCGCCCGGCCATCGCGCGGGCGATCTGGGGAAAGTTCAGCCCCACGGCGACCGAGGTGCCGTAGCCCTGAAACTCGGCCGTGTCATGGGCGGTGAACGGGGTGATATGCCCGTAATCGCTGAAGATCATCACCCCGCCGGGGGCCAGCAGATCGGCGGCGCGGGTCAGGCAATCCAGCGCGCCGTGGCAATGGACGAAGGGCAGCGCCTCGCCGCCCGTGTCATCGGGCAGCGCCTCACGCCAGGGCAGGGCGGCGCGGTCCACCGGCACGTGGCGGGTCTGCAACCCGGTGCGCGGGCCGAGCCATGCCAGCCCGGCCAGCGCCCCGGCATCGTCGGCGGCCAGTGTCGTGCGCAGGGCGTCCAGATCGGCGGGTCGCGCGGGGGGCACGTCCAGCACCGTGCGCGCCTCTTTCCGCCAGACCGACTGATCGCGGATTGTCAGCAGGTCGAAGGGCAGGCTGTCGAGCACATAGGTGCCGAGGATCACGTCGAAACCGCCCGCATCGGGCCAATCGTCGCCGGTCAGGTCCAGCAGGCGGCGGGTCACCACCGCCTCGTGGTCGGCCAGCACGCCCGAGGCTGCCTGTGCCGCCAGCACGCTGGCCGAGCCGTCGGTGACCAGATAGCTGCTGCCGGCATAGACTTCCGGGGCCGCGCGCCTAAGTTCCATCAGGAACAGCCGCGCAAAGACGCCCGACCCGGCGCCGAGTTCGAGGATCCGCAGCCCCGTCGCCCCCGGCCGGGCGGCCAGCGCCACGGCCACCGCATCCGCCGACAACCTGCCGGAAGAGGTGGCGACATAGGGCACGTCGAGATTGAGGAAGGGCGAGAGATCGGCCGCCTGCCAGCCGGCGCGCGCCAGCCGCAGCCGGGCGGTGGCCCAGACCGGGCCAAAATCGTCCAGCGCCTCGCCCCGCGCGGCCCCGCGCGCAAGGATCGCGGCCGGCTCGGCCGGGGCGTCGGGGGCCTGCTGCGGCGCGTCGGGCAAGGGCGGGGTTACTTCCGCTTCCTGTCGTAGCTGGCCAGCGCTCTGTCCACGATCTCCTTCAGACTGCGCTCCTGCACCTTGGGGTCGGCGAGCTTCTCGACCTTGTGGGTCTGGCTTTCCAATTTGTGGAAGTTGCGCTCCAGCTTCATCACGTAGTCATGGGTCTTCTGGTTGACCGAGTTGAGGTCGCTGACCACCCGATCCAGCCGGGTCTGCAGCTTCACCACCTCGTCATGGGTCTTCTGGTTGACGCGGTTGAGGTCGGTGACCGTGCGGTTGAGCCGCGCCTCCAGGTCGTTGACCCTGCGTTCGATGTCCTTTGCCATGCGTCGCACCCCCTGCTGAACCGCACCGTCTGCGTCAGTGCATGTGGCCTTCCCCTACGGAAGCTTACCCGAGGTTCGCATTTTGGCAAGCTTTCAGGGCGTCGCACCGCGGGCGGTGCGGTGCCTGCCGGGTTGCATTCGCGGCCCGGCGGCCCGAATGTCGGGCGGGGAAGCGGGTTCGCATCGGGCCTGCGCGAACGGGGAGACATGCGATGATCGACAAACACGCCACCGCCCGCTGGACCGGCGGCCTGAAGGACGGCGCCGGAACCGTGAGCACCCAGAGCGGGGTTCTGAAGGATGCGGACTATACCTTTGCCAAGCGGTTCGAGGGGGCCGAGGGCACCAACCCCGAGGAACTGGTCGGTGCGGCCCATGCGGCCTGCTATGCGATGTTCCTGTCGGCGCTGATCGGCGGCGAGGGGATCACGCCGGGCCATGTGGCGGCGAAATCGACCGTGTCGCTGGATGCCTCGACCGAGGGCGGGCCGACGGTGACCAAGGCGCATCTGTTGGTCGAAGTGAAGGCCGATGCGCCCGAGGACAAGCTGCGCGAATTGGCCGAGAAGGCCAAGGCGGGCTGCCCGATCTCCAAGCTTCTGAAGGCCGAGATCACGATGGAGGTGACGGTCGGTTGAGGGGCCTGCGCGGGGCGGCGCCTCAGCCGCCCTGCGTTACAATCCCCTCGGCTTCGGGTTCCGCGGCGGTCGGGTCGGCGGGCGGCGGGGCGCCGCGCCAGTCGGCCAGGATGCGCGCCTGCCGCACCAGCACCGGCGAGGGGCGGATGTCGGAGGGCGTTGCGAAACCCGTGCCGCCGGGCCGGGCGGTCAGCAGGATGGTCAGCGGCGCCACCGTCAGCGGCAGCGCGACCGGCGCCAGCCACAGGACCAGCCCCGGCGCCAGCCACATCGCAAGGCCAAGCGTGGCCACGCCCAGCAGGACGATCCAGTGGCTGGCCCGCCATGCCTCGGCCAGCGTCAGCCGCACCGCCTCGCGCCGCTGTGCCGGCCAGCCGGAATCGCGCCCCAGCGCCACCTCCAGCGCGGCGCGGGCCTGCCAGCAGAGCAGCACCGGCGCGATCAGCGCGGTCAGCAGAATCTCGGCCAGCGTGGCGCCGACCAGCGCAGCGGGGCCGCCGAAATCCCGCGCGCGGCCATTGCCGATCGCGGCAGCGGCGATCAGCAGCTTGGGCAGGATCAGCAGGCCGAAGATGCTGAGCAGCAGGCCGAAGCCCGTTGGCGCGTCGGCGGCAACGAAGACCGGCACGGGGCTCGACGGGTCGAACCGGAAGCTTGGCACCGGCGGCGCGGCCGACAGCGGCGCGATCAGGCTGAGCGCGACAAAGGCGATCCAGAGCAGCGAGGCGATGTAGGCAAAGGCCCCGAGTGCCAGTGTCAACCGGCTCCACGGGGCGAGGGCCGGGGCGGTCAGCAGGCGCAGGTGCTGCAGGTTGCCCTGGCACCAGCGCCGGTCACGCGCGGCATGGTCGATCAGGGTTTCCGGCGTGCGTTCGTAGGAGCCGCCCAGATCGGGGTCGATCCGCACCCGCCAGCCGGCGCGGACCAGAAGTGCTGCCTCGACATGATCGTGGCTGAGAATCGTGCCGCCCAGCGGCGCGCGGCCCGGCAGGTCGGGCAGGCCGCAGCTTTCGGCAAAGGCGCGGGTGCGGAAGATCGCGTTGTGGCCCCAATACGGCCCCGCGCCGCCCTGCATCGCCGCCAGACCGCGACAGAAGACCGGCGAGTAGAGCGCGGCGGCGAACTGCATCAGGCGGCCAAAGCGGCGTTGTGCCCCGGTGACGACGGGCAGGGTCTGGAGCAGGCCGAGGCCGGGGTCGGCGGCGATGCGGCGCACCATCTCCACCAGCGTCTCGCCCTCCATCAGGCTGTCGGCATCCAGCACGATGGCGAAATCCCAGGCCGCACCCGACCGGCGCAGGAAATCGGCGATATTGCCCGCCTTGCGCCCGGTGTTGTGCGGGCGGTGGCGGAAGATGAGGCGCAGGCCGGGGCGGTCGGCGATCAGGCGTGCGGCACAGGCGGCCTCGGCCCGTTGCAGGGCGGGGTCGGTAGTGTCGGACAGGATGGCGAAATCGAACGCGGGCTGCCAGCCGGTGCCGGTAAGCGAGGCGTCCATTGCGGCGATTCCGGCCATCACGACCGCCGGATCCTCGTTATGGACGGGGATCAGCACCACGGTCCGGCCTTTTGACGGGCCGGGCGGCGCTGCGGGGAGCGGGCGGGGCGGGGCGAAAAGGCCCAGAAGCGCCAGCGCCGCGCCCCAGGCCAGCCAGCCAGTCAGCAGCACGATCAGCACCGCACGCAAAACGTCGGTGGCGCCGATCCCGTCGGCGACGACGGGGGCAAGGTAGAAATACCCCGCCATCGCCGCCGCGACTGCGCCCAGCCCGGCGGCCACATGGCGCGCGGCCAGCGTCGCGGCGCCTGCGGGTTGTGGGGCGGGCCAGTCACCCGGGCCGGCAAGCGGCTGCACCGGCATCGCCAGCGGCGCGTCGGGCGGGGCGGGCAGGGCTGTTGCCTGCTGGTGCGGCCGGGCGGTCATCGCGCGATCCACTGGTAAAGCCATGTCTCGGTCAGCCGGCGCTCAGATGTGGCCAGATGGGCGCCGAATTCAGCCACCGCGCCGGGCTCGGCCGTGGCGTCGATCACCAGCCGCCAGACCCCGGCGGCGTCGATCCGTTCCAGCGTGTGATGGGCGATCACGGCGTCGCGGGCCGAGAGCACCGCCGTCAGGGGTGCGTCAGTGGGAAGACGGTCCAGCGCGCCACCCGCGAAATCCACCACGAACTTGCGCATCCCCGCCGGGCTGGGCACGCCCGAGACGCCGCCCGCGCCCGCGCGCATCGCCACCACGCGGGCGCGGTCGTCGGCGGGGTCGGGCGGCAGGTCGCCCCAGTCCAGCCGGTAGCGGTATTCGCGCGCCTCGCCCGCCAGTGGCTGAGCCTCGGGCACCCAGAAGGCGACGATGTTGTCATTGATCTCCAGATCGGTCGGGATCTCCACCAGCCGCACCCAGCCCGGCCCCCAGTCGTCCAGCGGCACCACGCGCAGCGACGGGCGCCGGTCATAGCGCGCACCCGCGTCCTGATAGGCGGCGAAGTCGCGCCCGCGCTGATCAAGGCCAAAGGCGCGGGGGGAGGTCTCGGCGAAGTACGAATTTGCCAGCACCGGCGGGATGTTCAGCGGCCTCCACAGCAAGTCGCCGTCGCCGCGCCGGATCGCCAGCCCGTTGCTGTCGTGGACCTGCGGGCGGTAGTCGTCGAAATCGGCGCGGTTCTTGGCGTCGTAAAGGAACATCGAGGTCAGCGGGGCGATGCCCAATTGCGCGATGTCGGTGCGGAAGAAAAGCCGCGCCGTCACCTCCATCGCCGTCGGATCGCCGGGACGGATCACGAAGCGGTAGGCGCCGGTCACGCTGGCACTGTCGAGCGCGGCGCAGAGGGTGACGCTGTCGGCATCCGGCGCGGGGCGCTCCAGATAGAAGGCGGAGAAGCGGGGAAATTCCTCGCCCTCGGTCAGGGCGGTGTTGATGGCAAGGCCGCGGGCGCTGATTCCGTAGACGCTGCCACGGCCGAGCGCGCGGAAGTAGCTGGCGCCGAGGAAGGCCACCACCTCGTCCCAGACGCCCGGCCGGTTCAGCGGATGGGTCAGCCGGAAGCCCGCGACGCCGGGCAGGACGGTATCGGCGGGGGCGCGGTCGGCCAGTTCGTTCAGATAGTCGAAATCCCCGGTGCCAAAGGCCATCGGCCGGGCGGAGCCCTCCGTGACCTCGTAAAGCGCCACCGGGTCGGGGAACAGCCAGCCGGGGTGAAAGGCGTGCAGCCGGAAGCGCGTGTCGGTATCGGCCCAGCGGGCGCGGTCGGCGCGGAAGCGGATCAGCCGCCAGTCGTCGTAATCCAGATCGCCAAGCGGCTGCGCGACGGGTGCGGGCGGGCGGTATGGGCCGGCGGCGCGGGCGCGCATCGCCTCGGTCAGGATATCGAAATCGAACGGCTCGCTGTCCTCGACCGTGCCCGCGCGGACCGTCACGCCCGGCAGAGTCGCCGCCAGCCCGGCCAAAAGCCCGGCCGCTGCGCCCAGCCGCAGCGTCGCGCGCCGCGTCGGGCGGATGGTCGCCGCGCCCGGATCGGCAGTTTGGGCAGGATCGACAGGCACTGGCTCGCCCCTTTCAGGCCCGTTCCGATGTCCCGGCTTGATATTGGCCGGGCCGCCGCAATTGCAATGCCGCCGCGCCCTGCCTAGCCGCCGCGCGACAGGCTGGGCAGCATCCGCGACAGCACCCCGTCGCGCTTCACGATGCCGTGGAACAGCGCCGCGCCTACGTGCATCAGGATCAGCGGAATCAGCATCATCCTGACGGTGGAATGGATCGCCTTTGCGGTTTCGGCCAGGTCGTCTGACCGTGGCGCAAGGCGCGGCACCCCCAGTGCATCCAGCGCCTCCAGCGGGAATCCGCCGGCCACGACGCGGATATAGCCCGAGATCGCCATCACGAAGACCAGCAGGTAGAGCAGCCCGTGGGTGATCCCGGCGATGCGCTGCTGCCAGTCGGGCACGCTGGCGGGCAGGGGCGGCGGCGGCACCGCCAGCCGATAGGCCAGCCGCGCGGTCATCAGCAGCAGGATCAGAACGCCCACGTTCTTGTGAAAGATGAACATGGCGTCCTGGGTGCTGCGTGCCAGCCCCTCGGTCGTCATGGTGCCGCCGATCGGGATGGTCGACAGCAGCAGGGCCGCGATCAGCCAGTGCAGCAGCCGTGCGGGTGGTCGGTATGCGGAAGCCTTTGCCATGGCACCCCCTCGCGGGTTTTGTTCACTGTTCCGTCATGTCGGTCGGGTCCGTGCCCAAGCCGTCGGACGCCAGCTTGACAGCTTCGTGACAACACTACCTGCTAACCACATGTCGTGGCCCGACCATACACTACAGGGCGCAATCCGCCACAGCCCGCTGATGCCGGGGCGCGGCGGTGCCATGCCGGTATTTGTCGCGGCCTCGGCCGTGCTTCTGCCCGTGGTCTGGCTGCTGGCCGATGTGCTCTCGGCCGGGCGCATCCTGCCTGTTCTTGCGTCGGTCGGGCTGTTTGTGGGCGTGGTGGCGGTGGCTGGGCGCGGGCTGGTGCTGCGGTATCCGCATCCGCGCCTTGGGGCGTGCAATCTGGTGACGCTGGTGCGCGCCGCCCTGATCGCCGCGCTGGCCGCGCCGCTGCTGGCGCCGGACGTGTTGGCACAGGGAGGCGCGGCGGCCTGGGGCGTGCTTGCGGTCGCGCTGGCCGCGTTCCTGATGGACGGGATCGACGGCTGGCTGGCGCGCCGGTCGGGGCTTCAGTCGGCCTTTGGCGCCCGGTTCGACATGGAGGTGGACGCAGTTCTGGCCGCGTTGCTGGCGCTGATCGCGCTGGCGGGCGGGCAGGCGGGCTGGTGGGTGCTGGGGCTGGGTTTCATGCGCTACGGCTTCGTCGCGGCCGGATGGGCGCTGCCCTGGCTGCGCGCCGACTTGCCGGAGCGGTTCCGGCGCAAGGTGGTCTGCGTGGTTCAGATCGGCACGCTGATCGCCCTGCTGGCCCCTCCGGTGCAGCCGCCGCTGTCTGCGGTGCTGGCAGCCGTGGCGTTGGCGGTTCTGGTCTGGTCCTTCGCGGTCGATGTAATCTGGCTCTGGCGCAATCGCAGGGGGCGGGGATGAGAGGGGCGGTGTCGCTGATCCTGGCCGCCCTGCTGCTGCATCTGGTGCTGATCCAGCCCAATCATCCCGCGGCAATGACGCCGGGCGCGCTGCTGCTGTTCCCGCTGGAACTGCCGGTGATCCTGCTGGGGATGATCGCGCTGAGCCCGGGGGCGGCGGTGTCGCGCGCGGTCAGGACGGCGCTGGTGGCGCTGCTGCTGGTGCTGGTGGTGCAGAAACTGGCCGATTACGGCACCTTCACCGCCTTCAACCGCGCCTTCAACCCGGTGATCGACCTGAACCTGGTGGTGTCGGCCTGGCATCTGGGGTCGGGCGCGATCGGGACGCTGCAGGCGGCGCTGGCGGTCGCGGGGTTGGTGGTCGGGTTAGGGCTGCTGGCGGCGGCGCTGTGGTGGGCGCTGGGGCGCTGGCAACGGGTGACGCCGGGCCGGGGATGGCGGGTCGGCGCGGGCGTGGCGGCGGGTCTGGCGGCGGTGGTGGCCGCGGCCGAGATCGGGCAGGCGATGCGCGCCTGGGCGCTGCCGGCCAGCCCGCCGGGGGCCGCCTTCACCGCCCGCGTGGCGGTGGAACGGGTTGGCACCTATCGCCGCGCGCTGGCCGAACTGGCCGAGTTCCGTCGCGCCGCCGCCAGCGATCGGTTTGATGGGGCAGAGGGACTGATGGCGGCGCTGGCAGGCCGCGATGTGCTGATTGTCTATGTGGAAAGCTACGGCCGGGCGAGCTTCGACAACCCGCTATACGCCCCGACCCATACCGCGACCCTGCGCGCGGCAGAGGGGGAGTTGGCGGCCATGGGGCTTGCCATGCGGTCGGGCTGGATGACTGCGCCGATGTCGGGCGGGCAAAGCTGGCTGGCCCATGGGACAATCGCCTCGGGCCTGACGACATCTGATCAGGTCCGCTACGGCGCGATGCTGGGCAGCGCGCGGCGCACGATCTTTCATCTGGCCGCGCAGGCCGGCTATCGAACCGCCGCCGTGATGCCCGCGATCACCATGCCCTGGCCCGAGGCCGATCTGCTGGGATTCGACACGGTGCTGGCGGCGGCCGACATGGGCTATCGCGGCCAGCCGTTCAACTGGGTGACGATGCCCGACCAGTTCACGCTGGCGCGCTATGCCGACCTGTTGCCGCCCTCGGACGCGCCGCTTTTCGCGCAGATCGCGCTCATTTCCTCTCACGCGCCATGGGTCCCGGTGCCGGAAATGGTGGATTGGGACGCGGTGGGCGACGGCACGATCTTTGATCAATGGGCGCTGTCGGGCGACCCGCCCGAAGTGGTCTGGCGCGACCGCGACCGGGTGCGAGAGCAGTACCGGCAATCGGTGGATTATGCGCTGCAGGCGGCGCTGGGCTATGCCGCGCGGCGGGGGGCGCTGGACGGGGCCGATGCACCGCTGATGATCGTGCTGGGCGATCATCAGGCGGCGGGCTTCGTGGCGCAGAGCGACAATCTGGATGTGCCGGTTCATCTGATCGGCCCACCCGAGGCGGTCGCACTGTTCGACGGCTGGGACTGGACCGGGGGCATGATCCCTGCCGATGACCTGCCTGCCTGGCCCATGGCGGCGTTCCGCGATGCCTTCCTGCGCGCGACCTCGCCCGACATTACCATCCGGGTCGGGGGTGGGCCGTCATGACCGAGGCCGCGATCCCCGGCCCGCGCCGCGCGCGGGTGCCGCGCTGGTTGCGTGCCGTGCTGCGGCTGGCGGTTCCGCTGGTGTTGATCGCGGTCGTCTGGTCCCTCGTTGACGGCGACGACACGCTGGCCCGACTGCGCGGGGCCGGGTTCGGCTGGCTGCTGGCGGCGGCGGTGGCGGCAAATCTGCAAACGATGCTGTCGGCCCTGCGCTGGCGGCTTGTGGCGCGGGCGCTGGGCGTGCCGCTGGCGATGGGACAGGCGGTGCGAGAATACTACGTCTCGCAACTGGTCAACCAGACGGTGCCGGGGGGCGTGGTGGGCGATGCGGCGCGCGCGGTCCGCAGCCGGCATGGGGCAACGCTGCTGCGGGCCGGGCAGGCGGTGGTGATCGAGCGGATGCTGGGGCAGGTTGCGCTGGCGGTGGTGACGCTGGCAGGCTTTGCCCTGGCGCTGACGTTTCCGGGTGGCATCGCCTGGCCCGATGCCACGGGTTGGACAGTCGCGGCGCTGGTTGTCGCGCTGGTGGGGCTGGTGCTGGCGCGCGCGTGGCTGGGGCAATTGCCGGTGCTGTGGCGGCTGGTGCCGACCCTTCATGCGGCGGTGCTGGCGCCGAGTGTCTGGCAGCGGCAAGTCGGGCTGGGCCTTTGCATCGTGGTCTGCAACCTTGCGATCTTTGCCTTCTGCGCCCGCGCCACCGGCACCGCGCTGCCCATCGAGGCGTTGGTGACGCTGATCCCGCTGATCCTGGCCGCGATGCTGCTGCCCGTCACCGTCGGCGGCTGGGGCTGGCGCGAGGGCGCGGCGGCAGGGCTGTTTCCGCTGATCGGCGCGAGTGCCGGTGCCGGGCTGGCGGCGAGTCTTGCCTTTGGGCTGGTGTTGCTGGTGTCCAGCCTGCCCGGCGCGTTGTGGGTCATGGGCGCGCGGTCGCGCACCCCAGGCTGACGCGCGCCGCTGACGGTTGCGCCGTGAGGCGGGACCGCTACTTTGAACAGGAAGCGAAGGAGACGCAGATGCCCCACAGATTCACCCGCCGCCGCTTTGTCGGCACCGGCCTTGCGGGGCTCGGGCTGGCCACGCTCGGCCTGCCGATCCGCCCGGCGCTTGCCAATACCGACGTCGCGCTGCAACTGTCGTGGCTGCATTCGGTGCAGTTCGGCGGCAGTTACATCGCCCGCCATCGTGGCTATTGGGACGATCTGGGCCTGAATGTCGCGCTGAACCCCGGCGGGCCGAACGCGCCGGTGGAGCCGCCGGTGGTGTCGGGTCAGGCGCTGGTCGGCATCTCCGCCGCCGACTACACGGCGGCGGCGGTGGAACAGGGGGCGCCGTTCCGCATCCTGGCGGTGGCGATGCAGAAGAACCCCTTCGTCATCGCCTCGCTGCCCGGCAATCCGGTCGTTGAGCCCGCCGACATGATGGGCAAGCGGATCGGCATGGCGCTGGCCAACATGCCGGTGCTGCAGGCGCTGTGTACGATCAACGGCGTGGACATCGACGCGGTAGAGGTGGTGCCGACGCAGTATGACGCCGCGCCGCTGGTGTCGGGGCAGGTGGATTGCCTGCTCTGCTGGGAAACCGATCTGCCGGTGGCCATGGCGATGCAGGGGATCGACAGCGTCACGATGCTGATGGCCGATTTCGGCTATGCGGTTCACTCGCAGACCTACATCGCCACCGATGACAGCATCGCCAACCGCCGCGCCGATCTGGTGGCGCTGCTGAAGGGCGAGGTGATGGGCTGGAACGACTATCTGGCCGACCCGGCCGCGGCCGCCGCGCTGACGATCGAGATGTATCCCGATCAGGGTCTCGACCTGCCGACGCAGGTGATGCAGGCGGAGCGGCAGGTGCCGCTGATGTTTTCCGACCTGACCGAGGCCCACGGCTTCGGCTGGTTCACCGAGGAGACGGTCGCCGCGAATATCGAGACGCTGGGTCTGCTGGGCCGCAATGTCTCGGCCGACCTGTGGGACCGGTCGATCCTGGAAGAAGTCCACGGTGCCTGACCACCCCCATAGCGCCCCGCCCGAAGTGGTGTGCCGCGGCCTGTCCAAGACATTCGGCGGGGCGGGTCGGCGGGTGGAGGCCTTGAAGCCGGTCGATCTGAATTTTGCTGCTGGGCGCACAACGGCGCTGGTCGGGCCGTCGGGCTGCGGGAAGTCCACGCTGCTGCGGCTGATCGCGGGGTTGGAGGAGCCGAGCGCGGGGGAGGTGCGGATCGGCGGGCAGGCGCCGCGGCAGGTCTGCGAGCGGGCGGGGTTGGCGATGGCGTTTCAAGATGCCTCGCTGCTGCCGTGGCGGACGGCGCGGGGGAATATCGCGCTGGCCCGCACGCTGGCGCGGTTGCCGGATGACCCCGGCGCGGTGGACCGGCTGATCGGGCTGGTGGGGTTGGAGGGGTTTGCGGATCGGCGGCCGGCGGAGCTTTCGGGGGGGATGCGGCAGCGGGTGGCCATCGCGCGCTGTCTGGTGGCGGAGCCGGGGCTTTTGCTGCTGGACGAGCCGTTCGGGGCGGTCGATGAACTGACCCGGGCGCGGCTGAACGAGGATTTGCCAGCGCTGTGGGAGGCGCGGGGGACCACCACGATTCTGGTCACGCATTCGGTCAGCGAGGCGGTTTTGCTGGCCGACCGGGTGATCGTGTTTTCGGCGCGGCCTGCGAGCGTGATCGCGGATATCGCGGTTCCTTTCGACCGGCCACGGGACCGGGGGTTGCGGCGGAGGGAGGCGTTTCGGGATCTGGCGGACGAGGTCTCGGCGGCGCTTTCGGCGGCGGGGCCGGACGCTCTGGCGGCGGAATGAGGGGTTGTCCACGCGTGGACAGAATCTCAAGCCATTGAAAAGACATGGAATCGCGATTTTTGTTAACCTGGACGAAACCTTTTCCGGCGCTCGCCACGCCGGGCCGGGTGCTGGGCGTGCTGCTGCCGCTGCTGCTGTGGGAGGGGCTGGCGCAGGCCACCGCCGGGTCGTTCATCCTAGCTGGCCCTACCGAAATCGCGGCCCATATCTGGGCCAATTTCGGGCTGATGAGCCGGGCGCTGGGGATCACGCTGCACGCCGCCGCGCTGGGGTTTCTTTACGGTAACCTTGCCGCCGTGGTGCTGGCGGTGGTCTGCGTGCTGCTGCCCCGGACCGAGCGGATGGTGTCGGCGCTGGCGCTGCTCTGCTTCTGCCTGCCGCTGGTGGCCACGGGGCCGATCCTGCGGGTGCTCTATGGCACCGGCACCGGACCGCAGATCACGCTGGCGGCGCTGAGTGTCTATTACACCACCTTTCTGCCGCTGATGGTCGGCTTGCGCGCGGCGCCGGCGAGCTGGTTCGACCTTGTGCGCACCTATGGCCGGGGGCGGCTGACCGAGCTGTGGCAGGTGCGCGCTCGCGCGGCGCTGCCCTATTTCATCGCCGGCCTGCAGATCGCCGCCCCCGCCGCCTTCCTGGGTGCGCTGGTGGGCGAGTTCACCGGGGCGGAGCGCGGGATGGGCGTGCTGGTGATCCGGGCGATGCGCAGCCTTGACGTGCCCGCGACATGGGCGCTGGCGACCGTGGCCTCTGCCGTGGCGATGATCGCCTATGGGGTGCTGGGCTGGGCCGGGCGAAAGCTGACCGTGGCGCCACCCGCGCTGCTGCTGGCGCCGCCGCCGGTGACGTGTGCTGGCGGGCGTTGGCGCGGGGTCGCCGGGACGGTCGTGCTGGGCGGCGCGGTCACGCTGGCGGTGCTGCTGCTGTGGTGGGGCGCGATGGAGGCATTCGGGCTGAACCGCTTCTTTGCCAAGCGGCCGGGGGATGTGTGGCAGTTTCTGGTCGCGGGGCCGGATGCGGCGGCGAACCGGGCGGTGCTGTTCAGCGCATTCGGCCAGACGCTGGGGTTCACCCTGCCGGGCTATTTCGCCGGGCTGGCGCTGGGGGCCGGGCTGGCGGCGGCCATCGTGGCGTTTCCGGGCCTGTCGTCCGCGGTGCTGCCGGTGGCAGTGGCGCTGCGGTCGGTCCCGATTGTCACCACCGCGCCGCTGATCGTACTGGCGTTGGGGCGCGGGGCGGCGGGGACGGTGACGATTGTTGCCGTGATGATCTTCTTTCCGACGCTGGTGGCCTGCCTGCAGGGGCTGCGCCAGACGCCGGGGCAGGTGATGGATGTGTTCGACAGCTATGCGGCGGGGCGCTGGCGGCGGCTGATCCACGCCCAAGTGCCGGCGATGCTGCCGGCCTTCTTCGCCTCGGCCCGGATGGCGGTGCCGGCGGCGTTTCTGGCGGCGACAACGGCGGAATGGTTGGCGACCGGGACGGGGATGGGCAGCCTGATGGCGCTGACGGCCTCAACCTCTGCCTATAACATGCTGTGGAGCGCCATCGTGCTGCTGTCGGTCACGGCGGCCCTGGCCTATGTGGCGGTGGGCTGGGTGGAACGCGCGGTGCTGTCGGTCTATGCCAGCGAGCAACTGGCGCGCTGAAGCGAGGGCGGGATGAGAGCGGCGGCATTCGCCATACCGGGCGATCTGGACCAGAAGACCGGCGGCTACATCTATGAGAAAAGCCTGCTGCTGGCCCTGCGCGCGGCGGGGCGGCGGGTGCGGCATGTGGAATTGCCGGCGGGCTTTCCGCACCCGACCGAGGCCGAGATGGCCGAGACGCTGGCGGTGCTGTCGGCGCTGCCGGCCGACGAGCCGCTGATCATGGACGGGCTGGTGCAGGCGTCGATTGATACCGCAGGGCTGGCCGCGCTGCCGATGAAGGTGGTGGCGATGACGCATCACCCGGTCGGCCTTGAAACCGGGCTGGCGCCAGATCGCGCTGCCGAGTTGCTGCGGCGCGAGGCGGCGAATCTGGCGCTGGCGGCGCATGTCGTCGTGCCCAGCCCGCATACGGCGCGGATTCTGACGCGGGATTTCGGAGTGGCGGCAGGGCGCATCAGCATCGCGCCGCCGGGATTTGCGCGCCCGACGGGCGGGCGGGCGCCGGTTTCGCCGCCGCTGATCCTGTCGGTCGGGCTGCTGGCGGCGCGCAAGGGGCATGACGTGCTGCTGCGCGCGCTGGGGCGGCTGGCCGATCTGGACTGGCGGGCCGAGATCGTGGGCGGCACCCATGACGCGGCGGTGGCGGGGGATCTGCGCGGGCTGCGGGGGCTGCTGGGGCTGGAGGACCGGGTGAGCTTTGCCGGGGTGCTGGACGAGGGCGCGTTGCAGGCGCGCTATCGCGCGGCGACGGTCTTTGCGCTGGCCACCCGCTACGAGGGTTACGGCATGGTGTTCAGCGAGGCGCTGTGCCACGGCCTGCCCATCGTCGCGACGCGGGCCGGGGCGGTGCCGGATACGGTGCCGGACAGCGCGGGGCTGCTGGTGCCGACCGACGATGCCGTGGCGCTGGCGGCGGCGCTGCGGCGCGTGCTGACCGATGCGGACCTGCGCGCGGCGCTGTCGGTGGGCGGGCTTGCGGCGGCAGAGGGGCTGCCGACATGGGAGGATACGGCGCGGATCATGGGCGGGGTGCTGGACAGGGTGTGAGCGTCAGGCGCGTGCGAGGGTGGCGAACGCTTTGATCAGTCGCCCCTCGCCCCGTTCGGCCAGATGCACCAGCGCCTCATCCATGCGGATCGGCGGGCCGGCGATGGGGAAGCTGCGGATTCGGGCGTCGGGGCGAAACTCGGCCTGCGAGACAAAGCCGATGCCGCCGCCCGAGGCGACGATCTCGCGCACCGCCTCGCGCCCCTCAGCCTCGACCGCGGGGGTGAGGGCGACGCCGAGCGTGGCGGCGGCTTCCTCGACCTTCTGCCGCGTCTTGGATCCCGGTTCGCGCAGGACGAGGGGGACGTCGGGGGCGCCGGCGAGGTCGAATTCCGCCATGTCGGCCCAAGGCGTGCCGAGGGCGGCGAAGGCGACGATGGGCGTGGCGCCGAGGCCGATCACGGTCAGATCCCGCGCCTCGGGGATGTTGCCCAGCACGCCCAGTTCGGCGCTGTAGTCGTAAAGGGCGCGGATCACCTCCTCTGAATTGCCGCTGCGCAGGCTGATCTGGACATTGGGATATTTCGCGCGGAAGGCGGTCAGGATTTCGGTCAGGTGGATCGCGCTGTCGGCGATGATGCGCAGCCGGCCCGACCGCAGCGCGCGGGACTCCGACAGCAGGTCATGGGCCTGCGCCTCCACCTCGAACAGGCGGTTGGTGATCTCCAGGAGCTTGCGGCCATCCTCGGTCAGCTCCACCCGGCGCTTGTGGCGGTGAAACAGCAGCACGTCGTATTCCAGCTCCAGCCGCCGCACCTGATCGGAAATCGCGGGCTGGGTCAGCCGCAGCGCCTCGGCCGCGCGGGAAAAGCCGCCCTGGATGGCGACGTGGTGAAAGGCGCGCAGCTGGACATAGCGCATGGGGGCCTCCGCTTCATTGGCGGTGATGAATAGGTCAGATTTATCATTCGATATCAATTATCGTTTTTACAAATGCCCGAGGAAGTGATGATCTGCCAGCGAACGCAACCATTGACGGCAGGCTTCCGATGACCAGCGGCCATGTCACCATCCGCCCCCCCGCGCAGGGCGAGCCCTATCTGCTCACCCCCGGCCCGCTGACCACGTCAGCCACGGTGAAGGCGGCGATGCTGCGCGACTGGGGGTCGTGGGACGCGGATTTCCGCGCTGTGACGGCAGAGATCCGGGCGCGGCTGCTGGCGATGGCGGGGGCGGATGACGGCTGGACCTGCGTGCCGATGCAGGGCAGCGGCAGCTTCGGGGTCGAGGCGATGCTGGCGGCCTTTGTCCCGCGCGACGGCAAGGCGCTGGTGCTGGCTAACGGCGCCTATGGGCAGCGCGCGGCGCAGACGCTGGCCTATCTGGGCCGGGCGCATGCGGTGATCGACAAGGGCGACTACATGCCCCCGCGCGGGGCCGAGGTGGCCGCCGCGCTGGCCGCCGATCCGGCGATCACCCATGTCGTTGCGATCCATTGCGAAACCTCATCCGGTATCCTGAATCCGCTGGAGGAGATTGCCGAGGCGACGGCGGCGGCCGGGCGGAAGCTGCTGGTCGATTCGATGTCGGCCTTTGGCGCCGTGCCGCTGGATGTGCGCAGGATCGACTGCGAGGCGCTGGTGTCGTCGGCCAACAAGTGCATCGAGGGGGTACCGGGCTTCGGCTTCGTGATCTGCCGCAAGGACAGCCTGGCGGCGGCGAAGGGGCGGAGCCATTCCCTCAGCCTCGATCTGCATGCGCAGTGGGAGTATATGGAGAAGACCGGGCAGTGGCGCTACACGCCGCCCACCCATGTCGTCACCGCCTTTCTGCAGGCGCTGCACGAGCATGAGGCAGAGGGGGGCGTGCCCGCGCGCGGCGCCCGCTATGCGGCGAACCGCGATGCGCTGGTCACCGGCATGCGCGCGGCGGGGTTCGAGACGCTGCTGGACGAACGCTGGCTGTCACCGATCATCGTCACCTTCTTCTGCCCGGCCGATCCGGCATTTGCCTTTCCGGCCTTCTACGACGCGATGAAGGCGCGCGGCTTCATCATCTATCCCGGCAAGCTGACCGCGGTGGACAGCTTCCGCCTGGGCTGCATCGGCCATATGGATACGGCCGTGATGCAGGCCGTGGTTCAGGCCGCGCGCGAGGCGCTGGCCGAAATGGGTGTCACCGATGCCCGCCCGCCCGCCGCCGCCTTGGCCGAACGCGCGCGCCTGGCTGCCTGAGCAAAGACCGAAAGGATGTCCATGACCGAGTTGAGCCACCCCGTCACGGTGAACGGCCGCGACTATGCCGCGCCCGCCGTGCCCGCCATCGTGATCTGCCTTGATGGCTGCGAGCCTGCCTATCTGGACGAGGCCATCGCGCGGGGGCTGATGCCCGCGCTGGCGCGGATGCGGGCCGAGGGGACGGACCGGATATCCCATTCGGTGATCCCGTCCTTCACCAACCCCAACAACATGTCCATCGCCACCGGCAGACCGCCTGCGGTGCACGGGATCTGCGGCAACTATCTGTATGAACCCGAGACGGGGCAGGAGGTGATGATGAACGATGTGCGCTTCCTGCGCGCGCCGACGATCTTCAAGGGCTATCACGATGCCGGTGCGCGGGTCGCCATCGTGACGGCCAAGGACAAGCTGCGCGCGCTGCTGGCGGCGGGGCTGGATTTTTCCACCGGCCGGGCGATCTGCTTTTCGTCGGAGAGATCCGACACGACGACGAAGGCCGAGCATGGCATCGACAAGGCAAGCCAGTGGCTGGGCCGCCCGGTGCCAGAGGTCTATTCTGCGGAACTGTCGGAGTTCATCTTTGCCGCAGGGGTGAAGCTGCTGGCCGAGTTCCGCCCCGATGTGATGTATCTGACGACGACCGACTACATCCAGCACAAGCACGCGCCGGGCGATCCGGTGGCGAATGAGTTCTACGCGATGTTCGACCGCTACCTTGCCCAGCTCGATGCGGCGGGGGCGGCGATCGTGGTCACCGCCGATCACGGGATGAAGCCCAAGCATCTGGCCGATGGCTCGCCTGCCGTGGTCTATGTGCAGGACCTGCTGGACGACTGGCTGGGGAAGGAGGCCGCGCGGGTGATCCTGCCGATCACCGACCCCTATGTGGTTCATCATGGCGCGCTGGGGTCGTTTGCCACCGCCTATCTGCCCGCCGGTGCCGATCAGGCGGCGATCATCGGCAAGCTGCGCGCCGTGCCGGGCATCGAGGTGGTGCTGGACCGGGCCGAGGCAGTGGCGCGGTTCGAGTTGCCGGCCGACCGGATCGGTGATCTCGTCCTGACCTCGACCGAGAACATGACCATCGGCACCTCGGCCCATCGCCACGATCTGGCGGCGCTGACGGAGCCGCTGAGGTCGCATGGCGGGCTGACGGAACAGGCGGTGCCCTTCATCGTCAACCGGCGGATCGACCTGCCCTCGGCACCAGAGTTGCGGAACTTCGACGCGTTTCATGTCGCCACCCGCGCGGCTGCGATGGTGACGGCATGAGCATTCGGCACGAGCCCATGCGCATCGCCGGGCGCAAGGTGGATGCGGAGGGCGTGATCGAGGTGCGCTATCCCTATACCGACGAGGTGGTGGGCACCGTGCCCGCGGGCCGGGCCGAACATGCGCGGCAGGCGTTCGAGATCGCCGCGGGCTATCGGTCGAAGCTGACCCGCTACGAACGCCAGCAGATCCTGTTCCGCGCTGCCGATCTGCTGGTCGCCCGGCGCGACGAGATCGGCAAGTGGCTGACGCTGGAACTGGGCATCTCGCGCAAGGATTCCGACTACGAGGTGGGGCGGGCCTATGACGTCTTTACGCTCGCCGGGCAGCTTTGCATCCAGGACGATGGCGAGATTTTCTCCTGCGACCTGACGCCCCATGGCAAGGCGCGCAAGATCTTCACCCTGCGCGAGCCGCTGACGGCAATTTCCGCGATCACGCCGTTCAACCACCCGCTGAACATGGTCGCGCACAAGGTCGCGCCCGCCATCGCGACCAACAACTGCGTGGTCTGCAAGCCGACCGAACTGACGCCGCTGACCGCGCTGACGCTGGCGGATATTCTGTATGAGGCGGGGCTGCCGCCCGAGATGTTCTCGGTCGTGACCGGCTGGCCGGCCGAGATCGGGGCGGAGATGATCGGCAGCCCGCATGCGGAACTGGTGACGTTTACCGGCGGCGTGGCGGTGGGCAAGCTGATCGCCAATACTGCGGGCTATCGGCGGACGGTGCTGGAGCTGGGCGGGAACGATCCGCTTATCGTCTGCAACGACCTGTCCGACGCCGATCTGGCGCTGGCGGCCGATCTGGCGGTGGCGGGGGCGACGAAGAACTCGGGCCAGCGGTGCACGGCGGTGAAGCGCATCCTGTGCCAGGAGGGTGTGGCCGACCGCTTCGTGCCGCTGGTGCTGGAGCGGGCGAAGCGGCTGAAGTTCGGCGATCCGATGGACCCGGCGACCGACCTCGGCACCGTGATCCACGCGCAGGCGGCCGAGATGTTCGAGACGCGGGTGACGCGCGCGGCCGAGGCAGGGGCGAAGGTGCTTTACAATCCCGGCCGTCAGGGGGCGCTGCTGCCGCCCATCGTGGTGGACCGCGTGCCGCATGACGCCGAACTGGTGGTGGAGGAGACGTTCGGCCCGGTCATCCCTATCCTGCGCGTGCCGGATGACGACGACCAGGTGATCGCGCTGTCGAATTCCACCGCGTTCGGCCTGTCCTCTGGCGTTTGCACCAATGATTTCCGCCGGATGCAGCGGTATATCGCGGGGCTGCGGGTGGGCACCGTGAACATCTGGGAGGTGCCGGGCTACCGGATCGAGATGTCGCCATTCGGTGGCATCAAGGACAGCGGCAACGGCTACAAGGAAGGTGTGATCGAGGCGATGAAGAGCTATACGAACGTCAAGACCTTTTCGCTGCCCTGGCCGTGATGTGCACCTGACGACCCGACCCCCGCCGGCGGCGGCATGAGCGCCACCGCCTTTGCCATCGTGATGAGTGCCGCGGTGCTGCATGCGCTGTGGAACGCGCTGGTCAAGGCGGCGGGCGACCGGGGTCTGATCCTGGCGCTGATCGCCACCGGGCATGTGCTGCTTGGCGGTATCGCCGCGCTGTTCCTGCCGCTGCCCGATGTGGCGTCCTGGCCCTATCTGGTCGCCTCGACCATTATCCACTGGCTCTACTACTTCCTGATCTTCCACGCCTACCGGCTGGCGGATCTCAGCCTCGTCTATCCGATCTCGCGCGGGGTCGCGCCGGTGCTGGTGGGGATCGGCGGCGCGGTCTGGCTGGGCGAGGTGCTGCCCGGCATGGCCTGGGCGGGGATCTTCGCCGTCTCGCTGGGCGTGCTGCTGGTTGCGTGGCATTCGCTGCTGAGCCGGACCTCGGCGCCATCGGTCCTGATCGCGCTGGCCACCGGGGCGACGATTGCAGCTTATTCGGTGGTCGACGGGGCAGGGGTGCGGCTGAGCGGCGGATCGCTGTCCTACATCGCCTGGCTGTTCATTCTGGAGGGGCTGGTGGTGATCTGGCTGTTTGCCCGACGTCCGCGCGCGTTCATCCAGATGAGCGGGCGGACCTGGTTGATCGGGCTGGCGGGCGGGGTGGCGTCCGCCACGGCCTATGGGCTGGCGATCCACGCCAAGACGCTGGCGCCGGTCGGGCTGGTCTCGGCGCTGCGCGAGACGTCGGTCGTGATCGCGGCGGGGATCGGGGTGATCTGGCTGGGAGAGCGGCCCTGGCGGCCGCGGGTGCTGGCAGCGGTGATCGTGGCAGTGGGTGTGGCGCTTATTGCGCTGGTCTGATGTTAGCGAAGATAAATCCTGTCTATTCAAGCATAAGAATTAAAGATTGTTCTTATCGAACCTCGCTGCCAATACTGTCCCTGCGGAAAGCATGGCGAACCCGCCGGACAGGCATGGCCATGGTGCGTGCGACACCGAACTGTCACATGCGCAGGCTATGGCGCGACTATCCCCCGATTGCCGGGGGCGTGTCGCTGCCGACGGTGCGATCCATCCGCAACCAGAGCGGTCGAAAAGCAGAAACCGCTAATCAGACGACGAGATGTCGCAACAGAGAGGGTCCGGAGAAATGAAGAGAATCCTGCTTTCAGGGGTCGCTACGGTCGCGCTGGCCGCGGCGGCGGCGGCGGAATGTCCGCCGGTGACGGTGGCCGATCCAATGGGGGTGGCCGCAGGCGCCTTCCCGCAGCAATACGAGTTGGACGAGTTCCAGTCGCTTGCCGGCTGCGAACTGAGCTTCAGCGCCAACCCGGCGATGGAAGAGCTGAACGGGCGTATTCAGGGCAACGACTCGCTGCCGGACCTGTCCGAGCGTCTGCCGTCGCAGCCGCTGGTGGTCGCGCCCTACACGGCCATCGGCCAGTATGGTGGCGTGATCAACGGCACCTCGCGCGCCACCGAGGCGGGCACGTCAGACCTGCTGTCGGTGCGGCATGTAAACCTTGTGCGCTATGCCGACGACCTGCAGACCATCGTGCCGAACGTGGCGCAGAGCTGGGACTGGAACGAGGATTTCACCGTTCTGACCGTGACCCTGCGGGCCGGGCATCGCTGGTCTGACGGCGCGCCGTTCACCGCCGAGGATGTGGCCTTCTGGCACAACGACATCATCCTGAACCCCGAGATTTATCCGACGACGCCCGCGCGCTGGCTGTTTTCCGGCGAGCCCGCAGTTGTGGAAGCGGTGGATGAGACGACCGTGACCTTCACCTTCCCGGTGCCGGCGCCGGGGCTGCTGAACCGCTTTGCGGTGGATTACGGCCAGCCGTTCCAGCCCAAGCATTTCCTGGCCCAGTTCATGGACCGTCACAACCCGGACGCCGCCGCCCTGCGCGAGCAGCATGGCTTTGCGACCGAAGGCGACGCGGTGAACTTCTACTACGGCGCGTCGGACTGGAAGGACGTGCCGTCGGCCCTGATGAAAGACCCGGCAAAGGCCAGCGCCATCGGTCGTGGCGTGGTGCCGACGCTGGAAAGCCATATCGTGGTCGAGGAGAACTCCGAGGGCCGCCGGCTGGTCGCCAACCCCTATTTCCACATGGTCGACACCCAGGGCAACCAACTGCCCTATGTCCCCGAAATCGTGGAAACCTATGTGCCCGAGCGCGAGGTCAACAACCTTCGCATCATGGACGGGCAGGTAAGCTGGAAGCAGCAGGCGGTGTTTCTGGATGACTTTCCGCTGCTGAAGGAGAACGAAGCGCGCGGGAACTATACCATCGACCTTGCCCCCGCGCTGGGGTCGAACACCTATTATGCCTTCAACCGTGGCCATAACGACGCCGTGCTGCGCGAGGTGTTCAACGACGCGCGGTTCTCCATCGCCATGTCGCTGGCCATGGACCGCGAGGAGATCAACGAGATCGTCTATCTGGGCCAGGGCCAGGCGGCGACCGCACTTCCGGTGGAGCCGGTGACCGTGGGCTTCGTGACCGACGAGCAGCGGACGCGCTACACCGAATACGACCCCGACCGCGCCAATTCGTTGCTGGACGAGATGGGGCTGGAGATGGGGTCTGACGGCATCCGCCGTCTGCCGGACGGACGCCAACTGATCCTGCGCCTGACCTATGCCAACCAGGGCGGGCCGGTGCAGTTGCACGAACTGGTGCGCGACTACTGGGCGGCCGTGGGCGTGCGCGTCGATCTGCGCGAGGTGACATCGGACGAGTATCGAGCGGGTGGCAACAACAACGAACTGGATATCCTGACCTGGAAGAACGACGGCATCTCCGCCCCGGCCTTCAGCCAGGATCCGCGCGCCGTCTATCCGCCCTTTGGCGACTTCTTCAACCCCGGACCGGGCATCGCCTGGTCGCAATGGCGCAACACCAACGGTGAGCAGGGGGTGGAGCCCCCGGCCGAGATGGCGAAGTTGTGGGATCTGGCCGACCAGTTGATCCAGCAGCCGCTGGGCACGCCGGAAAGCGACGCCATCGGCGCCGAGATCGTGGAGATCCATCTGGAGAACATGCTCCGCATCGGCACAGTGGGCGATATCGTGGAGCCGTTCCTTTACCACAACACGGTGAAGAACGTGCAGCCGCTGACGTCGAAGACCTATGACTACTACTGGGTCTATCCCTACCGCCCGCAGCAGTGGTTCATCCAGGAATGATCCGCTGACCGATGGAAGCGGCGTGGCCGGTGCCGGCCACGCCGTTTTCCTTCAAAGTCAGGACGGCATATGGCCCGTTTCGTCATAGAGCGCTTTCTGGGCATGATCGTCACGCTGTTCTGCGTGTCGATCATGGTCTTCTTCATCATGGAACTGCCTCCGGGCGACTATGCCGACCGCTTTGCGTTCCGCAAGTTCTCGGGTCTGGGCCTGACCGTTACCGCCGCCGACATCCAGGCGATCCGGGTGGAGCTTGGCCTCGATCGGCCGGTCTGGGTGCGCTATTGGGACTGGATCGGCAATATCGTGCTGCGCGGCGATTTCGGCATGGCCTATGCGTTCGAGACGCCGGTGACACGGGTGATCGGCGACAAGGGGTTCCTGACGCTCGGCCTGCTGTTCGCAACGCTGCTGGTGACCTATCTGATCGCCATTCCGGTTGGCATCTATGCCGCCGTCCGTCGCGGCGGTGCGGCGGATTACGGGCTGACGGTGTTTTCCTATCTGGGCCTTGCGCTGCCGAACTTCCTGCTGGCGCTGGTGCTGCTCTACTTTGCCAACCGATACCTGGGGGCAAGCATCGGCGGGCTGTTCTCTCCGGGGATGGAGCGTGCGCCGTGGTCGCTGGCCAAGGTCTGGGATCTGATCACCCATCTGTGGCTGCCGGCGATGGTGCTGGCCTGGTCGGCGCTGGCCTATCAGATCCAGACCGTGCGGGCGACGATGTCGGACGAGTTGAACAAGCTTTCGGTCACCGCGGCCCGCGCCCGCGGCGTGCCCGAGGGCAAGCTGCTGATCAAGTATCCCGCCCGGCTGGCGGTGAACCCGGTCGTGTCGACCATGGGGTTCGACGTGAACCGCATCTTCTCGGAACTGCCCATCGTCGCGGCGGTGCTGGGGCTGACGGAGCTGGGCGAATTGCTGCTGCGCGCCTATCTCGACCTCGACATGAACGTGGCGGGCGCGATCCTGCTGATCCTGACTTGTACGATCGTTTTCATGAACTTCCTGTCCGATCTCCTTCTCGCGTGGCTGGATCCGCGCATAAAGCTGGGGGGCTGAGCGATGGCCGTGCAGGACATGCCCCCGTCGGACGAGGAACTGCGCGCCCAGAAGGCGCGCGAGAAATACTATTCCGCCAGCCAGTGGACGCTGATCTGGTGGCGCTTTCGCCGGCACAAGCTGGCGATGGTGGGCGCGACCGTGCTGTTGCTGATGGCCTTTCTGGGCCTGTTCGCCGAGTTCTTTGCGCCCTATGGTCCGACGACGCGCAGTTCGACCTATCTGAGCGGCCCGCCGCAGGTGCCGATGTTCTGCGACCAGAACGGCTGTTCGCTGCGCCCCTTCGTCCACGGCACGCGGACCGAGCGTGACCCCGTAACCCTGCGCGCCCGCTCGGTCCCCGACCCGGAGCACCGGCGCTATGTGCAGTTCTTCGTTCAGGGCGACCAAGGGCGTCTGCTGGGGCTGATCCCCAATACGACCCGCCTGTTCGGACTGGACGACGGGCGGTTGCATCTGTGGGGCACCGACAGCCTGGGCCGCGACGTTTTCAGCCGCACGATCTATGCCACCCGCACCTCGCTGTCGATCGGGGTGTTCGGGGTGCTGATCTCGTTCTTCCTGGCGCTGACCATCGGCGGGATCGCGGGCTATTTCAGCGGCTGGATCGACTATCTGATCCAGCGGTTCACCGAGATCATCCGGGTGATTCCGGTCATACCGCTCTACATGGGTCTTGCCGCGGCGATGCCGCGCGAATGGTCCACGACGCAGGTCTATTTCGCGATGACCGTCATTCTGGGCGCGGTCGGCTGGCCCACGCTGGCGCGCCGGATCCGCAGCCAGCTTCTGTCGATTAGGAACGAGGATTACGTGATCGCGGCCAAACTGGCCGGGGCGCGCCCGCGCCGGGTGATAGCCAACCACATGCTACCCAGCTTCACCAGCTTCATCATCGTCGATCTGGTGATCTCGTTCCCCTACATGATCCTGTCGGAAACCGCGCTGTCGTTCATCGGGCTGGGCCTGCGGCCGCCGGCTGTCAGTTGGGGCGTGATGCTGCAGGATGCCCAGTCGGTCCGCGCCATCGAGCAGACGCCGTGGCTGTTCATCCCGGCCGTATTCGTCGTCGTCGCGGTGCTGGCCTTCACGCTGATCGGCGACGGCCTGCGCGACGCCTCCGATCCCTATTCGGAGCGGCGCTGATGACGGAGCGGTTGCTTGAGATCGAGAACCTTTCGATCCGCTTTGCCACCGACGAGGGGCCGGTGACGCCGGTGCATCAGGTATCCTTTGACCTCGATACCGGCCGCACCCTGGGGATCGTTGGTGAGTCCGGTTCGGGCAAGTCCGTCACGACAAAGGCGATCATCCGACTGCTGCCGGGTTCCGCCACGATCCTGCCGGGATCGCGCATCCGCTACCGGATGCGGGGCGGCGAGATGGTGGATGTCGAGACGCTGTCCCACACTGCCCGCGCCCTGCGCCGGATGCGGGGCGGCGAGATCGGCATGATCTTTCAGGAGCCGATGGCCTCTTTCTCGCCGGTCTACACGATCGGGAACCAGATGATCGAGATGATCCGGCTGCACAAGCCGCTGAGCCAGCGTCAGGCACGTGAACTGGCGGTGGAGATGCTGGCCAAGGTGGGGCTGTCGAATCCCGACCACCGGATCGACCAGTATCCGCACGAATTGTCCGGCGGGATGCGCCAGCGCGCGATGATCGCCATGGCCCTGTCTGTAGGGCCGAGCCTGCTGATCGCGGATGAGCCGACGACCGCGCTGGACGTGACGATCCAGGCGCAGGTGCTTGACCTGATGCGGTCGCTTCGCGACGAGTTGGGCATGGCGATCATCTTCATCAGCCACGATCTGGGCGTCATCAACCAGATCGCCGACGACGTGGTGGTGATGTACCTCGGCACCGTGGTCGAAACCGGCCCGGTGCGCGAGGTGATCCGCAATCCGCAGCACCCCTATACCCGTGGCCTGCTGCAATCGATCCCGCGGATCGACACGCTGGACGCGCCGCTGATTCCCGTGCCGGGCGACATCCCTTCACCCTCCGAACGGCCCCGCGGCTGCCCGTTCCACACCCGCTGCCCGCTAATGCGCCCAGGGGAATGCGACCGGGTGGCGCCGGTCGTGCGCGACGTATCGCCCGGCCACCGCGTCAGTTGTCACGTCGTCCAAGCAGAGCGGGTCGTCGCATGACGACGCCGCTGATCAGCGTGCGCGATCTGGAGGTGGCCTTTTCCTCACCCCGCAAGGGGTTCTTCGGAGTGCAGGCAGAGCCGGTGCGCGCAGTGGATCGTGTGAGCTTCGACATAAACCGGGCCGAGACGGTCGGGCTGGTGGGCGAATCCGGCTCTGGCAAGACGACGGTTGGCCGTGCGATCCTGCGTGCGATCGACCCCACCGGCGGGCGCGTGACCTATCTTGCGGATGGCGTCGAGGTCGATCTCGTGGCACTGCGGGGCGAGAAGCTGCGCCGCTTTCGCCCCCGGATGAGCCTGGTCTTTCAGGATCCCTATTCCAGCCTGAACCCGCGCATGACAGTGCGCGACATCATCGCCGAGCCGCTGGTCGCGGCTGGCCTGATGCGCGACCGCGACCAGATCGATGCCCGGGTGCGCGAGATCGCGGCGCGCTGCAAGCTGAACCTCGAACACCTGCGTCGCTTTCCCCACGCCTTTTCCGGCGGGCAGCGCCAACGCATCTGCATCGCCCGCGCGCTGGTGGCCAAGCCTGATTTCGTGGTCTGCGACGAAAGCGTCTCGGCGCTGGACGTTTCGATCCAGGCCGAGATCGTGAACCTGCTGCGCGACCTGCAGCGCGAGATGGGGGTGGCGTTTCTGTTCATCGCCCATGATCTGGCGGTGGTTGCGCGGATCAGCCACCGCGTGGCGGTTATGTACGTCGGGCGCTTCATGGAATATGCGCCGGTCGTGCGGCTGTTCTTCAACCCACGACATCCCTACACCCATGCGCTGCTATCGGCGATCCCGCAGACCGACCCGGATGCGGAGTTCAATCCGATCCGGCTGGAGGGGGAGATCCCGAACCCGCTGTCGGTGCCGACGGGCTGCCGCTTTCACACCCGCTGCCCCTTTGCCCGCGACCGTTGCCGGGCCGAGGCGCCGGAGTGGCGCGAGATCGAACCCGAACACCTGATCGCCTGCCATTTCGCGGAAGAATTCGACTTCTCGCGTCCAAAGCCGGAACGCCCTGCCAAGGCCTTTGCCAGATAGCAGGTCCGTCCCATGAATGTCGTGTGGCTAATGCCGCGGCGTGACGCCGCGCCATGATGATGTGCGCCAGCCTGTGTGGCTCAGGTTCTCAGCCGTTCCAGCGCACCTTTCCCAGATCGGTCAGGTCGTAGCCAACCAGATGATCAGCACGGCGGGCGAAGGCGTCGGAGCGCGTAAAGGCAAGAAGCGTCTGGATCGCAGGCTCGAAATAGTCTCGCCGGGTCATCACGAGGTCGAAACACTCATCACTCACCAGCGGGTGGAAGCCCAGCCGCCCGGCCGCTGCTTGCAGACCGAGGCCGCAGTCCGCCTCACCCAGCTCGATCAGGGCAGCGAGGTCGGCATGGGTCTCGACGGGGCGTTCGGTCGGGGTCAGGTCGTCGGCGCTCAGCCCCTCGCGCGCCAGCAGCACATCAAGCAGGCGCTGAGAGCCTGCGCCTTCGGATCGGGTGGCAAAGCGCAGCCGCCGCGCTGCCGCGTCCTTCAACCCGGTGATTCCCAGCGGATTGCCCGGCGCGGTGATCAACCCCTGCGTCCGCCGCGCCCAGTGGATCACCACATGGCTCGCCCCCGGCAGGTGCGCTTTCACCGCGGAAAGGTTCCATTCGCGGCGTTCGGCATCCATCAGGTGACAGCCAGTCAGCATCGCGCGCCCGGCTGCCAGTTCCGTCAGACCGTGCATCGAGCCTGCGGCCAACACCGCCAGCCCGCTGGCCGATTGGCGGAGCGCCCATTCCAGCAGCGGGTCGTTCGAGCCTGCGTAGATCGGTGGCGGCGGGGCAATGCCGGCGCGCGGCACCTCGGTCTGCGCCTCAAGCCATGCATCGACCAGTCGGCGGGGGAACAGCAGCTTACCTGTCGCCCGGCTGAACGGAATGGTCTGGCGCGCGACCATCTCGTAGATCGTGCGCTCCCTGACCCGCAGATAGTCGGCCACTTCGGCAGTGGTCATCAGGGGCGGCGCGGCGAGATGTGGCAGCGCCATGCCATCGGTCGGAAGATCCTGCATCAGATTGCGTTATCCTGCAAGAATTACAGGTTTGAACAGTATTCTGATTTCTGATCTTCTTCTACTGCTTTCTGAAAGGAGTTTCGGTGGAAAGCCCCTTCACTACCGCTTTCAGCCTGATCGTCACGCTCGATGCGGCGCTCGTGCAGATCATTGGACTCAGCCTGCGCGTCACGCTGACGGCGGTGATGGTGGCCTGCGTGATCGGATTGCCGCTAGGGGCAGGGTTGGCGCTGGCGCGGTTTCCCGGTCGGGGCGCGGTGATCGTGATCTTCAACGCCCTCATGGGCCTGCCGCCGGTGGTGGCGGGGCTGGTGGTTTATCTGATGCTGTCGCGGTCCGGGCCGCTGGGCGGGCTGGCATTGCTGTTCACGCCGACCGCGATGATTGTCGCGCAGACGCTGCTGATCCTGCCCATCGTCATTTCGCTGACCCGTTCCGTGGTCGAGGATCTTTGGGTCGAATACCGCGAACAGTTGCGCAGCCTTGGCGCAGGACGGCTGCGCGCGGTGCCCACGCTTCTGTGGGACGGCCGCGTGAGCCTGCTGACCGGGGTGCTTGCCGGGTTCGGACGTGCGAGCGCAGAGGTCGGCGCGGTGCTGATCGTCGGCGGCAATATCGCCGGCCACACGCGGACCATGACGACCGCCATCACGCTGGAGACGAGCCGCGGCAATCTTGGCCTCGCCGTTGCGCTGGGGATCATCCTGATGGTGCTGACCCTCACGCTGAACGCTGCTGCCTGGGGGGCGGGGCAGTGGGCGCGGGGGCGGCTGGGATGATGGCTGCGCGTGGGCTTTCTTCGTCGATCCTGCCGCTTTCGCTGGAAAGCGTGAGCTACGCCGCCGGTGGGACGGACCTGTTGTCGGATATCTCCATCCGTATCGAGGCCGGGCGTCGCCTGATCGTGCTGGGGCCGAACGGCGCGGGCAAGAGCCTGTTCCTGCGCCTGTGCCATGGGTTGATCGAGCCGACCTCGGGGCGCAGGCTCTGGGCGGATGGCTCCGCGCGGGCCGAGGCTCAGGCGATGGTGTTTCAGCGCCCCGTCCTGCTGCGTCGGTCGGTGGCGGCGAACCTTGACTATCCGCTGGCCTTGAAGGGCATGGCGCGGACAGAGCGGCGCGAAACTGTCGCGCGCACGCTTGACCGCTTCGGGCTGGCCCCTCTGGCCGACCGGCCCGCGCGTCTGTTGTCGGGTGGCGAACAGCAACGTCTGGCGCTGGCGCGGGCCTGGGCGATGCGCCCGCAGGTGCTGTTCCTCGACGAGCCGTGTTCGGCGCTCGACCCCTCGGCCACGCGGATCATCGAGGACATGGTCGAGCAGTTCTCGGCCGAGGGGATCACGATTGTGATGACCACCCACAACCTCGGCCAGGCCCGGCGGTTGGCCGAGGACGTGGCGTTCCTGCATCGCGGCCGGCTGATCGAGCACCGACCGGCAGCCGAATTCCTGGCGGGGCCAGATAGGCCAGAGGCGCGCGCTTTCCTTGCGGGCGATCTTGTCTGGTGATCGCCCGGAAGCCAGCATGACCCACGCCCGCCGCTTCATCCTGCCCGTTGCTTCCGGCCTTGCGATCCTTGCGGCGCTGCCGGTCGGCGCGCAGGCGTTCATCACGGTGGCGTCGACCACCTCTACGGAAAACTCGGGGCTGTTCGACCACATCCTGCCGATCTTCACCGCCGCGTCCGGGATCGAGGTGCGCGTGGTCGCGCAGGGAACCGGGCAGGCGTTGGAGACCGGGCGGCGGGGGGATGTCGATGTCGTCTTCGTTCATGCCCGCGCCCAAGAAGAGCAGTTCGTCGCCGAGGGCTACGGGGTGCAGCGATTTGACGTGATGTATAATGACTTCGTCATTGTCGGGCCAGGTGACGATCCTGCAGGTTTGCGTGGCGCGGCTGACGCGGCTGCGGCGATGGCGGCGATTGCGGGGGCGGGGGCATCTTTCGCCTCGCGCGGGGATGACAGCGGCACGCATGTGGCCGAGATGGCGCTTTGGGCTGCGGCCGGGGTTGCGCCTGGGGGGGGCTGGTACCTTTCCACCGGCTCGGGCATGGGGGCGACGCTGAATACCGCCGCGCAGGTGCCGGCCTATGCGCTGGCCGACCGTGGCACCTGGCTATCGTTCCGGAACCGCGGGCCGCTGGAAATCGTGTTCGAGGGCGATCCGGTGCTGTTCAATCCCTATGGCATCATTCTGGTGAACCCGGACCGCCACCCGCATGTGAAGGCGGATCAGGGGCAGGCTTTCATCGACTGGATCGTCTCGGGCGAAGGTCAGGCGGCAATCGCCGGCTTCACCGTGGGTGGGGAGCAGCTTTTCTTTCCTGCCGCGGAATGACGCGCTGACCGTCAGGCCGGTGATGGCTCTATTGCTGGTCTGGCGTGCCGCGAAGGAGGGACTGGAGCGCGTCGAGGGGGCGGGTGCCGGCTTCGGCGGCATCGGCCTCGACGCTGCGATAGAGGCCGAGGACCGTGCGGCCTGTTTCGGTCAGGGCGGCGCCGCCGCCGCCGGGGCCGCCGCGGGTGCTGTCCACCAGCGGTTCCCTGAACATCTCGTTCATCGTGCCGATCAACTGCCAGGCGCGCTTGTAGCTCATCCCCATCTGGCGCCCGGCTGCGGCGATCGAGCCGCAGCGGTCGATGCCTTCCAGCAGGTCGGCCTTGCCTGGGCCGATCATTCCGAGATCGCCAAAGACGATCCGGATGCGCAGCTTGGGGGCTTTGGCGTTCTGGGTCATGTGCCGACTATCGTGGACCTTCGTGGCGGGAGGCAAGGGCGATAATCGGGGGCTTCGCGCCGGTGAATCCGGGTGCAAACGGGGGGCTGTGCACGGGGTGTGCACGCGTGCACAAAAAGTCATGTCATTGAAAACGCTAGATTTCCGATTTTTTGTTTACCGGATTTTAACCCCGTGCACGCCCTAGTCCACCAGCGGCAGCAGCGTGGTCACGCCCACCGCCCCGGCGCGGGCAAGCTGCGGATCGAGGCTCATGGGGATGTATTCGCCGCGCCGCCACAACTCTCCCAGATTGTCGTAATGGCGGCTGAGCGGGTGGCCCGACTGGCCGGTGGCGATGATGAACA